>JAJZVZ010000314.1 GCA_021846945.1 Acidobacteriota bacterium | reverse complement strand
GAGGCGCGGCCATGATGACTGATCACGTTCTCCCAAAATCGTTGTGGCGCCGGGAACAGCCACTGCGTGTTCTGGTGGTCGGCGCGGGAGGCAATGGCAGCGCGATACTGCTGGGCCTGCCCTATCTCCACCAGGCGATGAAGGTCTGGGGCTATGCCGGAGGCCTCCACGTGATGCTGGCGGACGGCGATCTGGTCTCGGAAACGAACTGCGTGCGCCAGCCGTTTGCGGCGGCCGATGTTGGACTGAACAAGGCGATTGTTCTGATCAACCGCGTCAATCTCTTCTGGGGCCTCAAGTGGCAGGCCCATGCTGGGCACTTTCACAAGGACTCGCTGAGGGCCAAGTTGCCGGGTCCCCATCTGCTTATCGGCTGCGTCGATACGCGGGCTGCGCGGCAGGCCATCCTCTCCGCTGTCACGCGAACGAATGACAGCACCGTTTACTGGCTCGACCTGGGTAATAACGCGAGCAGCGGCCAGTATGTGCTGGGCCAGCCATTGAACGCCGCAAACCGCCGCAGTGCGACTCGGCTCAGGACTGTCGCCGAGCTGTATCCCGAGATTGCCGATGCGGAAGCGGGCGAGGATCCATTGCCCAGTTGCAGCGCGGCAGAGGCGCTCGAACGGCAGGAGCCGTTCATCAATCAAGTGCTGGCAAAAAGCGCACTGGCTATGCTTGCCCGCCTGTTTCGTTACCGTGTGCTTACCCATCACGGAGCTTTTTACAGCGCTTCATCCGGTCGGATGAGTGTGGTCCCTTGCGATCCCGATCTCTGGAAGAAAATCCAAAAGCACACTCGACGGCATTCTCTGGTGAAGGAGAAGCCACGGTAAGCAGTGCGTGGCCGCTCATCGAGGACGATCGACGGTGCGCACTTCAAAACGAGATCACTTTGTCGCTGTCCACTACCCAGTCTGCCAGCACCTGCATGGTCGATTTCTCGGCTCCTTCGAAATAGGGTTGGTTCCTGTAAATGCCGCACCCGGTCATGCAGGTTCCGCAAACTCTCACGGTCGCTCCACTCGCGATCAACGCCTTGAGCATTTTCGACAGATACTGGTCGTAACCCTCCGGCTGGCTGCAGGCGTCGCGCCAAATCCACCGCATCGTTCATCAGGAAGAGACGCACCTCGTTCGATCCAGCCGCGAGTTTGACCGCAAGCCGCAGGCTGTTCCAGGTGAGGTCAGTGTTGTCGTAGGGTTCGCGATTCAAAATGATGAGGACTTTCATGTTCGACCTCCAGATAAAAGCGAATCAGCGCCGTGCAATAAGGGCAAAATGATAGGGACAGCAACTCTCGAAATCGACAGCTTCGACGTCGCGGAATCCGGCCTCTGCGATCCACTTCCGGCATTGGCCGGGAGTTGGGCGGATCGCCAGGGACGGCCCGCGCGGAGTTGGAATATCGCTGCGCCAGTGGATGACAGACAGCCTTCCGCCATCGCGCAGCACTCGATATGCTTCTTCGAGCAGTGCGACGGGCTGCTCGATGTGCAGTAAGTTGAAGATCATTGCATGCGCTTGGGTACCATCGCCCAGTCCCGTTCCTTGGGCAACAAAGTCTCTGACTTCTGCGTGGACGTTGGAAAGCTCCTGGTCCCTGCACTTTTGGTGTGTGCGATCGACCATCGCCGTTTCGATGTCGAGAGCGGTTACGATTCCCCGCGTGCGGAGCGCTGCCGGGATTGTGAACGTGCCGTACCCGCATCCGAATTCAACTACATCGCCGGCGACGCCCTCCGCACCAACCAATTGTTCGATGGCAGCGCCCGCGTCGAAGAAGCTCTCCCATGCGGCTTCCTCCGGCATCCCGCTTTCACGAATTTTCAGGGGTTTCGGCACTGGCTTGATCCCCTCTCTTGACGAATGTGCTCGCTGTTCGCCAGCCACTCACGCTGTCGGAGAGCGATTAATCGAGGGCGGGCCGGGCACGCAAATGCATATCGGCAGGATAGTCGATGAGACCGTTGGAATATCGCAAGAAGCTGAAGTGTAACTCTGCGTTGCCGGACGCGCGCCAGCGTTCTTGAACTCGCGGTCGGTAAAGAGGTCTTCTGTTGCAACCCACCTGGGCATTTCTAGCCGCGCAGCATCCCTGTCCTGGGAGGACCGCGCATCAAGAATCCAAACTCATTCCGGAGGATTCATTCCCATGTTCAAAGAACTGAGTCCGCTGCTTCGGCAGAGGACCATTGTCATGATCCTGACACGGCTGGAGGACGATAGCATCCGCGTCAACGTCATTCCACGCAAACTCAACGAAAGTGAAAACGACGCTCTTACTACCCCTGTTAGCGTGTCGGGCACCGCCGAGGAACTCGACGCACAACTGCCTTCCGCGCTGGTCGAGTTTGTCGGCGCCCATCTCGAATTGAAGAACACGCTCGAAACGGCCAAGGAGCAAATGGCGGCAGCAGCCAAGGCTGCAAAGGCGGAGGCGCGGTCGAAGGCGGCCTCGAAAACCGCACCGGCCCGGACCGAGCCGGCGGCGACCGAGATAAGGAAGCCAGCGGACCAGGCTCCCAAGCCTGTCGAGTCTGCGAAACAAGAGCCGGTGCGCAATGCCAGCCTCTTTGACAGTGGAACTGCACCAGCGGCGGCACCCGTGCCCGCCTCGGACGCGGACGAAGATGAGGAGATCCTTCGAGAAGCTGCCGATGCTGAGCAGATCGGCGAGAACGGCGAGGAACTGGACGACGCTGCATAAACTGGCCGGGCCATTCCTCCCGCCCGGTTGAACTCCTGCGCGACTGGCCTGCATAAAACTGCGGAAAGATTATTGTAGTAAGCATCACTTCTATGATAATCTGAATTGGGTAGCAATCCTCCGAAGGGAAGGAGTATGCCAGAAGCCAAGCAGATTCACAATGTTACATCGGCTGTCCTGAGCGGTACGGGGAGCGAGGTCATCCGGCTGCTTCACGGTTCCGGGAAGCAGAGGACCGTGGCTGTCACCTTCGCCGACGATGAACAGGGCGCGGCGGCCGAGCGGGTGATTCACCAGGTGGTAGAGTTTTTGCCGCAACTGATCGAAGTACGACAGGAAGACACCCTGAAAAAGGTCGTCAATGTGCTTCTGACGGATGTGGCTCCATCGAAAGCGGCGCGCGAACAGGCGCGGATGCTTATCGAAGCCAAGACTGCCATCCTGACCAGCGGCGATTTTCTGCCTGCGACCGAAGTTGCACGCCTCGCGGGTTTCAGCGCCAGCAACCTGAGTGTGCAGCCGAACAAATGGAAGCGTAACCGGGAGATCTTCACCATCCAGCACGGCAGAGAGGATTACCTGCCGATCTATGCACTGACTCCCGACCACCGCCCGCGCAAGGAGATGGCGGAGATTCTCAAGGTCTTTGGAGATGCGAAGGACGGCTGGGGTCTGGCCTTCTGGTTCGCAGGGCTGAACAGCTTCCTTGACGACGAACGCCCGCAGGACGTGCTGGC
>JAJZVZ010000313.1 GCA_021846945.1 Acidobacteriota bacterium | reverse complement strand
GAAGCGACCAAAAGCCACTGGCAGGCCGCCCAGCGTGACGTAGCACTCCGGGCGCGGATTGAGCAGGCGTTTGGCTTCGGCGGCCAGGTGAGCTGTCATCTCAGCGAGCAAGTGCGGCTTGTCGAAGTCAAATGCCTCGCTCAATTCAAGCTGGAGAGAGCGGCCGGCGGCGCTGGGCAGTCCAAGCTGGAAGACAGCCGTGTGGTGGCCGTTAAAGTCGGCGCCCTGGGTTGCCGAGAGCAGAACCAGGCCGGCCTGGGCGGCGGCAGCCTGAACGGAGGTAGCAAGAGAAGATTTCAACTCAGCGGTCATTCGAAAATTATCCCAATGGAAAATGGACGCACTCATATTTTACGGGAGCGGGTCGGAGGGCGTCGCATTTACAATGGATAATGTGCAGCCCGAGGCGTCTCGTCACATCATATTGACCGAAAACCTGAGCAAGGTTTATTCGACCGGACAGATCGAGGTATCCGCCGTGCGCGGGGTCTCGCTCGCCGTGGAGCCGGGAGAGTTTGTGGCCATTGTAGGTCCTTCGGGTTCGGGTAAATCCACGCTTTTCTACCTGCTCGGCGGGCTGACCAAGGCTACCTCGGGGCGGGTACTGGTAGACGGGATTGATTTTGCCACATTAAACGACAGCGAGCGCACGCGGCTGCGCAAGCACCGGATCGGCTTTGTCTTCCAGCGGTTCAACCTGCTGCCGACACTCTCGGCGATGGGCAACGTCGAGGTGGCATACGAGGTGAGCGGGCGCACCGAGCCTTTGGATATGAAATATCTGGATCACCTGTGCGATCTGCTGTCGATCCGCGGGCGGCTCAAGCATCGCCCTTCAGAGCTGAGCGGCGGCGAACAGCAGCGGGTGGCAATTGCGCGCGCGCTGATTACGCGGCCTGCCATCGTGCTGGCCGACGAACCGACCGGAAACCTCGACAGCAGGAACTCCGATGCTGTCCTGCGCATGCTGTTGCGCTCCAACCGGGAACTGGGGCAAACGACGTTGATGATCACGCATAATCAGGATGCGGCGGCGGTAGCCGGGCGCATCCTGCACATGCGGGATGGTGAGATTGTGGGGGAGGAAGCCGGATCGCGGGCCAACGAACCATGGCCGGCTGCAAATGCGGCGCAGGCAGCAGTTTGACCCAATTTCACCCGCCCGGTATACTCAGACTTGCGTTAAGCGGGAGTAGCTCAGTGGTAGAGCATCGCCTTGCCAAGGCGAGGGTCGCGAGTTCAAATCTCGTCTCCCGCTCCAAAACCGCCCTCCAGGAGTTTTGAGCTTAGTAGAGGCGGTGTTGGGTAGGCTTACGTGAGGCAGGCAGCCCAGGGCGCGGTACCCAAGTGGTAAGGGAGAGGTCTGCAAAACCTTTATGCGGCGGTTCGATCCCGCCCCGCGCCTCCAACATTCTAAACGGCTTAGGGATACAGATTAAATCAGATAAGAGCGGCTTGTAGCGCAAATTGTAGCGCCAGCCTTCTCCTCTATTTCCCAGAATGGTTGAGGTGATGCAGTTCGAAGGAGCATCAAATCTGTTGTGACGGGTGCAACTGCAGCGATATTTGGCCGATGTGATATACGTCAAGATAACCCTGCGAAATTAATTTTGAGACGACCTGAAGCGCAAATGAGTCGAAATGGTAGGATTGCTGCAAGCTGAATAGCGATCTCATCGTACGACAAACGGATGAGCATGCCAGAATACCTGACGTACGCCGCCACGCTACTGGAGCTAAAACCGCGAGAGATGGAAGACCGTCTCCGTGAGCAGACTGAAAAGATCGAGAGCGCAATTGTCCGTCTCAAGGAGACCGAGAAGGCTCCCGATGATCTCTTTGAAAAAGTGGTGAGCATCTAGTACGATTGGCGGATCTTGCCACATGGGCTATTCAGTTGCGCCATTTTCTGCAACGCAATTAAATGCCGAACTGACGTCGGAACCTTGTATCGTTGGAACGTGATCAACACCAAGTGCTCGGCTCGCTTGGATTTGGCCGCTGTCTGGCTCAGAAAGAACACCCCTACAAGCGCGCTCCACCGCAACAGGACTTCGCGGGTTTCGAAGGTTGATGCAGTCGTGTGCGCCAGAAGCTGAAAAACGCCCCAGACGGGCACCAAATAGAGAAGCCAAGTCACCCACCCCTTGGCAAAGTGGCCCACCCCGCCGCGCCCTCCCGCGACGAGAGACACGGCAACAAGAGCGGAAACCCCAATCTGAAAAGATTGATGGGCCCAGGCACTCCTCACAAAGACGGTGTCCGTTGCGTACATGAGCACGAACAACAGGCACACGCGAACGATCGCTTGCGTGCGCTCTCCGGCGGAAGCGACCGCTCGATCGACTTCGGCGTTACCGCAAACTGTGGTATCGGACAACGCGACCCTCGGCATCAACTGAACAGGCCTGACCCTGCCCGGCCAGAGCCCCAAAGCGGGTACTTCTGCAGAAATTCAAACCGTTCGAAAAATGTCGAAAACCAGCATGGTTATTGCTTGCAACGCACATCGCCAAGAATTGCCTGCGCAAGTACGCAGCATCCCTCCGGACAGGCTTTACTATCTTCGAACTTAACCATATACGAAGACCTCTCCCCTTGCGAAGAGCCCGTGGCACTTCGCTCACCGCGCCCGAGCGGAATTTGCACGCGGGAATCAACGCGGCAAACTGCACCCGGCTTACTGCGTCTCGCATAATAGAGATGCAAACAGGTCAATGGAAAAGACCGGCATGGTGCAGGAAGGAGAAAGGCAACATGGACCGCTCCTCTGAATACATCGTGATCTCAATCGCTTGGTGTGAGTGCAAGGCGGCCTCATCATCGTCCCTGAGTCAATTACTCTGGAAATCGAACCGCCCGAAGCTCCCGCTGGCCGAACAGGAGTATTACGAGCTGGCGCTGGAGGACGGGGCCGAGAGCGGGAGATCGCCTGCGTTGCCCGGCGAGCGGATTACGAGTGGGATGAGGAGCCGCAACAGCTGGTGCCTGCTGATCGGATCGTCGGCGGAGTGAAGACGCTGGGCATCGCCAGCGCTCGGTATGCTCTGCGCTGGCAGATTCGTGCCCGTCAGGGGTTTGTCCATTCGGACGTGGTCCCGATCGTGTGATCCGCTGCTCGCGGTGATTGGTGAGTCTGGGATGAATGCTGGTAAGTTCAGAATCTTTTTAGCCGATATGAGGTTAGTTTCCAGTTTTCGGCGTGACGTTTCAAGGGATTTGGAATGAATGACGACAAGGCGGGGAAAATCGACCGCAAGCCTCGCAATCTGGGTCGTGCGTACTTGATCGGGAAGCTACGCGAACGCGGCCTGTCGCGGCGCGGGGCGAAGCAGGTGCTGGACTTCGTTCTGGAGGAGATGAAGGCGGCGCTGGCGCGGGACGAGCCGGTGGAGTTTCCCCTGGGCTGGCTGGAGCGGGAAAAGAAGATCAGCCCTCATTGGGAGTTGATCGGCGACGAACCGATGAAGCCCTACACGGTCGAGCACTACACGGATATAGAAGGCTTCGAGCGTATAGCTGAGCTGGA
>JAJZVZ010000312.1 GCA_021846945.1 Acidobacteriota bacterium | reverse complement strand
TCTTTAGCGAGAGCGAAGCCGCGACACGGCTGGCGCCTTTTCTTGAAACACCCCTGCAAGTCATTCTCGAAACCCGCTTTGAACGCAGGGAAAGTCGGGTGAATGGCGCCGATGGCGGCCAGATACTGGTCGCCTTGGATCGCGGAGAGATGCGCGCACAGGGTCTGCGCGCGCCCATTCTGGAGTTAGAACTGGAACTCGTGTCAGGAGACGCTGCCACGATGCTGGAGATGGGGGCGGTGCTGTGCCGGGATCTGCCGCTATTGCCTGATGACGAGAGCAAGATGTCCCGGGGCTTGCGTCTCGCCGGACTACTACCGTCCGATCCACACGCCATGCGGGATAAGATTCCGCCGTTGCACCGTCGCGATAGCGCGGGGCGGGTACTGAGTCATCTGTTGATTCGGCAGAGCCAGCAAGCGCTGACCGAGGTGATGCGGCATGCGTCCGCTGACACCCCGAAACACTTTCATCAGTTGCGCAAAAGTGTGCGTAGTCTGCGTGCCCTCTTGCATTTCTGCCGCCCTCTGGACCATGCGAACCATCTTACCGGCATCCGTCAGGCACTCGCCCGCTGGTTTCATGCGCAGAATATTCGCCGGGATCATGAAGTATTGGCCGCTTATTGGGAGGCCCTGGCCCAGGAGACGGAAACGGAAGCGCTCCCTTTGCGTCATTGGCTGGCAGCGCAGGGCGCGAAGGTCGACGCGCAGCACGGTCAGCTTGCTGCGGCGCTTTTGCAGCTCTGGGCGATTTTGCTGCGTGAGGAATTGCAGAGCGATCAGGACGTGCAAGGCTACGTCGAACGCCATTTGCAACGTCACGACCGCAAGCTGGCGGCGGCGGGGAACCGCTTCAAAACAGCGGCTGACTTCCATGCCTTGCGCATTCGCATCAAGAACTGGCGCTACGTGATCTTGGCGCTGGGCGCATTGTGGCCCAGTAAAGACAGCAAGACCTTACTCAAGCTGCTCGCCGCCTTGCAAGAGACTTCTGGTGGTATCCATGACGCCGATATGGCACGGCAACACCTGACCGGGCTGGCCGCTAGCCGCAAGCACGGCCTCGCCTTCCATGCGGGCATGCTGATGGGTTATCTGCACGCCCGCGAAAGCCGGCAGCGCAAAAAATTCCGCAAGCACTGGAAGCAGTTGGAGAGTGCCCCCCGGCCGTGGGATTGAACCCTCACCCAGCGTATTTTAGTCCAGACTTTCGCGTTTACGTTCGGTCATATGCCCGATAAGGGCTATTTCGTGAGCCAAACAATATTGGGATGCGTCCACTGTCCACTCGCGCGCCTGCTCGAGGTCATAGGAGGCCGCATCACAAATCTGCGCCAGTTGCTGGTAACTCATGCTCTCAAACAGGAATCCGGCCAGCTCGGCGATCTGGTCATTGCCGAGTACACCGACGGCATCTCCGAGAGTGAGATTGGCCTTTCCGCTCAACTGCTCCGCAACCGCGATGGTCGCGGCATCCAGACTTTCTTCCTCTCTCAGGGCCAGCGCTTCACTCAGGGCACGTTGACGATCGATAGCCATTCTTCCAATCTCCTCGGTAGATACGGTGAACCCACTAATCTTTTACGGGAAGGGAGCGCTGAATCACCTCCGCCAGGTCGCGGGAAAGCTTGGCCTTATCAGCAAGCATCGTCAGCGCTGCGCGCATGGCCTGTTGACGTTGCGCATCATAGCGCCGCCAACGGCTCAGAGGCGTCGCCAAACGGGCGGCGGTCTGCGGGTTGATATCATCCAACCGGCGAATTTGTTCCGCGTAAAAGGCATAACCGGAACCATCCGCGGCGTGGAAAACCGTGGGATTGGCGGCGAAACCGCCCAACACCGCACGCACCCGATTGGGAACGCGCCAATCAAAAGCGGGGTGCACGAGAAGATGCTCCACCTGACGCAGGGTTTCCGGGCGCGGAGTCGCCGCCTGAATAGTGAACCATTTGTCGATAACCAAAGGATATCCATGCCATTTCCGGTAGAAGTCGAGCAGGATATCTTTAGCGTCGTGATGCGGATGTTGAACCAGTAACTGGAAAGCCGCCAGACGGTCCGTCATATTATCGGCTTGCGCATATTGCTGGCGGGCGTGCAAGGCCATCGCTTCGCGACTATCGCCATCACTGGCGATGAGATGGCTCAAAGCCAGATTACGCAGACGCCGCCGCCCGATAGCCAAGCCGTCGCGTTGATAGGGCGCGGAGAGATCATGATACAAGACCATCCATTTTTCCGCAAAACGCGCCCCGATGTCCTGTCTCAATGCATCCCGGGCCCGGTGAATGGCCTCGACCGCCACGACCGACATCTGTTCGCCGATATAGTCCTCGCTGGGCAACGTGAGCAGTTCGGCACGAAACGCGGGGTCCAATGCGTCATCGCGCAAAATACTGGCCGTCGCGTCGCGCAGTACGGCAGGCAACGGAGTCACGGACGAATCGGCAACGGCGGCGAGCAGGGCCTTCACGGCGAGATTCTGGATGCTCTCCCAGCGGTTAAAGGGATCGTCGTCGTAACAAGCCAGAAAACCGTAGGCCTCGTCATCCCACGCGCTCTCCAGGCGCACGGGGGCGGAAAAACCGCGCAACAACGAGGGGATCACGGGGTCAGGCAGATTCACAAAAGTCCAGGACTGCTCCCGCTGCTCAAGCAACAACACGGCCTCGCCATCGGGACTCTCGACGGCTCCGCTCAGGGGAGCACGTTGCCCCTGGGTATTGAGGAGCGCCATGCGCACTGGGATGGGTACCGGCTCTTTGGTCGACTGGCCGGGGGTAGCTGGGGTCTCCTGCTGCAAGACGAGGGTATAACTGTGCTGGACAGGGTCGTAGCTGCCCGAAGCCCGGAGCACCGGGGTACCCGCCTGGCTGTACCAGCGGCGGAACCCCGAAAGATCACGCTGATTGGCCGCTTCCATGGCCGCGAGGAAATCTTCGATGGTAACGGCATGACCATCGTGACGCTGGAAATAGAGGTCCATACCCTGGCGGAACTGCGCTTTACCCAGCAGGGTATGAATCATCCGTATCAGTTCGGCACCCTTTTCATAGACCGTCGCGGTGTAGAAATTATTGATCTCGGAATATGCCTCGGGCCGCACCGGATGTGCGAGCGGGCCAGCGTCTTCCGGGAACTGGGCGGCGCGCAGACGACGCACATCGCCAATGCGCTGAACGCCACGCGAGTTCTGGTCGGCACTGAATTCCTGATCGCGGAAGACGGTCAAACCTTCCTTGAGACTCAGTTGAAACCAATCGCGCAAGGTAACACGGTTACCAGTCCAGTTGTGGAAATACTCATGGGCAACCACGGATTCAATACCCTGATAATCACTGTCCGTAGCCGTTTCCGGGCTAGCGAGGACATATTTGGCATTAAAGATGTTGAGCCCCTTGTTCTCCATCGCGCCCATATTGAAGCTGTCAGTGGCGACGATCATGTAACGATCGAGATCATATTCGCGACCGTAGACCTCTTCGTCCCAACGCATGGCGCGTTTGAGGCTGTCCATGGCCTGGGCGCAGGCCGCCGTG
>JAJZVZ010000004.1 GCA_021846945.1 Acidobacteriota bacterium | reverse complement strand
TCCGATCTCAAGCGCATATACCTGCGTCCATGCCGAGCCAATAAGGCGGGAAATCGCATCGACGCCCTCCGTCAATGCAACCAAGCAAAGCTTTCCCTGCGGCGCCAGGAGCCGGTGAGCCTCGCCCAGGACGGCGTGAATGGCGGTTTCTGAGAGCAGGTCAAGCACGTAGGTCGCAACGAAGCGGTCGAAGGCGGCATCCGGGTAAATGAGACTGGTTGTGCCGTCGGCATCTCGCACTTCAAAGCGGCCGCTCCAGCGCGCCAGGCGGCGCGCCGCAAGGGCAGTCATGGTTGTACTGATGTCGATTCCCAGATAGCAGACGTCCGGGCCGAAGTGCTTGTCGAAAAGAGATGCGGCAAACCGGCCCGTCCCGCAGCCCAGCTCGAAGACTGCCGAAGCATGCTCGAAGTCCGCATGAGCGGCAAGGTACCGGAGCGCGGTCCGTTCATAGAACTGCGCATCCTGCTTCGCGCCAAGCCAATCGTAGAAGCGCTTCGCATCTTCGGGGCCGAAATCGCGGCGTATGCGCGTGGACGTCACCGGATCAGGACTTCGCTTTCCGGTCGCAAGATAGCGCTCGACGGCGGCGATGACTGCGTCGGCATCCGGCAGGCGTGGGGGCCTGATCCGCTCCAGAAAACTCCCCCCACGCCATGCAATCAGCTTGCCGTCCACAGACAAGTCAAACTGGCCGAGCATGCCCCCAACCACTTCGACTCTGGCGTCAAAGCGCTCGCGCAGGGCTGCGGCCAGAGCCAGCGCCCGTTCGCGATAACCCCAGAACATCGTGCAGTGCGTTATGCGGATATTCACTATGCATAATTTATTGCCAATCGAAGACCCCGGCAAATCGCACGATCTCATCCTTTTGTCCGCATCGGACCGTGCAAGGGATGCGGCATCTTCCTTATCTTTAGGCCGATTCGCCAATGCTATACATGCTGCGTTGACGGACGGAGACCGGTGTCAGCTCTCGCCAGAGTTAACGGCAATTCATCACAACCGCCGGCGCCTGGAGAAAGATTGAGTGCTGGATCGCCATTCGCGCAAACGGCCCGGATCGGTTAGCCTGATAGAAAGCAGATGGTTTGTACGAAACCCGCCCCACCGGAAGTCATGATCGATTCCCCATCCCGCCCGACGGCACAACGCCGGCGCCACGACAAGGGGCTTCTGCTGATTGCGATCTACAAGCTGCTGCAGGCGCTGTTATTTACCGGGATTGGCGTGGGTGTGCTCCGGCTGCTGCACAAGGACCTGGACGACGTGCTGGCGCAGGTGGCCGCCGCCTTGCGGTTCAATCCGGAATCGCGCTTTGTCAACTTCATCCTGGACAAGGCATCGCTGATCAACGACCCGCTGCTGAAGCGGATCGGCGCGGTGGCTTTCGGCTACGGCGGCGTCAGCATGCTGGAGGGGATCGGGCTCTATCTGGAGAAGGTCTGGGCCGAGTACCTGACGCTGGCCATCACGGCGTCCTTCCTCCCATGGGAGGTCTTCGAAGTCTTCCGCAAGGTCACCCTGGCAAGGGTGGGGTTGCTCGCAGCCAACCTGGTGATCTTCCATTACCTGTTCAGGCTGGTTTCGCAGCGCGGGAAGGCGCCACGCGCGGTTGCCGCCGAAACTGAGGAATAAGCAGACCGGTAGAACGCCGGAGTTCGGATCAAGCGCCGCTCGATCTTCGCTTTATCTTCTCCTAACATGAAGTCGATGTCCTGTCCAGACCCTGAACCAAAACCATAAACACAACATCTTGTGGTGGCTGGAATTCTTCGGCCCATTAGGCGAACTTCACACAGCTTCGCTCAGCGCCGCTCCCCTACCATCGATTTTCCACTTGGCTGTAGCGGAGAACGGGGTTACTATCGATTCTGTGGTGGTAAAAAGTGGTGTCGAGTGGAGCAAGGCGGAGCTACTCGATCAGTTTCAAGGCAAGTTTACCCGAATCTCCTCCCCCAGAGCCCGGAATCCGGACTGAGGCAGGACAAAAGAACCAGCCTCGCAAACCGGATGCAGCCCGGCAACGGCAGGCAGACGGCCGCAGAAAACGGTAGAGGAGCGGCCGGGAAGGACAGAGAGGCCCCGAGATGTTTCGCGGAAACCATCCCGCCAAGGTGGATGAGAAGGGACGGCTGAAGCTGCCGGCTGCTTTCAAGCAGCTCCTGGACGCTCAGAACGTGACCCAGTTCTACATCACCAGCACGGATGGGCAGAGCGCGGAGATTTGGCCCCTGTCGGAGTGGGAGAAGCGGGAAAGGCAGTTGACCGAGGGCTCCAGCACCTTTGATGAGGCGGTGCAGAAGTACCTGAACCTGACCAGCTATTACGGCCAGCAGGTGGAGATGGACAACCAGGCGCGGGTGCTGCTGCCGCAGATTTTACGAGGTACGGCCAGGCTGGACGCTGAAGTAACGGTCTTCGGCAAGCTGACCTACCTGGAAGTGCACAACCGGGAGACCTTTGAGCAAAGCCTGGAGGTCAACCGGATGACGGCCGAGGATCGCAAAGCGATGGCGGCGATTCTGAGCCGGCGCAGTTGAACGGAAAACCCCTCAGGGGGAGCGCATGACGAAGCCGAGTGAACGCCATGTGCCGGTTCTTTTCAATGAAGCCATCGATTTTCTCAGGGTGCGCCCGGGAGGCGCGTACGCCGACTGCACGCTGGGGCTGGCGGGCCACGCTGAAGGCATTGTGAGGCTGCTGGGTCCGGCGGGACGGCTCATCGGATTTGACCGGGACCCCGAGGCGCTGGCGCTTGCAAAGGCCCGGCTGGACGGGATTTGCGGGGCGCTCGGCAGCCAGGCGCCACAGGTGACTCTGATCGGCGAGGCCTTCAGCAGCATTGGACGGCATATTGAACCGGGTTCGCTGGATGGGTTGCTGGCCGACTTCGGCGTCAGCAGCATGCAGCTCGACGAGGCGCAGAGAGGATTCAGTTTTCAGGCGGATGGGCCATTGGATATGCGCATGGATGCGCGCCAGGGACTGACCGCCGCACAAGTGGTGAATGAGGCGAGTGAGCGTGAGCTTGCAGACCTTGTTTACGAATACGGAGAGGAAAGGAGGTCGCGGACAGTCGCCAGAGCCATTGTGCGGGGGCGGCCGGTTACAACCACTGGGCAGTTGGCCCGAATTGTAGCCTCAGCCGTCCCGCCAATGAAAAAAGGCAGAGGAGCGCCGCAGATTCATCCGGCGACCAGGACTTTTCAGGCGCTGCGTATTTACGTCAATCGCGAACTCGATGAGATTCGGGCGCTGCTGGAGGCCGCACCCAGGTTGCTTAAGCCCTCCGCGAGGCTCGTCGTTATCAGTTTTCATTCTTTGGAAGATCGCATCGCGAAAGACAGCCTGAGAGAAGGCGCGCGGCAGGGAATCTGGAAGGTTTTGACGAAGAAGCCGGTCACGGCTGGCGAACAAGAGATTGAGCGGAACCCGCGCTCGCGGAGCGCAAAGTTGAGAGCGGCGGAAAGACAGTGAACAGGGATCAGTTGTCAGTCGTTGGAATGGCGGAGAGTGTAGGCTTTACGGGCATTGGACCAGGAATTCCCGCCCCAGGATTGACTGAAAAGTGAGCGGTTACAGGAGATTGGCCACTGACAACTGACAACTGATCAATGACGACTGACAGCTCGGGAGGACATCATGGCGGCATGCACAACAACCTATTTCGAGCCAAGGCGCGGATGGACCGCGCGCGTGGCGGAGCGGAACACCGAGCTGCTGGCCCAGCAGCCCATGCGTAGGCGCGGCGCGCTCACGCCCGAGTTCTTCTTTGTCAAGCATTTTGACAACTCCCGTCTCGTCAAGGCGCCCGACCCGGTACGCATGCGCGAGATGCGCATCTTTTCCGCGGCGGTGACCGTGCTATTTTCTCTGGTCATGATCTACGGCCTGCAGCATTTTTCCGCGATTGAGACCAGCTACCGCGTGGAGTCAGAGAAGCAGGCGCTCGAACAACTCCGCGAGCAGAACCGCCAATTGAGATTGAAGGAAGCCGAACTTACTCAGCCCGAGCGCATTGACACGCTGGCACACCAGTTGGGCCTTGCCGAGCCGCAGCCCGGCCAGATCATCCATCCCAACGCAGCGCCCGGAGCCGGGCCGGTGCTCGCGCAGCTTCGGGCACCGTCGCCTGCAGCGCCGTAGAAAGCAGCTTCCAGCTTTTGCCTTTCAGCACTGACCTTTTCGGATTCCGGCCTGGAAAAACAAGCAACGTCCTTTTGGATCGGCGCCGATGAGCATAGCTGAGTACAGCGGAAATCGGATGCGCTCAGAGGGCTGAAAAGCTAGAAGCCACAAGTTATGCAGGCAACCGCTCAAGCTATCCGTTATCGCAGCAGCGCGGCGCGCGTCGTTCCGCTCAGGCGGAGGCGCTTCTGGCTCATTTGCCTGTTCTTTCTGCTGTGGGCACTGGCCATTGCCAGCCGCCTGTTCTGGCTCCAGATCGTGAATCACCACGAATTTGTAGAGCGGGCCGCGCGGCAGCAGTTACGCACCTTCGAGGTAGCTCCGCGGCGCGGCGTGCTGTTTGACCGCAACCTGCACGAACTGGCAATGACCGTGCTGGTGGATTCAATCTACGCTGATCCCGCCGAGATTGATGACAAACAAGCTGCCGCGCGCGCCCTCGCGGCCATTGTGCACACCGACCCCGACGATAAGCGCACCACGGAAGAAGCCATTGCCGCCCGGCTGGAAGCGGGACACAACTTTGCCTGGGTGGCGCGGCGGGTTACGCCGGATGTGGCAAAGCGCGTCCGGGCGCTCTCCATGAAGGGCATTTACTTCCAGAAGGAGTTCCAGCGCTTTTATCCGAACAACCAGCTGGCCGCCCAATTGTTGGGATATGTCGGAGTGGACGACAACGGGCTGGGCGGGCTGGAGGACAAGTTCAACTCGCAACTCCACGGCGTCCCTGGACGCATGTATACCGCCATGGATGCCCGCCGCCGCATCCTCGGCTCCAGTGAACACGATCCTGAGCCGGGCCGGAACCTGGTGCTCACCATCGATGAAAATATCCAGTTCATGGCCGAGCACGCGCTCGATCACGCCATGGAGAAGACGCACGCTCTGAGTGGGACCGTGGTTGTGCAGGACGTTCATACGGGCCAGATTCTGGCGCTCGCCATCCGGCCCACCTTCAATCCCAACCAGTTCCGCTACGCCACGCCGTCGCTGTTGCGCGATCATGCGGTGAGCGATGTCTACGAGCCCGGCTCGACCTTCAAACTGGTGACCTACGCCGCAGCGCTTGATCAGCACCTAGTCACACCGGACACGATGATCAACTGCCAGGGCGGGCAAATCAACCTTTTTGGCCGGACCATCCACGACGACCAGAGCGATCGCGGTCTCGGAACAATTCCGGTCGCCACGGCACTGGCGCGGTCCAGCGACGTAGGCGTCATCAAGGTGGCGCTCATGCTCGGCCCCGACCGCCTCTACCACTACATTCGCGACTTCGGCTTCGGACAGCGCACCGGCATTGAACTGCCCGGCGAGACGCGCGGTTTGCTGCGTCCCGTCAAGTACTGGCAACCAGCCTCCATCGGCTATGTCGCCATCGGCCAGGAGGAAGCCGTCACGCCTCTGCAGCTTGTCACCATGGTTTCGACCATCGCCAACGGCGGCGTTTATCTGCCACCGCACATCCTTATGCCGGGGCAGGAAGACGGTCACGATCATCCGATTGGACCGCCTCTTCCGGTAAGCTCGTTGCGCCCTGATCCGTTCAAGCCCGGTGACGACCTGCCCAACCCTTTGCCGCCGGGCGCACACCGGGTCATCTCCACGCTGGCGGCGGCCGAAATGCGCGGGATGTTGGAGGGGGTAGTTCTCTACGGCACCGGCAAAACAGCACAGCTCGACGGCTATTCCTCCGCGGGTAAAACCGGCACCGCGCAGAAGATCGATCCGGCCACACATACCTATTCGAAAAGCCTGCACATTGCCTCGTTCGCCGGCTTCGCGCCGGTCAACAATCCGGCGATTGCAGTGGCCGTGATCATCGATTCGCCCAAAGGCGCCTATTACGGAGCTGCCGTCTCCGCGCCGGTATTTGCCGAGGTGGCGCAGCAGGTGCTCGAGTACATGGGCGTGCCCCACGACATCCCCCTCCAGCCGCCCACCAAGCAGGCCAAAACCGAGGCGCCGGTAACAGAGGACGATACCGCCGAAAGCAATGAAGATATTCAGGCGCTCTATGCGGCCGCCAATGATCTGCCCAGCGATGACCCGCTGAGCGCCGCATCGCGGAAGGCGAATTCCGACAATACGAAAGCAGCGCAAGGCATGAGCGCAACTGCCGATGCGACGACATATGGTACGACCACAGAGAGCGGCGCTCAGACGCCTCTGCCGGCGCAGACTGGAGCAACGCAGGCGAAATCCCCGGCACAGCCGCCAGCCGCCGTTACGATCTCCGACGCTAAAATGCTGCGCGTCCCGTCACTCATTGGGCTTTCGATGCGCCGGGCCATTGAAGAGGCCGGGGCGGCTGGCCTTGCGGTTCAGATCACCGGCAACGGGCTGGTACGCCAGCAGGCTCCGGATCCCGGAACGATGGTCAAGCCGGGAACCAGGATCGTCGTCCGCTGCGCGCGTTGAAGACGCTTCTTGCCTGGCATTCGAACCACTCTTTCCATCGAGAATGATGAGGCGTGCGCGCACGACTGCACATCACCTTTCCAGTGGGCGCCGGGCTCAATGCGGCGGGCCGGGACCGATGGGCATCCAGACCCGACCCGCCCCGCACATCTACAATCAAGCACGGGATGAACTGGAACGACCTGATTGCGGAAATGGACGCGGTGGGCTCAGGCGGCGGCCCCAGTGCGGGATCCGGGGCGCCGGTGACCGGCATTGAGTACGACTCGCGGCGGGTGCGGTCCGGAGCGGTTTTTGTCGCCATGAAAGGCGGCTCTACCGACGGCAACCGCTACGTGGAAAAGGCCATCGCCGCCGGAGCGCTTGGCGTCATCACCGATTCATCGGAGACCTTCGACCACCTTTTGGTTTATAAGCCGGGCCTGCCTGTGCTCGAGGTCGAACATGGCCGCCGCGCGCTGGCCCAGGCCGCCGCAGCTTTTTTCGGACATCCCGAGCGCCGGCTCGCGGCGACCGGCATAACGGGAACGAATGGCAAGACCACTACGGCCTTTCTCACGGAAGGACTGCTGAACGCCGCCGGGCGCGCCACCGTTCTGATCGGCACCATCGAGTATCACATCGCCGGCGATTTGCGGCCGTCGACCCACACCACGCCGGAGTCGAGGGACCTGTTTGAGCTGATGGCCGAGGGCGCGGCGCGCGGGGCCACAGAACTCGTGAGCGAAGTCTCAAGCCATGCACTCGACCAGGGCCGGGCCAGCGGACTGAATTTCGACGTGGCCGTCTTTACCAACCTGACCCGCGACCACCTGGATTACCACCAGACGATGGAGAAATACTTCGCCGCCAAGCGTCTGCTCTTCGACGGCACGGCTTATCCGCCACCGCGCATCGCCGTCCTGAACGCGCATGACCCGCACACGGAGGAACTGGCCAGGGCCGCACGCAAAGCCGGTGCGGAGATTCGCACCTACGGCATCGGCAAGGGCGATTGGCGGACAGCGAGCTATTCGCTCACGCCCGGCGGGGCTGAGCTCAATCTGGAGACTCCCGCGGGCGCGGCCCAGGTAACTTCGCGGCTGGCGGGCGAAGTTAACGTCCTGAACCTGCTGGCAGCATTGGCGGCAGCTCACGCCCGCGGCGTCGCTTTCGATGTTCTGGTGAATGCAGCCGCCCGGCTCAAGCCGGTACCGGGCCGCTTTCAGGCGGTAGACGCGGGCCAGCCGTTCACCGTGATCGTGGACTACGCGCACACCGACGACGCCCTGCGCAACCTGACCGCACTGGCGCGGCAGATGACGGCGCGGACCGACAGGATGCCGGTGGGCGGGCGTGTGATTACGGTCTTCGGCTGCGGCGGCGATCGCGACCGCACCAAGCGGCCCAAGATGGGCCAGGCGGCCGGCGAGGGCAGCGATTTCGTGGTGGCGACCAGCGACAATCCCCGCTCCGAGGATCCGCTGGCGATTCTGGCCGAGATCGAGCCGGCGCTAAAATCGACCGGCGTCGCTTACGCGGTCGAGCCGGACCGCGCAGCGGCGATCCGGCTGGCGTTCGAAAAGGCTGCTCCGGGCGACGTGGTGCTCATCGCCGGCAAAGGCCACGAAAAACAGCAGATCCTGGCCGACCGCACAATTCCTTTCGATGACGCGGAGATTGCGCTTTGCGCGCTGGGCAAATTGGGCTATGGTGAAGGGCAATGCATTTGACGCTGGCAGAAGCGGCGATTGGCGCGGGCGCGGTACTGGAAGCGCCAGCCTCGTGGGCCAATGCTGGTACGCTCATGGTGCGCGGCTACTCGATTGACTCGCGCACGATCGGTCCCGGCGAACTGTTTTTTGCCGTGCGCGGCGAGCGCCTGGATGGCCACGATTTTGTGGGGGATGCGCTGGCCCGGGGTGCTATGGCCGCAGTAGTGGCGCGGGCGCGCGTTGCCTCGTTGCCCGACGCGGCGCTGGCCGTGCCGCTGCTGATTGCTGAAGATCCGCTGATTGCCTTGCAGGCCCTGGCCACGCATGTGCGCCGCCGCTGGGGACGTCACCTGGTGGCGATCACCGGCTCAGCCGGCAAGACCACCACCAAGGAAGCGGTCGCCGCGGCTTTGGCCGTCAAGTTCAACGTCCTCAAATCCCAGGGCAATCTGAACAACGGCTTCGGATTGCCATTGCAACTGCTGCGCCTTGAGCCGCAACACGAGTTCGCCGTGCTCGAGATGGGCATGAACCACGCCGGCGAGATCGCCGCGCTCTGCCGCATCGCCGCTCCTGACTGGGGACTGGTCACCAACGTCGGCACCGCGCACATGGAAAACTTCTCCGATGGCCAGGCCGGCATTGCCCGCGCCAAGTTCGAACTGGTGGCCGCGCTGCCCTCGAACGGCGTGGCTTTTCTTAATTGCTGCGATCCCTACGTCTCGCAGTTCGGCCGCGACTTCCCCGGCCGCGTGGTTTACTTTGGCGACGGCCCCTGTGCCGATCCGCGGATTCTCTCAGTCAGCGAAGACCTCTCCGGCCTGCACGTGAGCTACCGCGCAGGCGACCGGCAGGGCCGCTTCACCCTGCACCTGCTCGGCGAGCACAATGCCGCGAATGCAGTCGCGGGGCTGGCGGTTGCTCTCGAAGCGGGCGCCGATCTCGACGCCGCGCTGGCGGCAATCACCGCACTCAGCGCCGGGGATAAGCGCGGTCAAGTCCTGGAAATTGGCGGCTCCACCCTCCTCAACGACAGCTACAATTCCAATCCCGAAGCTCTGCTCTCCATGATCCGTACACTGGCCGCGCGTCCGGCCGCACGCCGCATCCTCATTGCCGGCGAGATGCTGGAACTGGGCGAGAAAAGCCCCGCGTTGCACGCCGCCTGCGGTCGCGCCGCCGCCAAGGCCGGCATCGATCTGGTTGTCGGCGTGAGGGGAAATGCTGAAAAGCTGGCTGCCGCCGCCTGCGCGGGAGGAGTTGCTGCGCTCTTCCTGCCGGATGCCGAAGCTGCTGGCCAGTGGCTCGTCCAAAATCTGCAACCCGGCGATGTGGCGCTCATCAAGGGCTCGCGCGGAGTTCACCTGGAACGCGCTATCGAGATCTTCAAGCAACAGGGTGAACCGGCGGAGGATGCATGAGATTGAGCAGGCTCCTCGTCAGCCTGATCTTGCTGGGCACCTTGGCCGCTTCCCTTTCCTCGGGGGACGCGCAGAATCCAGCGTGGACGCACCCGTTTCCCCCGTTTCGCATCGCCGGCAACCTCTATTACGTGGGCAGCCAAGACCTGGCCTCGTACCTCATCGCCACACCCAAGGGGCTGATCCTCATCAACAGCAGCCTTCAGTCCTCTGTTCCGCAGATCCGCAGAAGCGTGGAAGCTCTGGGCTTTCACTTTCGCGATATCAGGATCCTGCTCATCAGCCATGCGCATTACGACCACTGCGCGGGCAGCGCGGCGGTCAAGCATCTCACCGGCGCAAAGTACTTCGTCATGGCCGCGGATGTGCCGGTGGTCGAGTCGGGCGGCAGAGCGGACTTCCAATATGGCGCAGAAAAAAGCATGTTGTTTCCGCCGGCGCGCGTCGACCGTGTGCTGCACGATGGCGACACGGTAAGCCTGGGAGGGACGGTGTTGACCGCACACCTGACCGCCGGCCATACCAGGGGAACCACCACCTGGACCCTGGATGAGATCGAAGGCGGTAGAAAGCTGCACGTCGTCATTGTGGGCAGCCCGAACGTGAATCCCGGATACACGCTGGTGGGCAACAAGGTTTATCCGCAGATTGCCGCCGACTACCAACATGGGTTCCAGGTACTCAAGAGCCTTCCCTGCGACATCTTTCTCGGCGCGCACGGCAGCTACTTTGGCCTCAGGACCAAATATGCGCGATGGAAGAGCGGCGACCGCAATGCCTTCATCGATCCCGCCGGGTATAGAGCGTACATTGCGGAACGCGAGCAGGCATTTGAGGCAGACCTGGCTCGCCAGAAAGGTGCATCGCCGTAAGCTCTGCGCCATTCTCACATACGCCGCGTAATTCATAGGGCATAGGCCTTAGTCGCACCAGGCTTGGAAACTTTTCTAAAGGGGCAAAAGTCTGAGCAAAGTTGTACTTACCATCCTGTGATGTGCGTCACAAACTCTCGTCACCGCCGGTGCAATCATCATGAAGTAAGATTGTTCGCCTGGGATCATTCCCGTTCGATCTCATTTTTTTGTACAGAAACATAGGAAGGCTGTCCGTGCAGCTCGATTCATCCGCATTCGTCGCTGATCCTGAAGTTGTTCAGGCGCTCGCGCAGCGGGCCACACCGCTCGATTGCAAGGAAGACCTTATTCTCTTCCGGCAGGGCGAGATGCCCAGTGGTCTCTATATCCTGCAATCGGGCGAGGCCACGCTCTCCATGGACTCCGGAGCGGGAGACGTAGTGCTCTCTTTCCAGACCACCGCGGGTTCTCTGCTTGGCCTTCCGGGCCTGGTGGGCAATTGCCCTTACTCGCTCGGCGCCGTGGCGCGGGCCGGCGCGCGGCTCAGCTTCATTACTCGCGACGACTTCACCTCAATCATGCAAGCCAACCCGATGCTCTCGCTCAAGATCCTGCAGATTCTGGCAGCGGAAGTGCACTCGGCGCGTCGCGCAATCTGCAGCGTCTAGCAGTACCTGAGCCATCGCCCAACCGAATCTCCGGCGCGTTTCCGCCCGTTCGAACCCAAGCCCCGTACCTGCTAAACTCGTGATGGTCATGCCCCTCGAGATTCTCCTCATTGTGGCGGCTGCGTACCTGCTCGGATCCATTCCTACGGGGTACCTGCTGGTGCGCCTCTTCCGTCATCAGGACATCCGCGCAGTCGGCAGCGGCAATATCGGCGCCACCAATGTGATGCGCACCGGCAGTAAGGGCCTGGGCGCGGCCACCTTCCTGCTCGACATGCTGAAGGGCTGCGCCGCTGTGGGCCTGGGCGCGCTGATGGGCAGTTTTCTGCTGCCCGCTGAACCGCTGCGCAGCACGGAGGCGGTGGCCGCTCTCTGCGCCGTGCTTGGCCACATGTTCCCGGTATGGCTGCGCTTCCGTGGCGGCAAGGGTGTCGCCACCGGCTTTGGAGTGTTTCTGGTGGCTGCGCCGTGGGCCGCGCTGGCGGCCATCACCGTCTTTGCCTTAGTGCTTCTGTTGAGCCGCTACGTCTCGCTGGCCTCCATCATCGGAGCCGCCAGCTTCCCGGCGTTTGCCTGGTTCCTTGTCCATGGCAACAAGCCTGCCTTCTACGTCGCCGTGCAAGCCGCCGTTGCGCTGCTGATCGTCGTCAAGCATCACCAGAACATCCGGCGCCTGCTGACCGGGACAGAATCCCGCCTGGGAGCCGGAAAAACCGCATGAGTCGCATCGTAGTCCTCGGTAACGGCGCATGGGGAACCGCCATCGCCCTCTCTCTCCACCGCCACGGCGGCCATCAGGTTACGCTTTGGTCGCATAGCCCCGAGGAAGCACGGAAGATCGCCGCAGCCGGCGAGAACATCCTCTTCCTCCCCGGCTTTCCTCTCCCCGGCGAGATCGCGGTCACGGGAGAAGATGCGGCTGTCACCAACGCCGAGATCGTGGTTTCCGTCGTCCCATCGGAGTTCCTGCGCCCCACGCTGGCCCGCCTGCTGCCTTACCTCCACTCCGGGCAGATTGTTCTGAGCGCCACCAAGGGCGTGGAAGACCGCACCTATCTGCGCATGACGCAGGTCATCTCCGCCTGCCTGGAACCCAATGGGCTGGTTCTCCCCATCGGAGCGTTGAGCGGTCCCAGCTTTGCCCTCGAAGTAGCGCAGGGGCAGCCGACCGCCATCACGGTAGCCTTCCAAAGCCGTACGATCGCCGCACGCATCCAGCGCGAGTTCTCCTCGGAGTCGCTGCGGCTCTATACCTCCACGGACGTCATCGGCGTGGAGCTGGGCGGCGCGCTCAAAAACGTCATCGCCATTGCCGCCGGCGTGGCCACCGGAGTTGGCTTGGGCTACAACTCCACCGCCGCTCTGATCACGCGCGGAATCGCCGAGATTACGCGGCTGGCCGTAGCCTGCGGCGGGCGTCGCGAGACTCTCGCCGGGCTGAGCGGCACCGGGGATCTGGTGCTGACCTGCACCGGTTCGCTCAGCCGCAACCGGACCGTAGGACAAGCATTAGGCCAGGGCCGCAAGCTGCCGGAGATCCTGGAAAGCCTCGGAGGCAAAGTGGCCGAAGGCGTACGCACCACGCGCGCAGCTCTCGGCCTCGCCCGCCAGCGCGGCATCGAGATGCCAATCACCGAGCAGATGGAGTTGATCCTGAACGAAGGCAAAGACCCCCGCGAAGCAATTCGCGATCTGATGCTCAGGCCGGGCAAGGACGAACACTGAAGATCGAGCAGCGGCCCGGCCCAGTGAAGCCGCCTCACCGGCCGCCATGCCGCATGGGGTTAGTTCCTGATTCCCAACCCCTGCTACACACGCAGGGCAGCCGACCTTGGGTCGCCTCCCAGAGGAAATCGCTTTATTGACAGGATTTCGCCGGTAACGCCCGCCTGACAGGCACGTTAGGGCATGCCCCAGTTGTACGCGCGAGGGTAAGGCCGCCGGCCGGGCCCGGTTCGTAACCTCGGCCCCATGAAGTGCGTCTAAGAAGTGGATTTGGGGGGAAGTGGGTCTTGGAGGCTGGCTGTGGGCAATTGGGCAGCGGAAGTCTCAAGCTCGTGGGCGATCGCCGTCAGAAATAATGTTTCAAAAGCACGGGGAATCCGTGTTCGTGTTTCGCTCCGTGCTGTCATCTGGTTTCACCTCGCCTTCCTGGTCACGATCATCCTCGCATTTGAGCTGGCTTCCTCCTGGATTGAGGCGCGACTCTTCACGGCCGTCGACCAGCGGCTTGCATATTCCCTGAAGGCAGGTTCCAGCCCAACGACGGAACAGCCTGCCAGTGGTCCTTACGATCGCCAACTCGGCTTCTACCAACTCTCGGAATTCACCAGGCGGCTGGAAAGCAACCAATTTGCAATCAAAGCGCAGGCGCGCGCCTCCGCCACGGCCCGCGCTCTCAGCCGCTTCGGGATATTTCCCATCTATCACGAGAAAAACCAGGCTGGTCTAAAAATTGAAGGCTGGCAGGATCAGACTCTGCTCGACAACCGCTACCCGGCCCAGGTCTATCCCGGCTTTCATGAGATTCCGCCGCTGGTGGTCAACACGCTGCTTTTCATCGAAAACCGCCAACTGCGCAACGACGCATTCCCGGACCGGAATCCGGCAATCGAATGGGGACGCACGGGCAGAGCGGTCGTCGGTCTTGCCATCCACACGGTCTATCGGAAATATCCGCGGATCGGCGGAAGCACACTGGCAACGCAGCTTGAGAAAATGCGCCATTCGGATGGGGGACAAACTCAATCGGTAACGGACAAAGCCCGGCAAATGGTTTCCGCCTCGCTGCGGGCCTACATGGACGGATCCGATACCCGCTCGGCGGAGGAACGCATCGTTTGCGACTACGTCAACTCGATTCCCCTTTCGGCGACTCCCGCACAGGGCGAAATCATCGGCCTGGCGGATGGCATGAAGGCCTGGTATGGCGCCGACTTCGACACCTTCAATCGTCTGCTGTCATCCCGCGAAGACCATTTGAATGCAAAGCAGATGGCCACGCTGGGCGCCACCTATCGCGAAGTTCTGTCGCTCTTCCTGGCAATGCGGGCTCCCACCTGGTATCTGGTGCAGGATTCTGCCGCGCTGGCGCACCAGACGGATCGCTACCTGCGCGTGCTGGCCGCCAACGGCATCATCTCACCACGGCTGCGGGATGCGGCCCTGCGCGCGCACATCCAGCCAAAGCCTTCGGCGACCGCGCCGCAAGACCCGAACTTTGTAGCCGACAAAGCTCCGAATGCGATCCGGATGGAGTTGCTGCCGCTGCTTGGCCTGGACAACACCTATGCCCTCGACCGGCTTGATCTGACCGTAAAGACAACGCTCGACAAAAGTGCGCAGGATTCAATCACGCGCTTTCTTTTGAGCCTGTCAAACCCGTCGCGGGTTGCCGCGGCCGGCATGGATCAGCATCAGTTGCTCGACCGCGGCAATCCCGGCTCTGTGATCTATAGCGTCACTTTGTACGAGCACACCGGGGGAGCCAATCTGCTGCGCGTGCAGACGGATAACTTCAACCAGCCGCTCGATATCAATCAGGGAACCAAGCTGCAACTGGGCTCGACGGCAAAACTGCGCACCTTGATTAACTACCTGCAGATCATCCAGCAACTGCACGACCAGTACGGAGACATGACCGACGAGCAGTTGCGCCAGGTGCTGATCCTGCCCGGCGACCGCCTGACAACATGGGCGATCGATTATCTTTCCACGACGTATGACAGGTCGCTCAAGGACATGCTGGAGGCCGCCCTGCAACGCAAATATTCCGGAAATCCCGGCGAGGCGTTCTTCACCGCCGGCGGAGTCCAGTCCTTCGCCAACTTCGAGCGCTCCGAGGACTACGAGTTCTTTACCGTAAGCGAGGGATTTCAGAAGTCGGTCAACCTGGTCTTCGTCCGTCTGCTGCGCGACATCGAAAACTACTACAAGTACCGCGTGCCGGGCGCTTCACCGACCGTGCTGACGGATCCAAACGACCCGGCGCGGCAGCGCTACCTGGCCCGGTTCGCCGATATGGAAGGCCGCGTCTTCCTCAGGAACTTCTATGAAAAGTACCGCGCCGAGAAACCGGATCAGGCACTGCAATCCCTCGTTTCCAGCATTCGCCTGACCCCGGTCCGCGCCGCCGTAATTTACCGCTCGGTGCATCCTGAGGCTGGAATGGACAGCTTCCGCGAATTCCTGAAAGCAAATCTCACTGCCTACTCATTTGCTCATGTAAACGTGGCAGAGCTGTACAGCAAGTACGGCCCCGACAAGTTCAATCTGCAGGATCGCGGCTACCTGGCGCGCGTGCATCCGCTGGAGCTTTGGCTGTTGAGCTACCGCGCGCAGCACCCCCAGGCGACACTCGCGCAGATCTTTGCGGCCAGCGCAAAGCAGCGGCAGGAAGTGTATCAGTGGCTCTTCACCCTGCGTTACAAGCAAGGCCAGAACTCGCGCATCGCGACCATGCTTGAGGTGGATGCATTCAAACAGATTCACAGCGCCTGGCAAAAGCTCGGCTATCCCTTCGACTCGCTGGTGCCTTCATATGCCACGGCGATCGGCGTCTCCGGAGATACGCCCGCAGCGTTGGCAAAACTGGTGGGCATCATTCTCAACAACGGCGTCCTTTATCCCACCGAGTCGATCGAGCAGCTCCATTTTGGCGCGGGCACGCCTTTTGAGACGATTCTGGCGCGGCAGCTTCCGCCAGGCCGGCGGCTGCTGATTCCGGTCATTGCACAGTTGGTGCGGCAGGAGATGATCGGGGTGGTGCAAAATGGCACCGGCCGCAGACTGCAAGGCGGGATCAAAATGCCAAACGGCGCCGTGATTCCCGTCGGCGGCAAGACAGGCACTGGCGACAACGAATTCCGTGTCTACGGCACGCATGGAGGACTCGTCGGTTCCCGCGTAGTGAATCGCACCGCCGCTTTTACTTTCTTTATCGGCAACCGCTACTTCGGGACGGTACTCGCATTCGTCCCTGGAAAATCGGCGGACGATTACGGGTTCACCAGCGCGTTAGCAGTGCAGGTGTTAAAGGACCTGACTCCGGAATTGTTGCCGCTCGTCAAACGTACTGAGGCCAACCCCAGCACTTCGACCCCTGTTGTGAGCTTCTCGCCGCAATCGCAGCCCCACGATACGCCGCCTCCCGCAGACGCCACGGCGCGCCTCTTCGTCAGGGCAAGTCCCAGAAAGACTGAACAGGCTCCGCCGAATCCACAATTGGGAAGCGTCGAAGCCATGGCCGCCGAGTGGCGCTTTCCTGCCGCATCCGGCGTCTTCCGTTACGCTGTGACAGAGCGCGTCCATTGGAGAGCTTTAGCCGCCCGCAATCGCGCCAATGATCAGCAGAGGCTCGCGCCCCGCCGCAACCGCTTCCGGCAGTTCCACATCCGAAGCCTCGTGTGACCAATCTTCTTCGCACACAAAGAAACGCAGAAACGGCCGGCGCCGGCCGGTACCATAGTCGCGAATGGTGCCGCGCAGCATCGGGTAGCGGACTTCGAGCGCATCCAGCACTGCGCGCAGCGTGACGGGTGCGGCGACCTCAATGCTTACCTCGGCTCCCACGCCCGCCAGATTGCGCAAGTGGTATGGCAGAACTACGCGAATCAT
Source organism: Acidobacteriota bacterium (assembly GCA_021846945.1). Taxonomy (GTDB): domain Bacteria; phylum Acidobacteriota; class Terriglobia; order Terriglobales; family Acidobacteriaceae; genus Telmatobacter. Next base: position 63,949 of record JAJZVZ010000004.1, on the reverse strand, counting down.
TCGAGCGTCTGCACCTCGATGGAAAGCACCGCCGGCAAGTCGCGGACGATCGGCGTCCAGCTTTCGCCCGAGTCTGCGGTGGCATACACCTGCCCGCCGGTGGTGCCGAAGTAGATGCCGCATTCGTCGAGTTTATCCACGGCCATGGCGTCGCGCAGCACATTCACGTAGCAGTCCTTCTGCGGCAGTCCCTTCGTCAGCGGCTCCCACTCATTGCCGCCGGTACGGCTGCGATACACTTTCAGCGCTCCGCCCAGAGGAAAATGCTCCGAGTCGCTCTTGATGGGCACAACGTAAAGCGTCTCCGGCTCATGCGCGTGCACGTCGATGGCAAAACCAAAGTCGGTGGGCAGGTTGCCGCTTACCTCCCGCCAGTTGTCACCCGCGTCGTCGGAGCGCATGACGTCCCAGTGCTTCTGCATGAAGAGCACGCCCGGCCGCGAAGGATGCATCGCCACATGGTGAACGCAGTGACCCACCTCCGCCGTTGGATTGGGCATGAAGTTCGAAACGAGGCCTTTATTGATGGGCTTCCACGTCGCGCCACCGTCATCAGTGCGGAAGGCCCCTGCCGCGGAGATGGCGATGAAGATCCGGTCCGGGTTGCTGGGGTCGAGAATGATGGTGTGCAGGCCCATGCCACCCGCGCCCGGCTGCCACTTGGGACCCGTGCCGTGGCCGCGCAGGCCCGGCAACTCACGCCAGTTCTCGCCGCCGTCGGTGGAGCGGAACAGTGCCGCATCTTCCACCCCGGCGTAGACCGTGCCAGGATCCGTAAGCGACGGCTCCAGATGCCACACGCGCTTAAACTCCCACGGATGCTGCGTGCCGTCGTACCACTGGTGGGTGGTCATCGGCTTGCCCGTCTCAGCCGATGCATCGTAGGCGAACCTGTTTGGCAACGCTCTGGGCGGGCCGGGGGCGGGCAAGGCTTCATCCGGCAAGCCAGGTTGATGCCATGTCTTGCCGCCATCGTCGGACCTCTGAATCAACTGCCCGAACCATCCGCTTGTCTGCGAAACATAAATGCGGTTCGGATCTACGGGTGAGCCTTTCATGTGATAGATCTCCCACCCGGCGAAAAACGGCCCGCTGACCGTCCAATCCTTCCGCTTGCCATCTGCCGTCAGAACGAACGCGCCTTTGCGTGTTCCGACCAACACACGAACTTTGCTCATTGCGACCTCCTTGCTGCCGCCACTGGGTGCTCACGCGGCGCCGGCGTCCCGGGTCTGGTCACCCGGGATTGGGAAACGCCGATGAGCGATTTTCCCGACTTCCCTTGCAAAATGCAAGTTAAATCTGCGGGAGCGTTGCGGCACACTATTAAAAGGTCATGCCGGGAGTCCAGGACCGGCGCCTAAAGAAAAAACAGCGAGCGATCGTTACCGTCAACCTGCGAGAGACCGCTGGAAGCCATCCTTACCTACTGCCCTCAATTCACATCGAAGGACTACGAACAACCTTCCATCTCAAGCGCTTTTCGCAGGCACCGTTGCTCTCGTGGCGCCGGTAGAGATGCCGCCATCTACCAGCAGCGTTTGCCCGGTAACATATCGGCTTGCCTCGGAGGCGAGGAAGACAACCGCGCCATCCAGATCATGCGGCTGGCCGGGGCGCTTCACTGGAATGCGGTCCACAAGATAGTCGAGCCACTCCTTGTTTTCGTAGAGCACTTTGTTCTGCTCGGTACGGAACCAGCCTGGAGCGAGGCAGTTGACTGTTACTCCGAACTTACCCCAATCATCGGCGAGGCTCATCGTCAATTGCCGGATGCCGCCGCGGCTCGCGCCGTAGGGGGCCAGCCCGGCATAGCCGGCAACGCTTGTGACAGAGCCAATATTGATTATGCGGCCGTAGCCTTTCTCAATCATTCCCCGGGCGACGGCTTGCGCTACAAAAAAGCTACCGCGAAGATTCGTATCGAGGATGGTATTCCAATCGTCCCAGGTAACATCAAGAGCCGGCTTGCGGATGTTGCAGCCGGCATTGTTCACCAGGATGTGAATCTGCCCGAAGGCCGCGACCGCATCCGCCGCCATCTTCTGAATACTCTCGTGGTTGCGCACATCGAGTTCCAGCGTCAGCGTCCGCCTTCCCAGCGCCTTCATCTCCGCTTCAAACGGGGCCAGAGTCTCGCGTTTGCGACTGGTAAGCACTAGGTCGGCGCCGGCCTTAGCCAGCGCGCGCGCGAAATACTGCCCCAAGCCGCGACTGGTGCCGGTAACAATTGCCACCTGCCCGGTCAAGTCAAAAATCGATTCGTTCATTTTTCCCTCGGAGTCAGAATCACCTTCATCAAATTTGGCTCGCGCGCGTGCAACCGATCGAACCAGCCCGGACCATCTTCAAGAGTCGCCACCGCGGTAATGAGCGGCTTCACTTTGATCTTGCCGCTGGCAATCAGGTCGATGGCCTGCGGATACTCGCCGGCCGAGGCGCAGGAACCCTGCAAGCGGAGCTGGCGCGTAACCACCTTTTGCAGTGGCAGGGTCACTTCCGGCACGATATTGCCGATCAGAGTCACCGTGCCTCCTTTGCGCGTGCAATCGATGGCCGCGGCAACGGTCTCGTTTCTTCCCACCGCCTCATAGGCCAGATCCACGCCATGGCCGCCGGTCAACCTCTTCACTTCAGCAGCAAGTTCATCCCCCGAAAGGTGCAGGGCCTCATCGGCGCCAACCTGCCTGGCCAGATTCAGCCGGGTCTCATCGACGTCCGTAATGAATACGCGCGCACAGCCCGCGGCGCGCGCGGCCTGCAGGGTGAGCAGGCCGATCATTCCCGCTCCGATGACCAGCGCGGTTTCGCCACCCGATGCCAGCGAAACGCGCACACCGTGCAGCGCCACCGAGACCGCCTCGAGCATGGCGGCCTCAGCGAAATCGAAGTGATCCGGAAGGTGATAAAGAATGCGCTGCGGGATGGCAACATACTCGGCAAATGCGCCGTGACGCCTGTAGTCGCCGCAGGAGACGCCGATCACCTGGCGATTGTCGCAGAGGTTGATCTCGCCGCGCGCGCAGTACTGGCACTCGCCGCAGTAGACCGTGGAGTCGAAGGTGACACGGTCGCCCTCTTTGAATCCCCGCACAGCCGAACCGACCGCAGCTATGGTGCCCGCTGCCTCATGGCCCATCACAATCGGCGGAATGCGCCGGCCTGACGAGCCATCATAGCCGTGCACATCGCTGCCGCAGATGCCGCATGCCTCGACCCGCACCAGAACTTCCTCTGCACCAACGGCAGGCACTGGCATATCCGCGATTTCAAGATGGCTGTATTCAGAAAGAAGCAAAGACTTCATGACTTGTTCGACCCTCCACTGACTGCGCATTGCAATAGGTTTGAAAGATAGGGCACTCCTCAGTTCCGCGAAGAGATACACAGCGGACGAGGCTTACACATTGCATAACTCATAAGCCGCACGGAGACTGGTGATGGGATCGCGCACCGGAATGAACTCGTGCCCCACATAGCCCTTGAATCCCGCTCCGGCGATGGCTCGCATGACACCGTCCCATTGTACCTCCTGGGTATCATCAAGCTCATGCCTGCCCGGGACGCCGCCGGTGTGGAAGTGCGCAATCCATGCAAGGTTCGCGCGGATGGTCATGATCAGATCGCCCTCCATGATCTGCATATGGTAGATGTCATAGAGCAGCTTCACATTGGGTGAGTTGACCTCCTGCATAACGCGCACGCCCCAAGCGGTGTGATCGGCCATGTAATCGGGGTGATTTATCTTGCTGTTGAGCAGTTCCAGGCAGATGGTGACGCCGTTGTCTTCGGCAATCTTCTTTACGCGGTTGAGGCCGATGACGGTATTGCGCGCACCTTCGTCGTCGCTCATGCCGCGGCGGTTGCCGGAGAAGGTAATGACGTTGGGCACGCCCGCCTTGGCCGCCAGCGGAATGTTCTTGCGAAAACCGGCCTCGATCGCGGCGTGGTTCTCAGTGCGGTTGAGCGCGTTCTTGATCTCGCCGCCACCGGCTTTGCCCATGGTGCAAATGAGTCCGTACCTGCGCGGCACTTCATACTCTTCGGGCTCGAGCAGGTCAATGCCCAGGAGGCCGATCTGCGCCGCCGACTGGCACAGGTCATCCAGCGGAATCTTTTGGTAGCACCACCGGCAGACCGACTGCTGAATTCTACGCTTCTTTTCCAGCGCCTCTTCGCCCTTCACCATGCCGGGCATCGATGCCAGCGCGGTGGCGGCAAGACTCGCCTTCAGAGCCGTGCGGCGGCTTATCTCCTTCGGGTTCATCACAGCCCTCTCGCCATTTGAAGTTGCTTGCGCGTGGCCGGCAGCAGCTTTCAGAATTTTCCCATCCGCACGCGCACTACCTCCGGCTGCTGGTAAAAGCGCAAGCCGCGGTCCACTTCGTCGCCATTCAACAAACGCGTCATCTTCCAGACGCCATTTACATAACTCCCCTGCTCGGCGGTAAGGATTTGCGAACGAATATTGGGAAGTTTGCCCGGCAGATGGAATTTGACGCTCGCATCGAAGCCGGTAACAAGGAACTCATCGGGACCCAGCTGCGCCACCAGCACCACGCCGCGCGCATCTCTTGTCCCCGGAGCGTTGCGGCCGTCGGCCTGCGGAAAACCAAAGGCCACCGCGGCCTGCCACTCTCCGAAGTCCAGTTCCTGCTCTGGCTTCCCGGGCTCCTCCACGCTTGTTTTGAGCTTGCCTTCAAATTCGAGCTGGGCAATCTCGCGGTCCATGGGCCCAATCAGCGCAAAGTTGCGCGCATGTCCGGCATGCGGCTGGGAGCCGGCGATGTTCCCATCCGGATGGTCCACGCCAAAGGGAGAGAATCCGATTGCTCCCTGGCCAAGCGCGTAGAAAAAGAACTTTGCATAGCTTTCGCTGTTTCCGGTCTCCGGAATCCAAAGCGGATTGTCAGGCCGATGGTACGTTTGGATGAGTTCCTTATAGGTGCTGAAATCAGTGGTGTAGAGGTCCGGTCCGATGATGTCGATCGACGGCGCCAGCCCTTTCCAGAGCCAGATGAGATGCTGTACCGCACCTCCGCTGGGATAAAGAATGCCCGGCAACTCGACCTGCCGCTGCGGCAGCTCCACCGTGGGATGGCTGACCCATACATTCATGTAGTACGGGATGTTGAATTCCTTTTTGCCGGCCTCCGCAATTTCATTCATGTACTTCGCCTGGTGATAGGCCTGAAAGACCTCGTCGGCATCCGCGCCGAAGACCTGGTTCCATGTACCGGGCTGTTTATGCGCCAAGGCGAGAAGATCAGCGGGCACCTGGCCCGCAAACTCGTGGTTCGACCCGGGCGAAAAATCGCGCACGCTGCCAATGCCGCCGGATTCGTTCTCGACTTGCACCAGCAAGATGGTGTGCTGCTCACCGTCAATCTGCTTGAGGTGGCGCATCAGCGCCGTGAACGCGGTCTTGTCCGCATCGAGATTGGCGCGCGAGTTGGCCGAGAGCACATCCGTCGGCTGGCCATCGGGCCGGATCATGCGCGGAAAGCGCTTGGGATCAGTCTTGACCCACACCGGCACGTACTGCATGTTGCCGTTCTTCCACGTGCCGAACCACAGAAGAACCATGTGCAGGTGATGCGCGCGGGCGCCTTCGACGAGCTGATCGAGGTTACTGAAGTCAAAATGCCCTTCCTCGGGTTCGATCTGCTCCCAGTAGGCAGGCGCTTCCACGGTATTGGCATCAAGCGCGGCAAGAGATTGCCACACCTCCGGCAGTTCGCTGGGCCAGGCGCTGGAGTTGTGAATCTGTCCACCGAGAATCAGAAAAGGCCGGCCTTCAACCAGAAGAGCATAGCGGCCATCCTTCTTATCCAGCCGGGGAGCATCAACAGCCAAAGCCCGCGGAATAGTCGTGCAGGCAAAAAGAAAAGCGACCAAAAGAGCGGATAGAGCAGTCTTGCGCATGAAAGAACTTCCCCCCGGGGCCACTCTAAATATCCGCGCTGCTCATGGCAAGTCCAGGCGGAACGCAAAACAGAATGCAGCTCTTGCGCGCCACGCCAATCACTTGCAAGATGATTCGCACAAAGCGAATGGAGATTCGATGGGCAATTGAAAGTAGTAAGAAGGGTCAGCCTCGTGGAGCGCCGGTTCTTCAGCCTTAAAAAGTAAAGGCGAGCCCGCCGCGGAAGCCGCGCTGATCCTGGGCGAAGAGGAGGAGCGAGCCGTCGCTCAACAGATAAGGCCGGTAGCCCTGAGCGAGCAGGTTTTGCACATCAACCAACGCCTCGAAACCGCAGGCATTGTCACGGCGCAGGCGAATAGGCTGACGGAAATGGAGGTTCAGGAAGGGAGCATCCGCATTCAAGGCAAATGGAGCAACTTCAGTGACGGTGTTCTCCGGCTGCCAGCGATAGGTGGCTCTCCAGTGCGTTCGCGTGCCATCAATTGTCCCGGAGAGCGAGAGAGAATACATCTGCGCATGACGCGGTTGCAGGCCGGCCAGCACCTCATTCATTGAAGCGGGTTGAGCCTGTGGCGCAAGAACCAGCGCTTCACCGTTGGCGTAGCTCAGACGGATGCGGTTCCCGCCCGGTAGCTGGCGCTCGACGCTGGCCTGAACTCCAGCCGAAGAATAGTTTGGGCCGGCAGTGTGGAAGAGGCCGCTCAGGTTATCAAAGAGGACGGCTGAGGCAACCGGAGCCCCGGCGTCGCCGGAAGCAGACGCAAAGTTTCCCATCGCCTCAACAACGGGATTCTTTACATTATCGGCATATACCTGAACAGAGATGCCCGAAGCATCCGTGCTCCGTTCCCAGCCGATCTCCTGATGAAAGCCGCGTTCAACCACCAGATCGCCACCGCGGGTGGAGATCGCAGGAAGCCATGCCTCGGGCTCCGATTCGTCGATCGCCTCCGGATTGGGCATGAGGGTGGACATGCGGTAGCGGATGGTGGTGTTGCCGCCATGCCAACCCACTGAGGCAAACGGAAGCGATGTAAAGGCCGTATTGGGAGACTGCGTCGCGAAGCGCGCAAATACCTGGGTGGAACCAACCTCCGCCTGCACCGTGTCGCCCAGGTGCATGGTCTGCGTGGTACGGATGGCCGCCTCATTCAAGCCCTGCGCCGCGCCCGCAGTGATCGCGGGATGAACCGCAACGGCCGCAACGGACTGGACCGAGCCGCTCAGGCCGAGATCCTGACGGAAGCCTAGCATCGACTCCATGCCGGCGTTCGTCTCCGGAGAAAAATCCACCCGCGCCAGCAGTTCCCGGCTTCCGCTGGGCGTTTCTTCCACCGTGGTGGAGATTCGCTCGCCATCCTCCCCAAAGCTTCCCGCCTGCCCTGTCGCCATCAGGCGCGCCTTCAACTTTGGCGGCTTTCCGGGCCCTTCGGAAACCACCACCAGAGGCCCGTCTTCAAGCCAGCGCAGGAGCGGCCGGTTTGCGGCCGATCGCAGTGTCCAGGCCCAGTCGTCCTCCTGGTCTCTCGCAGTGCGCGGCTGCGCAGGGAGCCACTGCATGACTTCATAGAGCGTATTCAGGGTCAGGTTGACCACCGCGCTGCTGTGGAGACGCACGCGCACATTTTCACGAAGCGATGGCAGGAAGGAAGGGCCCATAGCCTTCAGGGAATAATGGCCTGGAACCACTGAAGCAATGACGAAATGACCGGTGCTGTTGGTATAGACGCTGGCAACCACGCTCAGGTCAGGACGGAGCAACTGCACCACCGCCCCGATTTGGGGCACGCCCGCCGAGCTGCACACCACCCCTGACACTGACGCGGCGGCTCCGGGTATGGAAGCGGAGCCGAGAGCGATCAGCGCGGTGAGGCAAGCGAGATGAATCCTGTGCTTCATCACTGTTGTGCGTGACCCGCTAGCGTCCCCGGCAGTCCACTTGCCAATTCAAACCCGCGCATGTGACAGACTCTGAGGCCCGTTTATCTCTTGCCGCGCGGTACAAAATTCCCGATGCATCCTATTCGACGACAAAAGACGCCGATTGTGCAATCTGTTGCTTTGAAATTTCGTCATTTACTTTGATCGTGACGTTGTATTTGCCTGGCTGAAGGCCCGCAATGGGCAAAGTTTTCTCCAGAGTTAACTGGTCGCTGTGCGCCTCCAGATCCTTGGACTGGAGTTCCTTCTGAAAAAGCACCTCGCCGGTCTTCGCATTGGTGATCTGGTAGATCACAGTAGCCTGGTTGCTCTTGGTGGCCTGATCAATGCCCAGGTTGTAGACCTGCATCCAGAAGTTGAGCGGCTGATCGCGCTTGAACACCACCGGCACGGTGGGGGAGGAACTGACGCGCGGCCGGACGAAAGTATTCCCGATCACAAAGCTGCCACCACCAATGTCCCGCGAGGGAACGGTATACATCTTATCGGCCAGAATCAGAGAAGAGATTCCCAGCTTTTCATCCTGGTAGACCGGCACGTTGATGCCACGGGCATAGAGACCGAGGTGGTCAGGATTGTTGACGTCCTTGACTGCGATGTCGAGCCGGTACAGACCGGGAGACAAGGGCAATGCCTTCCAGTAGACCGACTGCTGATCAAGCAATTTTGGCAGCAGCTCGGCCGGCTCGTGGACCTCTACCGTATCCTCGAAGGTCTGGACGGTCCTTCCCGTGAGCGTAGTGAATCTGCCAAGGATATTCAGAACGCCGTTGGAGACGCCGTCCTTGGTCACAAAGGTGATGTCGCGGTTTTTGAACTGCAGAGTCACGGGGACAATGTCCATGTTGTCCGTCACCTTCACGAAGTCGGTACGGACATCGAATGGAAGCACCGGACCCGTCAGGATTTTGTGCTCGGAGATGAAGGCGTCAAGATCCTTGAATTTTACCGGCGGCGGAGCGAACAGCTTGGCTGCCTGCTCGATGCGGTCGAACTCCTTGCCCTGGTTGTAATCCCCCATGGGACCACCACCGATATCCTCAACACCGTTCCCACCCTGGAATCGATCGGTCTTGTCCTTGTGGTTCATCTGCTCCCACTCAGTCAGGCCGGCCCCCGGAACGTACTTGAGCGCATCCTTCTCAGTACGATCGAGGGTGAAGTGGTAGTCGCCGCATTGGCAGCTATCTACGAATTCGATGTTGATGTTTTCACCGATGCCGGGCAGATAGCGATAGTGCCAGACTTCAAACGGAAAGGTCGTGGTGGTGCCGCCGCCCTCATTAAAGGGCCGGTCATAAAGGCCGCCCGACGGATGTGAATCGATCGAGTCCGGCGCACCCCACTCGATGTAAATGCGCCCGCGGTCGGTTTTCCATCCGGGCTTGCCGGCAGCGTAGTGCTCGTTCGCGTAGGCGATGCGGCGATAGTGCTCTTCGCGGGCCTCGTTATCAGGAGAGTCAGGATTGGGATTGCGCCTGCGCCAGAACTGCTCGATAAACGCATCCCGCTCCTCATCGTTGCTGAGGCTCAGAAAAGCCTTGCGCTCCTGATCGGAGATAATATAAGCCACATCTTCGTTCAGCCATGTCTTGTACGGCCCCTTCAACTCCTGCCGCAGCTCTTTCTGCTGCCTGATTCTTTCTTTATCGGAGAGCGGCCGGTTGAGAGGATTCTGATCCTGAGTCTGTGTGTTGTCACTGGCTTGCTGCTGCGCCGGCTCTTGGCGGCCGAGAGCATGGGCCTGAAAGCCAAGGACGGGAGTGAAAGTGACGCCGCAACTCACTACGGCGAGGAGAAAACGGCGACCGGTGTACATCATTAGCTTAAGACTCCTGCGATCCCTTCATTTTACGAGTCCCAATAGGGCTGGGCAACAGTCCTTACAAGCTGTTTTATAAAATAGACGGGCTGAACCGCCGAAGGTCAACCGGAAGCGACCGCGTCAAGGGTTGCTATTTGACTGGATGCATTGGCCTTGAGACGCCAGCCCCTCTTCAAACGTCCAATAAACAAAAGCCTCCTGCGCGAAGGACCGGCAAAGGAGCGGAGCAGGCGCTTCGCCGTATTTTTGAGATTTTGCCCTTCGTCTCTCATCTTCTGGCGATCCGCGATTCAAGACTTTGGTTCTTCGGGGAACGGCAGGAGCGGGAATTGCGTACACTGAAGGGTAAGAAATCCGGGGTACGAACCTGAAATGAAAAAAATCCTCCTGATTGTCTTGGGGGGCCTGGTAGCTGCAGGCCTGGTTACGTTCATGGTCATTCGGCAGCAGTCGGGCTACACCAAGGTGATGACCGCCAGATTAGCGAAGCAGGATCTGTCAACAATCGTGAGCGGCACAGGGCAAATCAAGCCCAAGACCTACGTAAACCTGGGCGCGACCGCCATGGGCCGGGTCACCCATCTTTATGTTAAAGAAGGAGATAAGGTCAAGAAGGGCCAGATCGTAGCCACCATTGAAAATGTGCAGCAGTCGGCAACCGTCTCTGGCCAGGAAGCGGCCATTGCGGCCGCGAAGACCGACATCTCCTCCTATATCGCCGCGGAAAAGACGACCGAGGCCAATCTCGAGCATGCCAAGGCTGATCTGGAGCAGAAGACGATGGACTGGGGCCGCGCCCAGGCGCTCTATAAAGATGGCATCCTGGCCAAGCAGGACTATGACGCCAAGAAGGCCGCATACGACCTGGCGGTGGCTTCAGTGGCCCAGGCCGTCGCCGGCGTGAATCAGGCCAAGGCCCAGACCGATTCGGCGCGCGGACATCTGCGCACCCAGGAGGCCACGCTGCAGGCTAACAAGGATATGCTTGACCGCACCATCGCCATCGCCCCCTTTGACGGCATTGTGACCAATGAGCCTGTTCGCGAAGGCGAAACGGTGGTCGAAGGCATCCAGAACACGGAAGGATCGACCCTGATGACGCTGGCCGATATGAGTGTTGTCACCGCTGAGGTAAAAGTCGACGAGACCGACATTGTCAATGTCACCCTGGGTCAGCCGGCCGATGTCACCGTGGATGCGCTCCCCGGCAAGGTCTTCAAGGGCCAGGTGACGCTGGTAGGCGATCAGGCGCTGCTCCGCTCCACCGGCATCGCAACCTCGCAGTCCACAACCGGCACTGAGGAAGCCAAAGACTTCAAGGTAGTGGTCACGCTCGACGCTCCCTCCAAGGAGCTGCGCCCCGGGCTCTCCTGCACCGCCAAGATCACCACAGCGCACAAGAACAACGTTCTTTCCCTGCCCATCCAGGCGCTCACCATGCACGATCCTGCGCTCGACGCTCCCAAGAGCAAAGGCGGCGTGGAGGCCGCGACTGTGTCCACTGACCCGCCGGCAAAACCAAATCCCGTTCAGGGTGTCTTTGTGGTGGAAAAAGACCCGCACGGCAGGTTGCGGGCAAAGTTCGTTGCAGTGAAGACGGGAATCACCGGCGCCACCGACATTGAAGTGCTCTCCGGGCTCACCGCGGGCGAGGAGGTCGTCACCGGGCCCTATAAAACTTTGCGCGATCTGAAGAATGGCGCTCTGCTAAAACGGGATAAGGCCAAATTAATCATTTCGGCCGCCGGCGGTTCGTCTTAGCGGTAAAGAAACCAGAACAGCGATAAGATTGGAAAAGATTCGGATGGCTCTGAACGGAATTATCACGGAAGACATGGTGCACTCCAAAGTCGTCCCCGGCGACGATGTAATCGTCGTTGAGGATTTGTGGCGTACCTATGACATGGGTTCAGAGCAGCAGGTGCAGGCGTTGCGCGGCGTCTCGTTGCGCATCCGGCACAACGAATACGTGGCCATCATGGGTCCGTCGGGATCAGGCAAATCCACACTGATGAACCTGATCGGCTGCCTCGACACGCCATCCAAAGGGCGCTATTGGCTCAACAGCCAGTTGGTCAGCGATCTCGACGACGACCAGTTGGCGCGCATCCGCAACAAGGAAATTGGCTTCGTCTTTCAAACCTTCAACCTGCTGGCCAGAGCCACGGCGTTGCATAATGTGGAGTTGCCGCTGATCTACAACGGCACTCCCGCAGCCTCGCGTATCGAGCGGGCCAAGGAGGCGCTGGCCAACGTAGGCCTGGAATCGCGTATGCACCATAAGCCCAATGAGCTCTCCGGCGGCCAGCGCCAGCGCGTTGCCATCGCCCGCGCCCTGGTGAACAGCCCCTCGATCATCCTGGCCGACGAACCGACCGGCAACCTGGATTCAAAGACGGGCATGGAGATCATGGGCCTCTTCGACCAGCTCCATGCGAACGGCAATACGATCGTGATCGTCACCCACGAACCCGACATCGCCGAATTCGCCCATCGCGTGGTCCACATCCGCGACGGGCAAATCTATTCCGACGAGCCGTCAAAGCGGCGACATTGAGCCGCTCCCGTCCTCAGGCGAACTGATCCAGATTCATGCCCAGCTCGTAGTTCTCTCCGTGCGCCATCAGGTCTTCCCAGGTGATTTCGCGCCCCTGATAGCCGGCCATGCGCCCCATCATGCAGCTCAGGGCCGGCTCGACGCCGGCGGCGATCTGATTATGGGCCGGTCCGGAGACGATGCTATCGATGAAAGTGCGATCCTTATCGCGGTCGGCGAAGGCCAGGTTGTCCTCAAACGCGCCGTTGGCCGCGAATTTTCCGGAGCCGGCAGCCGTACCCATCGAATCCTTCCATGCCCACGCCTGCGATCCGACAATCTGCACCGGACCCGCGTAGGGAACGGTAGCGCAGCCGGCTGCGCCGAACAGCCTCAGGCCGGCCTCAAAAACGCCGTAGTCGCCGAATTGCGTGGATGAGAAGGAGACGTGCACCTCGCCGGGATAGGTAAAGTCCACCTGGTAGTTATCCCAGCAGTCGCCGGGATGCCTGAGGATATTGCGGCCGCCCGTGGCCGTCGCCTTGAGCGGCCGGGCGCCGAGCATCCAGTTGGCCAGATCGATGATGTGGATATTCTGCTCGACCAGAATGTCGCCGGACAGGTTGCGGTACCAGAGCCAGTTGCGCAACCGGTACTCGTCTGCCGAGGCGCCGGGAACCACCTTCTCCTTGGATGCGGGCGCAAAGTAGTAGGAGGTGATCGAGGCTATCTGCCCCAGAGCGCCGCCCTTGATCCTTTCCGCGATGGCGGCAATCGGCGGCGCGCTGCGGCACTCGAAACCGATATCCACGCTCTGCGTCGGCTTCACGCGCTTGGCGATCTCCAGCGCCTGGCGGGCCTGGCGCACGTCAACACCTACCGGCTTTTCGCAGTAGACGTGCTTGCCCGCGGCCACCGCGGCCTCAAGGTGCTGCACATGGAAGAAAGGCGGCGTGGAGATCTGGATCAGATCCACATCCGGCGAGGCGGCCAGTTGTTCAAAGGCGTGCGGCCCACGAAACAGCAACTTGCTGTCAATTGCCGCGCGGCCTAGAGCGGCATTCACCTGATTGAAATGCTCATGACCCGCCTTGAGCTGGTCGGGAAACAGGTCAGCCAGCGCCACCACCTGCGCCGTTGTATTCTGCGAAAACGAAGTGGCGACATGTGTGCCACGCGATCCGCAGCCCAGCAGGCCCAGCCGCACCGCCGAGTTCGCCTGGTAACCAAAGGCCAAGCCCGGTTTCACAAGCAGCATTCCCGAAGCAGCTCCGGCCGTGGCTTGCAAAAACTCCCTACGCTTCATCTTTTCCTCGCTTCCCGGTTGAATACCATATTTCTACTCTGCCCGGCAGTCCTTCAGGGTCAGGCCAGAACCTCGCCCATGATCCCTTCCAGATAGGCCTTTTCCTTGCGGACGTCTGCGATCTGCTGCGGGCCGGAGATCTCGCGCTCAATGGTAATGGCGCCCGTATAGCCGAGGCGATGCAGCTTGGTGAAGACCTCGCGGAAATTGACCAGGCCGGTGCCGATCAGGACCTCCTGGCCAAGCTTGTCGGGGTCGGTGGGCCAGCGTCCGTCTTTGGCGTGAACGCTGCGCACGTGGGGTCCAAGGATATCGACGGCGTCCACCGGATTAGCTTTTCCGTACAGAATCAGATTGGCGGTGTCGAGGCCGACGGCCAGATTAGGCATGGCGACGTCGCGGATCACGCGCGACGTGGTGGTGGGTGTCTCCTGCCCGGTTTCCATAAGGAAGTACTGGCCATTGCCGTGGCAGTGCTGCGCCACGGCGCGGATGGCCTCCACCGTTCCGGGATAGAGCGGATCGCCGGGGTTTTCCGGGATAAAGCCGCAATGCGTCTGCACTTGAGTGATGCCCAGCAGCTTGGCGAAGTCCGAAGCCTGGCGCAGCGCATCCATATGCGCAGCGCGCGCCTTGGGTGGAACCAGCCCGATCGTGGACGGCCCCTCAAGAAAGTTCCAGACCAGCGGCCCCGGCCCGACGACCTCAACGGTTGTAGGCACCACGTCGTACTTGGCCAACAGATCGCGGAATTGCGCCGCCAGGTCCGGCGTGAAATGCCCGATGTACCCGTCAAGCGAGAGGAAGCAGTTCGACAGCCCCAATTCATGCACAGTGCGGATGTGCTCTTCCGGAGCTCCGAAGGGCGAGATAATCAGGCCTAGCGCCATGGGTTTGAGCTGCGTGGAGGCTGATTCAGCAAGGGCCGCGGCTGGGCGCAACCCTCCGGCAAGAATGGCCGCGGCTGCGGCGCCAAGAAATTCTCTTCGGTGCATTCAATTTATCCTCGCCAGCATTGTGCGAGTTGACGGTGGCATTTGGCAACTTCTCCTTCTCCGTTGGCCGCCAGACCGCAAGAGCTAATCATTTTATATCCCGGAAGCACGCCGTTGCAGTTCGCTTTCCGCAAATTCTCCGCGCAACGAACCGGCCGGGTTTACAGCGGAGTTAATTTTTTTACTTTTGTCATCGATTCGCGGGATCTCTGCTTGACATGCTCCCCAGAATGGGCACATGATCGTTGCAGATTGGCGTTCCGGCTGGTGCGTTGGAAGGTAGTTTTGAGAGTCTTGTCCACCAGCAAGCGGCTTCCTAACAGCGGGCTCCCAAAAACTGATCCCATCCGGCACGGGATGGATGGGAGGTGAGTTATGGTAGTGAAGGCCCAGTGCGAGGGACGCGAAGTAACCGGACTTTACGTAGGTGCGCGAAATGTCCGGCGCTATTTCCCTAAACACATCCCCGCCGTCGAGCTACAACTGGATCATCTGCGGATTCAGTGCGGGTTGGATCCCGGTTTCTGGGAGGATCGGCCGGAGATTCACGACCCCCGTTTAACTGCCTGGCTTGAGTCCAGGTATTTCCATGCGAGGCCCTGCCGCACACCGATCGCTTTGGCGATGGTTCCGTCAGGCAAGCACGCTTTCCGTATACAGCCCTTCCGGTTGCTACCCGTCTCTATGAGCGCGCCGTCAAAGGTTGTGAACCTGCCGAAATCAGTTGCCGAGGTGGAGTTGCATGGCAGAAAACGCCGCAGCGCCGCTCCGCGCATAAACCTCCCGGCGGTTAGTTCCGCCGCATTCTGATTTTGAAGCGGAGCCGCTTTTTGTTAACCCTCCCGGGTGGTTGTGTGCCCGGCCATTCACGACGCGGAAAGAGGAATTCGCAATGGTAATGCATCATTCAATAAAGGATTCCAGGGCCCGGGCAGTTGAGGAACTCAAGGTGGTCCTCCAGCATGTGTCCGCCATCAGGCTCAAGGATATTCAGGTCCAATCGCCCGGCGCCGGCCATAAGGTCGACTTCCTGGCAGAAATCGACGTCCTGGGTCATAGCCATACACTCGCATGCAAGGTGAAGGTCTGCGATCGGCCCTGCACCGTGCGCAGCGCGCTCGATGAGTTGCGCAGCTACACGACACAGCGTGCTGAAAATACGACGCCCGTTCTGATCGCGCCAATCCTGTCGGAAGAGGCCCAGGCTCTGTGCAGAGAGATGAACGCCTGCTTTCTCGACCTGCAGGGCAACGCCCGGCTGATCGTGGATGAAGTCTTCATCGGCAAGCGTTCGCACCCGATATACAGGCGTCCGCCGGTTTCGAGCTCCGTCCCCGATTCGGAGTCGATCGCCGGAGCAGCCTAGCTGCGGCGCAAGCTGGAGTGAGGTCGCAGGAAGAGCCACACGCAGCGATGAGACCAACCAAGACGGTATCCCTTTGCAGAAAAGCGGCGGAGCGATTCAAGCTCCGCCGCTTTGCATTTTGCCTCGCTCATTTCCC
The DNA here is from genome assembly GCA_021846945.1 of Acidobacteriota bacterium. Taxonomy (GTDB): domain Bacteria; phylum Acidobacteriota; class Terriglobia; order Terriglobales; family Acidobacteriaceae; genus Telmatobacter. The sequence goes on along the minus strand of JAJZVZ010000004.1, from coordinate 47,918 downwards.
CCTCAAATCTCGAGAACGACAGGCATAATCATAGGGCGGCGCCCCGTGCTCTTCTGGATCAGCCGCTTCAGCTCAACGCGCACCTTCTCGTTCACCATGCCGTAGTCGCTCTTCTCTTCGCCGCTCAGGCCGTCGAGCGTTTTAAGCACCACCTTGCGCGCCTCATCGGTAATATCCGCGCCGCCAAAGCCGCGCATGACTACCTCCGGCGGACGCTCCACTTTGCCCGTCCGCTTGTTGATGCCTACGACCGCCAGCACAATACCGTCCTCCGACAGGATGCGCCGGTCGCGGATCACCAGGTCCTCGACAACATCGATGGATGATCCAGAGTCAATGAGAATGCGCCCCGCCGTCACTTTGTCTTTCTTGCGGACATCATGTTTGTCCACTTCCAGCACGTCGCCGTCTTCAATCACAATGGCGTGCTCGACGGCGCCGGTCTCCATTGCCACCTTGGCGTGCTTGCGCAGGTAGCGGTAGTCGCCGTGTACGGGAATGAAGTACTTGGGCCGTACCAGGTTAATGAGCAGCCGCATTTCCTCCTGGCTGCCGTGACCGCTCACATGAATCAACCCGTGCGCACCATCGTCATAAATCACGTTGGCCTCACGGCGGCTCAGGTGGTCGATGACCCGGAAGATGGCCTTTTCGTTGCCGGGGATAACCCTGGAGCTAAGCACCACGGTATCGCCGGCATCGATGCGCGCATTTTTGTGGTTATCCACGGCTGCGCGGCTCAGCGCGCTCATGGGCTCGCCCTGTGTGCCGCTGATGAGCACCATCAACTGCTCAGGCGGATAGTCGCGCATCTGGCCGGGATTGATGATCAGCCCCGGCGGAACGTCGATGTAGCCCAAATCCTGCGCGATCTCGGTGCTCTCCATCATCGAGCGGCCCACGACGGCCACCTTGCGCCCGTGCGCCCGCGCCAGTTCCAGCGCGATCCGGATGCGGTAAATCGACGACGAAAAGCAACTGAAAAACAGCTTCTTTGCCGTCCGCGAAAACACTTCGTCCAGCCGCGGCCGTACCGCCGATTCACTGGGCGTGTAGCCGGGCCTCTCGACGTTCGTCGAGTCCTGCAAAAGCGCCAGCACGCCGCGCTTGCCGTATTCGGCGAAGGTGTGCAGGTCAAAGGGCTTGCCGTCGAGGGGAGAGAGATCGATCTTGAAGTCACCGGTATGGATAACGACACCAACGGGCGTGTCGATGGCCAGGGCCACGCAATCCACCAGCGAGTGCGTTACGCGGATCGGCTCGATGGTAAACGGCCCCACGGTGAACTTCTCCCGGGGCGCGATCTCGATCAGCTCCGTCTCGTCGAGCATCTGGTGTTCTTCAAGCTTGCCTTCCACGTAAGCCAGCGTGAATTCGGTGGCGTAAACGGGAACCTTCAGCTCGTTAAGAATCCAGGGCAGGCCACCGATGTGGTCCTCGTGGCCGTGAGTGAGAATGATGGCGCGGACATGCTGTTTGTTTTCAATCAGGTAGCTAATGTCGGGCACGACGATATCCACGCCCAGCAGCTCCGATTCCGGGAACATGAGTCCAGCGTCGATAACGATAATGTCGTCTTCCCAGCGCAGCGCCAGACAGTTCATGCCGAACTCGCCCAGTCCGCCAAGGGGAATGATCTTCAGTTTTTTGGTGTGCATCGGTCATCTTTGATGCTAACATCTGGTGCTTCTTCGCCGCCGGGTATCTGCGACTCGATCACGACCGTCCCGCCGGCGCAAACGCACCCACAACAGGATTCCGATCACGTGCCGGCCGATAAATGGGCCCTTGCAAATGCAACAGAGAGACGGAACGCGAAGCAGCCTGACCTTCACGCAAAGCGATCGCTTGACCGGTCATAGCTCAGCTGGCTGGTGCCAGGCAAACAACTGCTGCTTGAGCCGCGCCACGGTCTCCTGGTATTCCGGCAGACCGGCCAGATTATGCATCTCTTCCGGATCGGTGCGCAGATTGTAGAGCTCGGGAATGTAGTTGACCCAGAAGGTGTACTTGTAGTCGCCGTCGCGCACCATATACTTGGCTGTCTTCATTCCCAGATCATACTCGGCGAAGACGGGACCGTACTGCTCCGGCGAATCGGGTTTCCTCACCAGGTAGGCGAAGCTCTTGCCGTCACTGGGGCCGGTGACCGGAACCTGACAAAGCTCGGCTACGGTGGAGGTGAGCGAGATGAGACTGACGGGCTGGGTGCACAGCAAAGGCGCGCCGCCCGGCATCCGCACCATGAGGGGCACGCCGCACGATCCCTCGTAGAACTGGAATTTGTTCCAGAGACCCAGGTCGCCGAGCATCTCTCCGTGATCCGCGGTGTAGACCACAATGGTGTTCTTGTCGAGTCCCAATCGCGTGAGGGCGCTCAACACCTGGCCCGCGCAGTCATCCATCTGCGCCAGGTTGCCATAGTAAGCCGCCACTCGCTTGCGTGCTTCGGGAGCCTGCCGCAATTCCGGCGTAAACGGGCAACGCTCAATGAACTCGACCACAGGCTGCGGCAGGTGCGCCAGATCCGCCTTGCCCCAGGTGGGCGAAAGCTTCATCTGCTCGGGCTGGAACATCTCCGCGAAGCGCTTGGCCGGCATGAAGGGATCGTGCGGCTTGAGAAACGAAGAGACGAGGAGGAATGGCTCGTTGGTTCGTGCATAATCTTCCAGAAAGCGAATCGACTCGCGAGCGACAAAATTGTCAAAGTGATCCTGCTCCTCCATCGGCGACGGACCGCCAACCGCTACCGCGCCGAGCCGGCCATCGGGAGTGATATCGCCCTTCCAGGGATAGCCTTCTTCCCGCCACAGACTTTCGATTTCAGGCAACCCTGCGCCTGAATTGGGCCTGCCCAATTCGTTCGCGTAGAGACGCACCTTCGGTCCCAGATACTGCAGCCAGTCGTTGAACTCTATCTTGTAACCGAAGCCGTGGGTTTGCGCATCTACCATATGCATTTTGCCTACCAGCGCGGTCAGGTAGCCGGCGTTATTAAAGTAGTGGGCAATGGTCTTGTGTTTCGGTGAAAACGGCCGTGAATTGCCTCTGGATTCAAGTTTGTGCGTGTAGAGCCCCGTCTGAATTGAGGCACGCGACGGCGCGCACACTGGATTGGTGCAATAGGCATTGGTGAAGCGCACGCTCTCGCGGGCGAAGCGGTCGAGATTCGGGGTAATTGCGACCGGATCTCCCGCAACTCCCATGCAGGTGCGCTTGTGCTGATCCGACATCAGGATCAGCACATTGGGTCTGGACTCCGGCGTCTTACCTGTCCCGGTGCTGGATTCGCCCGTGCCGGCGGCGCTCTGCGCAGCGCCGCTGGTTGCCCGCAGACCAAGCGCCCCCAGAGCGCCGGTGGTTGCCGAAAGAAATTTTCTTCTATTCATCTATTCTTCCCTCCGAATCGTGTGATCAGACAGGTAAAAACCCACGGTGTCCATTCTCTTCTAGATGCATTGCACTGTATAGCCGCGTGTGCCGAGCGCTCAGGCCGCCTTCATCGACACGCCCTTTGCATCTGCCCGCGGAGAAGCATCGGCGCAAGGATTGTCTGAAGAATGTGCTCCGTGCGTGATTCGTCTCGGCTCAGGTCCGATGCGCTGGGTGGCCAATCTGCTCTTCCCCTTCCAGTGGTCAGCATCAGTATCATGATCCGAGCACACTTCGGCAAGTAAGTTTACGGTATTCCTGCGGTAAACTCACTTGCCCGTTCCGGTTTCATGGCTGGGAAGGATGCTTTCGTGTTCTACGATACGGCGTTGAGCCCAGGGTCGTCATCGAAGATCGAATGGGTGAGATAGAATTCGCCGCCGTGCGGATCGGCCTGGGATCGGGGATGATCGCCGCTTAGGATGGGATTGCAGTAGAGTGCGTTGTCTGCGCCCGCGCCGAACATCCCCGAAACGCGAAGGCTGTGATTGCGGAAGCTGGAGCGTTTCGGCGGAATCGGCGTCTCACGAGCAAGGCGTGCCCCCGTCTACCATCGGGCCAGTGGAGCAAGAAGCTGAACATTTGTGTCAGCGGGGAGAATCAGTGCGCGCCATTTGCACGTGCTGTGGGGAATGGATATGCCCGGACACCGTGCGGCCTCCCGCTGTGCATTCCTGCCGCGTGTAGACGCGCTTCCGCCTCTCCGGAACAGGCGATGGGCATGTTCCTGTTGAGCCGTGGCTACCAAATCCACGCCCACGGAGCATCCGATCCCCTGGCAAATAGTTAGAAGTTCCAACGTCATTATCCTTGGTCGGGCTAACAGGAAGGGGTCTCGTCCAAGCCCGCTTCGCTTCGCTCCAGAATGGGTGAGTCGCAAACATGTGCATCTTCCGCTCGGTCCAGTTCAAACCTCCAGTAGGAGACGGCGACAGTTACGCCGCATTTATTGCAAATTGAGCACACAGTCCCATCATCCGAAATAGGGCGGCGGCTAAACTGAGCATCAGCCAGGGAACTCATGGGGAACCTCCTATCACGCATCAGATCCTGAAGAGAACCACACAAAATCCTTGCTCGCTCTAGAATCTTCCTATTCCCGTGGGCTTACACCGGTTATGCAACATTCCAAAATTTGAACTGAGCCCTTCCTTTCCGTAAATTAAATTCCGATACTTCAGAAATTCTGGACCAGTTAATCCACTGAAGGCGCGTGCACACGAGTGAATCTTCCTTCGTATTTCCCTCGCCGCTGCTTGAATCAGGAGAGACTTTCGCAGTCTCTCCTGATTACTCGCATCCTTCGACAGATCGATGACCTTGTGCAACGAGTTCCGCTTCAGTAGGACGAGGCGGCTTGGATACTTTGCACATGGATCGTATTGGAGTTTGGATCGAGCTGCCCAAGGACCATGACCGTCTTGCCCTCAAAGGCCTTGGCTTGATCGGAAGCATCGAGCTGGTATGCCTGGCCGGAAGAGTCGCGAAGAACGTATCCTGATCCGCTTTTAACAACAGTTCCGGTAAAAGTCTTGGCCTTTTGTTGAGTTTGCTGCTGTTGCATCTGCCCCTGCTGTGGCTGCTGCGCCTGACCGGATTCCTGACCAGGCTGCTGCGCCTGCGTCTGGCCGCTCACAACCGCTGCCTGAGTGCCGGATGCGGCCGTTGTAAACGGAGATCCCCAGGCAAGGGCGCCTGTGAACACGAGTGCGCTGACCGCGAGACAGAGACTGAGATCGCGCTTGATGGATTGCATAGATTGCTCCTCCTGGTGGGTGAATTGTTCGTCCGCGGAGAAGCCAGCATGCAGCGCGCCAAACGGTGAGTAGTTGAAGACAAGGGAATTATGCGGAGCAGCTCGCGAGGCCTGGAAAAAACTGCAGCGGGTGACGGGGTAAAAACTACTCGCATCGGGAAAAACAACAAAGATTCCTGCGGTTTTCAGAGATCGGGGAGAAAATTCCCGAAGGCTATATCCATTCAGGATTACAGCGCGTCTTTGTGCGGGCGAGAAGACGCGCCTCTGAGAAATGCGCGCTGCGCTCAGCGGACGATTGCAGGACGCAGGCGCCGGGCCAGCGCCCATTTCAGCTCGTCGATGCCATCGCCAGTCACAGCGGAGATGGCGTAAAACTCGAGTTTGCGGCGTTTAGCGTGGGCTGAGAGTTTCTTGAGCTTTTCCGGATTGGCCGCGTCTACCTTGGTGGCGGCGACGATCATCGGCTTCTCATCGAGACCGTTACCGAAGCTTGCGAGTTCGTTGTTGATCACCTTGAAGTCCGCAACAGGATCGGGACGTCCCGATGCATCGGACACATCGACAAGGTGGACGAGCAGGCGGGTACGCTCAATGTGACGCAGGAATTGCGTGCCCAGGCCATGGCCCAGGTGCGCGCCCTCAATAAGGCCCGGAACATCCGCCACCACGTAGGATTCCGTGTCGGGTTCATCCCCGACCGTGACCACGCCGAGGTTCGGCTCGAGGGTGGTGAAGGGATAGTCTGCGATCTTGGGTCTGGCCGCGGAAATGCGCGAGATCAGCGTGGACTTGCCTGCGTTGGGAAAGCCAACTAGTCCCACGTCGGCCAGCAGCTTGAGTTCGAGACGGTAGCTGCGCTCTTCGCCGGGGCGGCCCAACTCGTGCTCGCGCGGAGCCTGGTGTGTGCTGGTGGCAAAGTGCTGGTTGCCGCGGCCGCCACGGCCGCCTTTGGCGACGATGATGCGCTCGTCGGGCTGCTGAAAGTCGTGCACCAACTCGCCGGATTCAAGATCATAGAGCGCCGTGCCCACCGGAACCTGCAGCGTGATGGAGCGGCCGTCCTGGCCGGTGCAATTCGAGCCCATGCCGTGCTCGCCGCGCTGCGCCTTGTGTTCAGGATTGTAGCGGAAGTGAATGAGCGTGTTATGGCGCTCAGACGACTCCATAAAAACGTCGCCGCCACGACCGCCGTCGCCGCCGGAGGGCCCGCCGCGCGGAACAAACTTCTCGCGCCGGAAGGCCATGCAGCCGTTGCCGCCGTCGCCGGCCTTTACGTGGATTTTGGCTTCATCAATAAACATGAGAAATCAGTGGTCAGTGGTCAGTTGTGAGCGATTCTGTACGCGGCGGCGACGCTTGTCGACGCTCATCCTAGAATGCTTACTTTCCAGTTTAACGAACGTGGCCCCACCAGGAGGCCGCGCGCCAGCTAAAGCACCTTTCGGATTGGTATAGAACGAAGCGGCAACTGCCGAGTGGATTCTTCTTCAAGAAAAATCCGCCTTGCACGCCAGTTGCGACTCTACTGCATTCCGAAAAATGCCATAGTGGTCAGGAATCAGGGATCAGGGGCAGTGGAGGCGGCTGGCGCGAAGGGCGGGCTGTTGAGGTTCGTAGCGCTCCCATCCTCCCCGCGAACGACACGGGGAGGATGGGGCGTACGGCCCACAGGTTGAAGCTAAAAAATCACTTTTAGAGACAACTGGATCTGACGTGGAAAGTTTTGCTCAGTGCTCCCAATCGTCCCGAACCCGGACCACGCCCCCGGTTGATTGGGATTGGCCACACTTGCATTCCGGGTTGGAGCTTTCTCAGGGTTTGATGTACTCACGCCGCCAAAGATAGGCGTATTGGTCGCGTTGAACGCCTCCCCCTTGAATTGCAATTTATACTTTTCGGTTACGGAAAACACCTTTTCCATTCCAAGCTGCGTCTGTTGCGCCCATGGCTGCAGAACCCGTGTGGAATTCGGCCCTGCTGTCTTGGCTGTATATTCCGGGAAGGTAGCCCAGCATGACGTCTGTGAGTTGTTGATATAGCTGGCATAGGTTCTATGAGCCGACCGGATGTTATATTGACCGCAGTTGTAGAGATCTCCATTCGGATAGCCAACCGGCGTTCCGGCCTGGTTCTGAAATATCCATTCCAACTGCCAATTATTCAGCACGGCGCCTGCCACGCCATGAGCGTTGCTGGCCAGCAGGCCGCCTCGCCCGATCGGAATGCCATACAAGCCGCTGAATGCGAAGACCCAGGAGCGATTGCCACCATCCAGGAAGTAAAGGGGTTTGGGATCCACCAGCCCCTCTCCTGAATTATTCAGATAGCCGGTGGCAGCCATCAACTTGGACCACGTGAAGGCCCCGAGGAAGCTAAGGCCCTGGCTCAACATGCCGCCATTGGTGAAGCGCTTCTCCGCTTTCGCAATCATGGAGTTGTAGTCGCTGTAACCGGTAGCGTGGGTGTAAATGTAAAGATTTCCATTGAACTCGGGATAAGGAACCATCAGGACCTTTGCCTCGACCTTCGGATTTTGCCCCAATCCAAGGGTCTTGGGCAAAACACCATAAAACGGATTCGTCACCAACTGATCCAGATAACCTGGATTAGCATGCCCTTGCTGGAAATCCGAGGCCGACAACCCATTCAGTTGCCGTGAATCCCGCAGGTAGATTGTATAGACGCCGACATACTCAATATCCGTCGTGATCTGGAACGGCAGCTCACTCTCGAAACCGAACGAATATTGCTGAGCAACAGGAATTTTCCTGTCTCTTTGATCAAGGCTAAGCCCATCTCCGACAAACGTCATCGCGCCCAAAGAACGTCCTTCGACCGGAGTGTATCCATTTGGATACGGATTTCCGTTTATGAAGTTAAAAGCCGGAGTCAGACCTCCATCCGGGGATGAGTCGTATCCTGTGGACTGTTTCCACGGAGATGCGCCTCCCAGCTCGAAACCGATCTCGGTGCCGAGTCCCCAGCCTCCTCGCAGGACGAGCTTGTTCGTAATGGCGTAGGAGATGCCGAACTTGGGTTGAAAGGGACCCGCGGTGTTTGTGTATGCGGTTAGATTGTTGCTCGCGAATTGCGCAACACCGTTCATCGGATTGGCAATTGTAGCGCCATTCGGCAACAGGTTTCCGCTAGGGTAAGTGATGGAGTTGGTAATCGGGTTTACGCAGGTCAGGCAAATACCCGCAACGAGACGGTTCCGGCGTTCCACCGGCGACGTCTCATCATCCCAGCGCAAGCCGAGATTCAACGCGAGTTTCGGCGTCACTCTCCAGTCATCCTGGATGTATGCGGCGTAATAATTGTAGGACTCGTAAGGTGCTATCTGGTCCTGAACACTGCCACCGCTGGGATATCCCATCAACAGGTCGGCGACAACAGAGCCGTCGGAGTTGTAACGTTTGGGATTTTGCTGGGTGAAGCCCGATGAGAAAGAGAAATTGCCGTTGGGCTGCCCTACCCCATTCGGGACGTCGTGGAAGAGCATGAACTCGACGCCATAGTGAAAATTATGCTGTTTCACAACGTGCGTCATGGAAGGCGCCAGATCATAGGTTTCGAAGATGATTGGATCCCCGGTGTTGCCGATGATGTCTGGAAGGTAGTCGCCGAGATTGATTTGAGGGGCATAGGTGTGCCTGGTGGTCGGAATCGCCGGCATGGTAAGGCCGAGATCCTTCGCCTGCAAGGACGATACGCCGGCAGAGAGTGATCCATCGGGATCGCGGTTCCAGGAGCGGTTGAAGGAGACACGAACGTCGCCGACCATCCTCGGACTGAACGTATGTGTTAGATCGAGCACCTGCGTCAAGCTGGAACGATAGTTGTTGATGTTGCCCCTCATCGCGGGGCCTGTAAAGCCGTTGGTGTTCCTGAATTCGGTCCCGGACCACCATGCGAACATCGCATACATCTTTGTGGCATCCGAGAAGTTGTAGTCAACGCGGGCAATTGGCTGGTTGTACTGATAGCGATCTTTTCCCGTGTAGACGTAGTTGTTTATATAGCCCGGAAGATTCGGGGCAGGAAACAGCTTCATGATCGCCAGGCCGATAGGACTGATCCGGTTCGCCGGAATTGTGTCGTTGGAAAACTGCTGGCGGCCATACTGGCTGCAGCCACCCGATGAGGGCTTGACGCAGGTTGTAGTCAGAGGATCGTAAATGCCGTTTTTATTCGTGGCCGCCAAGTAGTTGGTCAAATTCACGCCGTTCACGCCCGGAAACATATCGGGCGTCGGCACGGTGGTCACCACGCCCCCGGGGAGCACTTCCCGCCAGCCTTCAAAGCTCAAGAAAAAGAACAGGTGGTCCTTGGTTTTCCAAACGGGCCCCCCAAACGTTCCTCCAAACTGGTGCAGGTTGTGAAAGGGCTTCTTGGCTCCAACTTGATTCAACTCGTACGTGTTCGCGTCGAGAACTGAATTGCGCCAAAAATCGAACAGGGTTCCATGGTACTGCCGGGTGCCACTTCTGAGGATCGTATTGATCGTGCCACCCGCAAAACGGCCATATTGCGCGTCGTACGTGTTCGTCATGACCTTGAATTCCGCCACGGCATCCACGTTGGGAGCAATGTTCCACGTTCCGGCGCCACCGCCATTCTGCTGCGATATAGGAGCCCCGTTCAATGAGAACTGATTGGCTCTCCCGGTTTGCCCATTGATCTTATAGGCGTTCGACTCGTCCCAGCCTCGCGTGCCAGAGTAGCCGTGCGAGCCAAACTGCGTCTGCGTGAAACTGGCTCCTGGAGTAAGGCCCAGCAGCATGTATATCTGACGGCCGTTCAAGGGTAAATTCTGCACCTTTTCGGGATCCATCACGGTGCCGCCCGAGGCATCCAGGGTATCCAGAGCAACCTCATCGTCCGCTTGGACTGTGAGAGTCTCCGTGTCTGCGCCGACTTTAAGCGTCACTGGGAGATTGACGCTGGAATCGATGTCAACGATGATGCCTTCGCGCACCTCCTTTGCGAATCCCGGCGCCTCAATAGAAACCGAATACGTGGCCGGCTGGACAAAGGGAATCGTGAATGTGCCGTCTCTGCCGCTTTTCGTTCTGTAAGTCTGCTGGGGTCCCGTTGCCGCGATTAGGGCGTTCCGCACCACAGCGCCGGTGGAATCCGTTACCCGCCCCGCAATCGTGCCACGATATTCCTGGGCCTGGACGACGAGGACCGAGAACACAAGGATGGCGAGCAATTGAGCCATCCTCCTCAGTCCAAACAAACTGCTGCCTTGACCGTGCATAATGCCTCCAAAAGTGTTTGCTTTGGTTGTGCGATCGTTATATGTTGCAAGCCCCAATGCCTGTGCCATCAACACGACACGGCGGTTCTACCGAAGGACTCAAATCTACGATTCAAACTTACGAAACTGTGGGGATTTTTCCTTGCAGGAAACCCTACTTAATCAATTACTCTCTGTCAAGATATATTTTTGATGAAACCAAATATTTTATTTGATAAATTCAGCAATCCCAAACGGGGGCCTTGCCTTGGACGAGTCAATGAAATATAGGAAGAGCCGGATTGAGAAGAGGTGTCGCGGCCTCCGCAGGAATGGCTGAAGGGCGAGAGTGCGCACGGGCGCACAGTCGCACTTTGCAATTGCGTCCGAGCGGCATAGAATCACTTGCAAATCCCTTTGCATGCAAACGGGACGGCGGAAAGCAGGCTTAACCAGAGCCAGCGGCCCGCCCGTGCCGGACCTGCCGTGAGAGCAGGCCGGTGATGCGCTAATTGTGTGTTTGTTCCCGAGTATCTGCCACAGGTGGGTGATTGGATGGCGGTGGCCAGGTGGAGCTGGATCAGGTCGCTGGCGATGATTTTGCTGCTCGCTGGCACAGGATGTTCTCTCTTTGCACAGACCTCAGAGAATGGCGCGGGCGCCGGGCCAGGCATGGCGAAGCCAGCGGCCACGTCAGCCCCAGCATCCGCACATCCGGCAGCGGATGCATCTGCGCACTCCGCGCGGGCGCCAGGCCAGACTTCCCATTCGCCTGCCCCGCCGATTGAGACAGCCGAGGCAAACGCCAGTCCGGTATCTCCGGCAGTGACGACCACTGTGACCGGCGCCGAGTTGCAGGCGCTGCCGGTGAGCGGGCGCCGTTGGGAAGATTTCCTGCTCGATACCCCCACGGCGGCGACGCCGGGCGGCGACGCCGGACAGCCATCTCTGCGCGGAGCCGGCGAAGAAGGCGTGGAGACCACAGTGGATGGCGCAAACACGCGTCTGTCGTTTGGCCGCGTGGGAGGCGCCGGAGCCGGCAATTATGGCCGAGGCAATGTAGAGCAGCGGAACATGGGCCGGGTCTGGACCAGCGGGCGCGGATTCATCATTGGAGAAGCGGCGATCCGCGCGGTGCAGGCGGTTGCCGGCAATGTGGCAGCGCGAGCATCGCGCGCCGCCGGCGGCGAGATGACCGTGGAGACAGAGCGCGGCGGCAACACTCTGCACGGTCAGGGATTTCTCTTCGACCGCCAGAATAACTGGGGCGCGCGGAATCCTTTTACGCAGTGGGTGAAGGAGACCGCGCCCGCAACCTTCGAAACGTCACCCGTATTTACTCCGGAGGCGTACACGCCGCCGGATCACGAGATGAGCTGGGGCATCGGCGTGGGCGGTCGCATTCGCCACAGTAAGCTCTACTGGTTTGGCGCGCTCGACGGTTACAGGCGCAATGATCCAGGCCTGTCGATGGTGCGGCATCCTGACATGTTTTTCGCCCAGCCTTCAAACGACCAGATGCAGGTGCTGGCGGCGCGGCTCGGCCTGCCCAGCGTCAACCCGGTTGCTGAGGGTCTGGCTGCGTACTCGAAGATGCTCGAAACTCTGGACGGCCTGCTCGGTCCAGCTCCGCGCACCGCCGCGCAGTGGGTCGGCTTTGGCCGCCTGGATTGGGATGCCGGCGAACGCAACCACTTCACGCTGGAAGGAACGGGCGCGAACTGGAACTCGCCGGGCGGAGGAATGACGCGGGTTTCGGAGATGTACGGGAACCATAGCCTGGGCGTCAGCGAAGCAAGCGAGGGATGGGTGCTGGGCCGGTGGGAGACATTCCTGACGCCGAATCTGCTGGCCGTCTCGGAAATCTCCGTAGGGCAGAATGATCTGGGCACGCATCCCGGAACTCCTTCGGCATTTGAGCAGACGCTCAACAACAACGTGTGGGGACAATTGCCGCAGATCATGGTGGACTCGCGCTACGGCTTCACCATCGGCAATCCCTCACGCTTCGGGCCGGGCAGTTATCCCGACGAGCACTTCTATCGCGGGCAGGAATCGGTGGAGTGGGTCCGCGGCGGCTGGCTGATGCAATCAGGTTTCGAGTGGGGCCACGACGCCGACGCAACCAGCTTGCTGCGCAATCAAACAGGAACCTATTACTACTCCAGCGTGGAGAACTTTGCCTCTGATGCGCTGGCCTACGCGACCTTTGGACTTTCAGGGCAGCTCGATCCCTTTCACCAGCACAACTGCGATGAGACGGGGCGGGTGTGGCGCGACTCGGCGGGCAAGTTGCGCGGCCTGGGCTATCTGCCTTGCTACACCTACTATTCCCAAATGATGGGCCCGGCCAGGTGGAATTTAAGCACGAACGACTGGGCCGGCTACGCGAGCGCCCAGTGGGAGCCGCATAAGCTGGTGACGCTCTCCGCAGGGCTGCGCTGGGAGCGCGAACAGTTGCCGGCGCCCATGACCGCAATGGCCAACCCCGATCTTCCGCTGACGCAGAAGCTGCCGGACCTTGGCAATGACTGGGGACCGCGCGTAAGCCTTGCGATAGGCAACTACAAAAATCACTGGCCGTTGCTGCGCCTGGGCTACGGCATGTACTTTGCGCGCACCATGAACGCCGTGGTCGAAACGGCGTTGACGCAGACCGGCTCTCCCAAGGGCGACCTTTACTTTTTCATGCGCCCCACGGATAATCTGGATGCGGGTGGAGCGCCGCCATTCCCCTACGTGCTTGCCGGAGAACCGTTGAGCATGGTCAAACCGCGCGCCGTCGAGTTTGGGCCGGGCTTTCGCAATCCCGAAGTGCATCAGGCCATTGCTTCGGTCGAGGAAGATGTCCCCGGCGGCATGCTGCTGACAGCCAGCGCGCTGGTAAGCCTGGGCCGGCGCCTGCCGATTTCGACCGATGCCAACATCGATCCCAAGATCAATCCCGGGACCATCACTTATGCCGTCGTGGACGGCACCGGCAAAGGCCCGATCAAGACGAAGCAGATCACCGTTCCTTTTTATGCTTCATGGCCCTCAGCCACTTCCGTGACCGGCACGGCGGGCCGCCTGAATCCGAATTATCAGCAGATTTCGGAGATCGTGAGCCGGGCCAACTCCACCTATGAAGCGGCGATCGTGAGGTTGGGACGGTACAGCCGTCGTGGCGTTGGCTTCTTTGCGCATTACACCTATGCCCACGCCGAGGACTGGAATCCCAACGAAGGCGCGTGGGTGGCGGGCGACGGCGTGCTCGACCCGGAAAACTTCAGGCTGGAATACGGAACCAGCAACCTGGATGTGCGCCACTCGGCAGCAGCCTACATGATTCTTGCGGCTCCCTGGCAGCTGCATGCACTTGCAGGCCGGATCGCGAACGACTGGAGGCTTTCCGGGATCGGCCTGTTCCGCGGCGGCCTGCCCTACACGATGCGCACTTCAGGCACGTTGCCCAAGGAATTTACGAATGGGGGCGTGGCGATCGCCGGCCTTGAGCCGGGCATGAATGGATCGGGCGGAGATAACCGCATCTATGGCGTGGGCCGCAACACGTTTCGCTATCCTTCGACGTGGAAGGCGGACTTCCGGCTGGGCAAACAGTTCAACCTCGGCAGAGAGGCCCACATGGAGCTCATGGCCGAGACCTTCAATCTCTTCAATCACAGCAACGTTACAGAGATTGAAACCACCGGTTACTACATCCGGTCGGGCACCAGCTCGGGCGAGCTGCCATCGCTCAATTTCCTCACTGGACTCAAGCCCGACACCGTGGCATTCGGCAAGCCGCTTGACATCAACGGCTACAACTTTTACCGGGAGCGGCAGATTGAATTTGGGACGCGAATCAGCTTCTGACCGCGTTCAAATCGCGCGCGGCGACGGGGTTGCGCTGAATGACAATATTGCTGAATCGCGCCTATTCTCGCCTCTCGCTTGACAGCGGTACGGAGCGTGCCTATGGTGTGTGCATGCCCAGCCACACTGCCATTTCCGATCCCAAAGTGGCTGCGCGCTTCTATCCTTCCGAAGAGTTGCCGTTGCGCGGGTTTGCGCCCCGCACCGGGCCCAAACCACAGGCTTTTACACCACTGGAGAACCAAATGCAAAATATCGGCCTTTCTCTGCGAATGGGACGCTCCCTCTGGCTTCCCATCCTTGCCACTGCCGCATTCGCTCTTGCGCTTTTGCCGGCTTCCGCGCAGCGCGCGCCAGGACACTACCCTCATCTGGCGCCCCCGGGGAATACTCCGCCGTCGGCGGGACCGCTGGCTACAAATCTGTCGCCGAAATTCACGAAGAAAGATCTTGCCAAAGCCATGAAGCTGGTGGCCGACTGGCAACTCCACCTTCTGCCGGACCAGGCGCAGTACGACTGGACATGGGCAGCGCTCTATGACGGATTCATGGCCGTTCCGGATGCGGTCGCCGGGGACCAGTACAAGCAGGCCATGCTGGATATCGGCAACAAACTTGAATGGCGGCCGGGACCGCGCATCATGATGGCCGACGATCAGGCTGTAGGCCAGATGTACATGGAGCAATACTTCATCCATAAAGATCCGAAGATGATGGAGCAGATGAAGGCGCGGCTTGATGAAGAGATCGCTACGCCCGAATCCCAATACGAGAAGAAGCCGCTCTGGTGGTGGTGCGACGCACTCTTTATGGCCCCGCCTGTCTATGCCGACATGTACAAGGCGACCGGCGACCAGAAGTATCTGGACTTCATGGACAAGCAATGGACCATCACCACGGATCTGCTCTACGACCACAACAAGCACCTCTATTCACGCGACGCGACGTACCTGGACAAGCATGAGAAGAACGGCGAAAAGATCTTCTGGTCGCGCGGCAACGGCTGGGTGATGGGCGGCCTCGTCCGCGTGCTGCAGCAGATGCCGAAGGATGCTCCGCTGCGGCCAAAGTATGTCGAGCTGTTCAAAGAGATGTCGGCGGAGATGCTTTCAATCCAGGGACCGGATGGACTGTGGCGACCGGGCCTGCTCGACGCCGCTTCGTATCCGCTGCCTGAACTTTCCGGCAGCGCCTTCATTACCTACGCGATGGCGTGGGGAGTGAATGAGGGCATCCTCGACAAGGCCACTTACTGGCCCGCAGTACACAAGGCGTGGAAGGGGATGCTCTCGCACGTCTATGCTGATGGGCGACTGGGCAGCATTCAGCCTGTGGGCGCCGCGCCCGGAGCCTTTACCGAGACATCGAGCTATGTCTATGGAGTGGGCGCTTATCTGCTGGCCGGCTCGGAGATTTACCGGACGGCGAAGTAGGGTCCGGCACCCATCCCAGGTCTCATCCGCTGCAGCGAACGAGACCTGGGAAACCCAAATGTCAGGATTGACGCGGATTGAAAAAGACAAAAGCATGCTACTTCGCCGCCACCACTGGCGAAGCTCCCTTCAGGAATGCCGGATCCATTTCCGCGATATCTACTCGGTAACTTACTGAGTCAGCGGTGGGGAAGTTGGCCGGGGCCTTCTGGGTAACTTTTCCCGTCGCGGCCCACTCGGTGCCGCGCTGAAAGATCGTGATGAATCCCACGCAGCTCAGTGCGAAGACATCGTGGCCCAGCGTGGTGTGAAAGATTCTTCCCTTCCCGTAACGCAGAACCATAATGATGGGCTCGTCATGGCCGGTTCCCTTGTTTTTCGGGTCGGAATGCGCGGTGGCGAGCACGGTCATGTTTTTGCCGGGGCCGCGCAGAGTGGCATAAAGCTCGTCGTTGACGTGAACCCAGACGGGCGGCAGTCCCCTCATGATGGGGTGCGCAGCATCGCGCGTGACGATCTGAAACGGCAGCCGAGCTCCATGCGAGCCGGTAGGGCCGGGCGAGGGATCGGAGACCAGCTTGCCATCCTTCCAGTACCAGTAGGGGCCGGCCTGCTCGGTGCGGTGCCTCCAGCCGCCGATGCCGATCATCAGGTTATAGGCGGGCCAGTTGGGAAAGGCGTTGTCAGCCGCGTGCACAATGATGAGCCCGCCGCCCTTGCGGACGTAGTCTTCAAACTGCGCGCGTAAATTTGCCGGCCAGTCGGGAGCGTCGTAGTTCATGACGATGGCCTTGTAGCGGCTGAACTCCGGCTTGAAGTTGCTGAAGTCGCCGTCAGAGCGCGGCGCGGTGACGACCGTGACCTTGAAGAGGCCGGTCTCTTCCAGCTCGCGCTTGAGGACGGGCGTGGTGAGCTTCCAGTTGTGGTACGGCCCGCCGCTCTCGCCGTCCAGGATCATGATGGGAATGGGGGCGGCGACCGCGGCCAGTCCTGGCAGGCAGAGCAGGAGGGCAGAGAAAGTTGCCTGAAAGATGCGATTCATGTTCGGTCCTCGGCGCGGTTGGGTTTCTCTTCGGAGATTAAGCATACTCCCCCGGCGGAATCAACGGTGGAGAAACCGAAACCGCCTCCCGGACCAGCGACGGTGTCTCAGGTTGCCGCGCGGGAGCAGCGAACAACGGCCGGCCTGAATCCGCCAACGGTGCTGGCGCAGGGGGTTATTCAGTTTGGTGCAGGCCGCGGCAAGCCCGCCATTGCTGGGGAATCGCTATGCTAGTCTGCACAGTAAAGCGTAACGACGCTCGCGTACGGCCGCGACTTGGGGACCCCAAAAACTTATCACCCCGAAGCCGAAGGTGGTGTGATCTCTCCCGGAGACATCCGAGAGAGGTTGTGCGAGAACTGGGTTCGCTCATCAGGCACGGCGCGATCCTCGGAAGAGGCATGGATGAAAGTCATCGGTATCAGCGGGCTCGAAAATTTCATGAGTTTTAAGAAAGCTGCCTGGCCCGGCCTTGAGGAGCGCGAGTACCGCATTGCGCAGGGAATGGATTCAGCAGCCGCGCTGGTCATCGACGGCAAGGTCGTAGCTGCCGCGGATCAGGCACGTTTCAGCGGGCAAATGCGCACTGCCGAATTCCCCATCAACGCGATTCAATTCTGTCTGTCTGAAGCCGGCATCGCCATTGACGAAATCGACGAAATCGCTCACGGATTCGACTTTGCGCCCTATCGCGTGTTTTACGCCCAGAATGACGCTTCGGCGGAACTCTACAGGAGGGTTCTTTCGCGGACTGCGCTGCTCGAACAGGTGCGCCGCAATCTGCCAGGATTTTCTGAGGACAAAGTCTTCGCGGTGAGCCACCACCGGGCGCACGCCGCCGGCGCCGCCTATACGTCAGGCTGGGACGAGTGCCTGGTGGTGGTCAGCGACGCGATGGGCGAGATTGAGGGCTTGAGCGTCTTCGATTTTCATGATGGCGAATTGGAGAGGGTTCGCGCCATCTACGCCAGAGACTCGATCGGCATGCTGTACTCGCTGGTGGCGCTGCATCTGGGCTTTGAGTTCAGTACTGATGAGTACAAGATGATGGAGATGGCCGGCTATGGCGACCCCTCGCGCTTCCGGAAGTTCTTCATGGATGCCGTGGAGCTGCGCGATGACGGTTGCGCGCACATTCCTCTGTTGAAGCTGAACAACTCACGCAAGGAGCGTGAGATCTGTGCGGCCGCGCGGAGCTATCTCGATCAGAAGCTGGTTCGGCGCCGGTCGCCGGGCGAACCGATCGAATTCATCCACGAAGATGTGGCAGCCGCCATGCAGGAGTGTTTCGAGCGCGTGATTCTGCATGTCTGCGAGCATTTTGCGAAGGAAACCGGGTTGCGGCGGGTGGTGCTGGCGGGCGGTACGCCGCTGAAAACGGCCGCCAAGCGGAAACTGATCCGGTCGCGCTTCTTTGACGCGGTTTATATCTACCCCGCGGGCGGCGATGACGGGGCAGCGCTGGGCGCCGCGCTCTACCGCGCCTCGCTCTCGCAGGCGATTCCCGCCCGGCAGTTGCCGGCGCTGCGCCTCTCGGCCCGTTCCGGCACAGGTTACGAGCCCGATATCCGCGTCCGGCAAGCCTGATGTCAGCATTGATTCTGCCGCGATTACGGTACAAGTGAAGCCGCACCCAAATCCAGGATACTTCCCCGCAGCCCGATTGGCGCAGTCCCTGGTATTCCACATTCGACTCAATCCGGAGGCGGATAAAACGGAAGCTTGTCGTTCTTCTCGTTGGCACGGCGGATGGTTGCATCTTCCAGCAGCAGCGCTGGCGCAAGCACCGTTTGGGGAATGTCACCGAAGTAGTTGGTCACATACAGATCGCTGCCTGCGGCGGTCACGCTGGCGCGCAGCGCCCTCTGGTCAACGTCATCGATCTCCGCGCCGCGCACCAGCTCCGGCTTTCCGTCCACGCTGACGCGGTAGAGCAGGCGCGGCATGAGCGCAGCGCCCAGGGTTTGCACATAGAAGACGCTCTCCAGCCTTCGCTCTTTGGCCATCGCCAGCAACCTGCGGTTCAGTTCCCTTTCCGAGATTCCATTGCGGGCGCTCACCTTCAGTACCCCGATGGCCGGCCGCGGAGGACCCGTAATCCCGGCTCGGCCGTGCCCGTTCGATTGGGGAAAGCCGCGCACCGGCTGGCGGCCGATGAGGTAGTTCTCCAGCAGCCCTCCCGTCACCAGTTGCACCTCCTGTGCTGGAACGCCTTCTTCGTCCACGGCATACGCCCCCACAAGGCGCTTGCCGTCATAGCTCTTCAGGCCGGGATCGTCGCTGACGTCAAGAAATTCGGGGAGTACGTGCGTTTTGTAGCTTGAAGCAAAGGGGCCGTTGGTGCGGGCTGCTGTGCCCAGCCTGGGCCGTGTGGCCGTCACCGCGTTCGCCAGCAAAAGGCGGAATGTGCCGGCCGCAGCGTCGGCGCTCAACAACAGCGGGCCGTGATACTCCTCTTCGACCAGCGGCGCCTTGCGCAACTCGGCCAGCGAAGAGATCAGTTCCACTGCATGCCGCTCGAAGACCGCGGGCACGTCCAGGTCCGCCAGCGAGGCACCGGTGGTGGCGTAGGAACGGTCAAGCCGCATTCCGTCAGGCGCCTGCATGCCGACCGCCACGAACTCCTGGTACTCGACCGTACCTTTGCGGATGATGGTGCCCTCGCTGTTTACAAGCCATGTGGCCGTCGTGCGCGCGTGAAACTCGGCCGTGGAATATTGCACGTCGCGCCGGCCGGCCTTGACCGCGGCGTTGGTCCGGTAGATGCCGCTGTCGTGCGCGACACGACTTGCCCAGCCGGCTTCGTCAAGCGTGAGTCGCGGCGCAGCGGCGAGCGAGATGAGGGGCTTTTCGCGACTGAAGTCGTCGGCTTGCGGCGGCGTCTGCACTTCCTTGAGCGCGGCCTGCTTCTGCGCATACGCGGTGAGCGCGCTCTTGTACGCCTGATCGGTTGCCACCCACAGCGCCGAGCGCAGCGCGATGGGATCGTCATCCAGCGCCGTCAGTTCCAGCGCCCCGCCGCCTCGCTCGCCGGAGCTGTCTGTCTTGTAATCGCCTACCAGCACCTTGACGCGGGCCACGCGCTGGCGGGTGCGCTTCGAGCCCTCGCTGGCGCCAAACTTCGCCCTGGTGGAGAAGTCGTCCACATCCTCAATGCGGTACTGGATAAAGAAGGGCTTGGAAAAGCCCTTCAACTGGAGCTGGGCCATGCTGCGGTCAAGCTCAGTGAGCATGGCCTTGAGTACCGGATCCTTCTCCGCGGAAGCGCGTGTCTGCTGCGCGGCGATCAATGGCGGTGCACACAGCAAGGCCGGAAGAACTCCGGTTGCAGCCAGCCGGACGATGGAACGAATCGTCTTCATTGCGCATGCTCCTTCGCGGACGCTACGCTGTCTGTTCCCGGAATGGGCAATATCGGCGGGCGGGCGGTGCCTTGCGGCTGGCGCTGCGTTTCAATCTCACTGAGCAGCATGGCCGGAGCCACCGCGCTGACCGGGACCGTGCCCGACTCCGCGCCGCATTCGCCATTGAAAACTTCACTCCTGTCGCCGGTAGCCACGATGCGCTTGAGCGCCGCCAGCGGCGTGCCGACGATGTTCACGCCGCGTACCAGTTCGTCCGGACGGCCGTCCACGTATACACGCCAAACGACCAGCGGAATCACCTGGAAGGCCTGCGGCGAGGTGCGCTGAGTCGCCGTCAGGCCCGAGGAGATGTCTTCAAAGTAAAGGCCGTAAGGCTTGCCCTGCTTCCTGGCCTCTTCGATAAGCTGCCTGCGCAGTTGGCTCTCCGGTTCGGTTTTGGCGGAGGTAACGATCAGGTTGCCCTGGCGCCCGGTGGGCACAAGCCCGGTTTGCGCGCGGCCGTGTCCGTTCGAGGAGCTGAATCCGGTGATCGGCATGCGCGACATGAGGAAATTTCGGAGTACCCCATTCTCGATCAGCGCCACACGCTGCGCCTTCTGGCCCTCGTCGTCGTACTCGTAGCTGCCGCTGAGCAGCGTCCCGTCGATGGCGGTCAGCGTTGGATCGTCGGTCACTGACAGAAAGCTGGGCAGCACGGGCTTGCCGAGATCCCTGGTAAAGGTCTGGCCTTCCCTGCCGCCGCGCTGGCGCTGGCCTTCGAGGCGGTGGCCGAGCACTTCATGGAAGAAGACCGCCGCTGCCCGACCGGAAAGCAGCGCCGGGCCGTCGTAGGGCTGCGTCACCGGGGCTTTGCGCAGATTTTCCAGGCTTTGGCCCAGTTCCCGCATCGCTGCTTCCAGTTCCGCCTGTGCGGGCAGCCCGTCCGCTGTCGCCGCTTCGAAGGTCCGCGTCCGAAAGAGGTTCATGCCATCGTCGGCGCGGGTCATGGCAATCGCCACCAGCCGGGCCCGCAGATGCGGCGTCACGAGCCGTGAGCCCTCCGACGAGACGTAATAATCGGTCTCGTTCTGGGCGGTGAGGATTACCTCGTTCTGGTAAACCTCGGGGAATTGGCGGAAGATTTTGGAGAGCGCCTGCACGCGCCGCCCCCACGCCACCTGATCAACGGCTACCGGCGGGGCCGGCATTTCCTCATGCGCCTGCGGCGGCTCCTGGCTGAAGTCGGGCGAGGTGTCTTCTTCCCGGACTCTGACCTGAATCTCGGTCCGCACTCGGAGGTAGCTGTCCAGCGCATTCCCATAGCCTCGATTGGTGGCTAGCCAGAGCGACTGCTCCAGCGCCTCCCGATCGTCGCCGAGCGGCAGTGTCATGCTGTTGACCGCCGAACCGCGATGGTCGCCGTGAGTATTGTCGAGCGCAGGGCTGCCGACGCGCGCCTGCACGTCGGCCACGCGCGCGCGGTTGGCCGAGATGTCTACCAGTCCCCCAAACTGCGCCCGGATGGACACATAGCTGGTGTCGCTCACTGAGTAGCTAAGGAAGTAAAGCGGCGGTTGCCTGTCGTCGGCTGCCAGGCTTGCGGGCTGAAGCGGGGCCGGCTTGCCGAGCGCGGTGTAGGCGCGGTGCAGCTCAGCCGTCATGGCGTCCAGAAGCACAGGGGAGGTTTGCTGGGCGCCGGCCGCAAACGGCAACATCCAAAGCAGGACAAGAAGAGCAATTGCCGCGCATCGCGGTTTCAACGCGAGCCGTTTTGAGTCAACCAAGGGGATTGGCGACCCAGAGGCAGAAAAATCGGATATAAGCATTTGTATGCTCGATTGTCGCAGAGTTTGACGTTGCCGGGAGGTCTTTGATGAAAACATTCGTACGGTGGTGCCTGCCTGTCCTCTGCTTGACCATCCTTTTCGTCGCATTCACCCCGCGTTTCTGCGCGGCCCAACCCGGTCCCGACCCAACCGGCGCGGCGCAAGCCGCCCCAGCCTCTGAGCCGGCCAACCAGCAGCAAGCCTATACCCTGCCACCCGATAAACTCGCGAAGGCGATTGCACTCGGCCGTATCCGCGACACTCTGAATATCGTGGGCTCGTTCTGGGGCCTGGCCGTGCTCTGGCTGCTGCTGGCCACACGAGCCGCTGCCGGCCTTGAGGCATGGGCAGGACGTCTCGCGAGCCGCCGCTGGGTTCAGGGGCTGATCTTCTTCGCCGCATTTCTGGTGATCATTGACCTGACCGGACTGCCACTGGACTGGTTCAGCCAGCACGTGAGCCGCGCTTACGGCATCAGCGTGCAGAGTTGGGGAAGCTGGATCGGCGACCAAGGCAAAGCCCTGGCTCTGGCCCTGCTGATCGGAGCGCCCGTGCTCTTGCTCTTTAACTGGATCGTGCGCCGCTGGCCGCGCCGTTTCTGGCTGGGGGCATGGCTCGTCACGCTGCCATTGCTGGTGCTCACCCTCTTCGTCGAGCCGCTGCTTGAACCCATCTTCAATAAATTCGAGCCCCTCCAAAAGACCAATCCCGCCCTGGTGCAGCAACTGGAGAAGGTGGTGGCGCGGACGGGAACCAACATCCCGCCCAGCCGCATGTTCCTGATGAAGGCCAGCCTGAAGACCAACGGCTTGAACGCCTACGTCAGCGGCATCGGCTCAACCAAGCGGATTGTGGTATGGGACACTACCGCCGGACGCATTCCTGACGATGAGGTTCTCTTCATCTTCGGTCACGAGAGCGGGCATTACGTGTTGCACCACATTCCGAAGATGCTTGCCATCTCTGCGGTTGGGCTTTTTTTTGTCTATTGGGCGTGCGCCGCCTTTGCAGCGTGGCTGGCGCGGCGCTTCGGAGCGCGATGGCAGCTCGGCGGAGAGGATGGAACCTCCCCGCTATCCTCGCGCGCCGGCTTTGTGGTGCTGATCTTTGCCATTTCGCTGGCCGGTTTCCTCCTGCAGCCCGTGGACAATGCGATCAGCCGCCACTTCGAACACCAGGCTGACGTTTACGGCCAGGAGGCGATTCACGGCATCGTGCCCGATCCGCAAAAGACCGCCGTTGCAGCCTTCAACGCCCTCGGGCAAACCTGGCTCGAAGACCCGAATCCGAACCCCTTTATCGAATTCTGGCTCTTCGACCATCCCAGCGTGCAACAGCGCGCCAACTTTGCCGAGCACTATGATCCCTGGGCGAATGGAGGACATGGAAAATACTTCAGGAACTGAGCGGGATTGCCTGGAATGGCAGGTTGAAATGAATTGAACGGCAACTTCCGGATTGGCGACGATACGACCTGATTCTGAAGGACTGGCCGCAAATCCGATCGACGAGTGACTAGGCCTCTCCAATTCATGCCCCACTCCCGAAGGCCACTTGATCCGCGGGGCGATATGACTCTCTTTCGATTGTAAGTAGCGTTTGCGGAACGCGAATTCTACTATTGCTTTAGCACTCGATCAGTGGCAATCAAACCCATCGAGAGACTAGCGATCGATATTGCCCTGCCAACTACCGGAAGCCGCGGTTAAGAGCGTTTGCGAAAGGAGAATTTGGTGCGCGATAGTTGGAAGGCTGGCGCTCTATGCCTTGTCTGTTGCATCCCGGGCTACCTTCCTGCACAAACCCCTACTACCTCTTCATATAAAGCTCCATCGGCTTTTCACGATTCGTCACCGCATCGAGTCGAGCTGGTGACGGTCGACAAAAACGTTCAACTTGAGGTGCTCGATTGGGGTGGCAAAGGGCGACCGGTCGTCTTATTAGCGGGATGGGGCAATACTGCCCACATCTACGATGACTTCGCTCCTAAACTAGCGCGGTACTACCACGTTTACGGGATCACCCGGCGCGGGTTTGGTGCTTCGAGCTCTCCAGCCACTGGTTACTCAGTTGACCGTCTCGGCAAGGATATTATCGCGGTTCTGGATGTGCTAAAGATCGTGCGCCCGGTGCTCGTCGGACATTCCTTTGCAGGGCAAGAAGTAAGTTGGGTCGCGACGAGATTTCCTGAGAGGATCGCAGGGGCGGTCTATCTTGATGCCGCGTACGGTTACGCATTCTACGATCCTTCGGTGGGTGATTTGGCCTTCGATCTGCCGGAATTGCAGAAGGATCTCGGTCAATTTAGTGCGTCGCAATGGGACGAAAAGCCTATCGACAAACTACTGAAATCGGACCTTCCTTTGTTCGAACAAGACTTGAAGAAGCAAAGGGAGCACATTGAGTTGATGAAGGGCATGCCGCCGGGCCACGGTGGCCCCAAGGCCGCCGATTTGACCAGCTTTAAGGCGCTTGGCACCTGGTACGCACAGAATATGGTGGGAGGTGATCCGCCGGAGGCCGAGCTCCGCCAAAGCTTCAAATCCAATTCGGATGGAAGCGTGGGCAAACCACGCTCACATCCGTCAATTAGTGCAGAGGACCAGAAGTGGGAGAAGTTCACGAATATCCGTGTCCCAGTTCTCGCAATCTTTGCTTGCCCGGTCGATTACGGTCCATCTATCGATAAGGACCCTGACTTTCGGGAAAAGATTGATGCGTACAATACGGCGGATTGCCAAGCGCGAGCAAGAGCACTTCAAAGAGATGTGCCATCCGCACGTGTTCTCCTATGGCCTCACGTATATCACTATCTCTTCATCGCGAAGCAGAACGAGACGCTCAAAGAACTGCGCTCATTCATTGACAGCCTGCCGCAATGAATTCCTAATCTACCGGACGTCGTTTTCGCGGATTGCGTGCGAATGACCGCGTACTCGGAAGTAACGGTGACCAAGACCACGGTTACTTCCGAATTGCCCGCCGCGAGCGCCGCGCAATCAGCGGTTCCTTTCGGGCCGGGGGGGCCTGGGACGGCGAAGCCCTGCGCCCTACCTGTGGATTCTTCGCAGCTGCCTGTTTTTTCCCGCCCTCCCAGGTCGTACACTAGGATTTCGACTTCGATGAGGAGCGTAACCGCTATGGCCTACCCGGCAGACTACCGCTATACCCGTGAACATGAATGGATTGAGGTGAATGGCTCTATTGGAACTGTCGGTATTACCGACTACGCGCAAAGCTCCCTGGGCGATATCGTCTATGTAGACGTGCCCAAGGTGGGCGATGCAGTAACTGCCAACGCTGTCTTTGGTTCCGTTGAGAGCGTGAAGGCCGTCAGCGACCTTTTCTCGCCCGTCTCCGGCACGGTGACGGCCGTGAATGGCGATCTGAAGAACACACCCGACAAGATCAACGAGAATCCGCACGGCACATGGATCATCAAAGTAGAGCTGGCCGATCCGGCGGAGCTCGAGAAGCTGCTCGACGCAGCGGCTTATGAGGCGTTTATCTCGGAAGAGACGGAAAGCTAGTTGTCAGTTGTCAGTGATCAGTTTTTGGCGTTCAACTCGCGTTGAGCGATGGAATTCTGCAACGAGGCCGCAAACGGCTGGAAGTTTCGACTTTCAGAGAATCCCTCATGAGGGTGTATAGTTTCCGTTTTGCACGCACATGAGCTGACAACTGACCACTGATAACTGATCTCTGGTCCCGGAGGGACCATTCATGCGCTATCTTCCCAAATCTCCCGCAGAACGAGAGCGGATGCTCGCCGAAATCGGCACGGCTTCCATCGATGACCTGTTTGCAGTCATCCCCCCCGAGTACCGGCTGGCGCGCGATCTGGAAGTGCCGCGGCAGCAGGCGGAAAGCGAGATCGTGGAGTACTTTCGCGCCGCCGGAGCGAAGAACTCGACCAGCTACGCCAGCTTTCTGGGCGCGGGCGCTTACCGGCATTACCGGCCCGTCATTATTGATGCCCTGGTACAGCGCGGCGAGTTCCTGACCAGCTACACGCCCTACCAGGCTGAGATTACGCAAGGTACGCTGCAGGCCATCTTCGAGTTCCAGACCATGATCGCGGAATTGACTGGTATGGATGTGGCCAACGCCAGCATGTACGACGGTTCGACGGGTGCGGCGGAAGCAGTGCTGATGGCCATGCGCGTCACCGGGCGGCATAAGGCCGTAGTGGCGGCAACGGTGCATCCGGAGTATCGCGAGGTTTTGCACACTTATCTGCAGCATCGCGAGATGCCGACCGCGCTGGTGGGCTACGATGCGAAAACCGGACGGCTCGATCTGGCTGCTCTGGAGGCAGCCGTGACGGAAGAAACGGCGGCGGTGCTGGTGCAAAGCCCGAACTTCTTCGGCGTAATTGAAGACATTCCGGCAATGGCAGCGATTGCGCACACCAGGGGCGCGTTGCTCGTTGTGTCGATTGCCGAGGCAGTTTCGCTCGGCGTGGTGCGGCCACCGGTCGAGGCGGACATCGTGAGCATGGAAGCGCAGTCGTTTGGAGTGGCGCTGAGCTACGGTGGGCCGTTCTGCGGCGTGATTGCGGCCAAAGAGCAATATGTGCGCCAGATGCCCGGCCGCCTTGCCGGCCAGACCGTGGACGGCAACGGCAACCGCGGCTTTGTGCTGACGCTGGCCACGCGCGAGCAGCACATTCGCCGCGAGAAGGCGACGTCGAACATTTGCACCAACCAGGCGCTGGTGGCGCTGATGGCGACGATCTTCCTCAGCGTATACGGCCAGGAAGGCATCCGCGAGTTGGCGGAGCACAACCTGGCCAAGGCCGATTACGCGGCGAAGACGCTGGGCGCGCAACCGGGTGCGAAGCTGCTGTTCACCGGCGCGCCGCGCTTTCACGAGTTCGTGCTGCAAACGGAAGAGGCCCCTGCTGCATGGAGCCAGCGCCTACTGGGTGAAAAGATCGTGGGCGGGGTTGAATTGAGCCGCTGGTACCCGGAGCTGAAGAACGCCACACTCTGGTGCGCAACCGAAGTGGTGACCCGCGAGCAGATCGACACGGCAGCCAGAACGCTGGCGGCCAAACCGGTGGAGGCTTGAAGAATGGCAATAAACATGGAACCCGCAGGCTCCCGCACGACCGGCAAGGTGCGCCTTCACCCGACGCAGAATGAGGCGCTGCTTTTTGAGAAATCGGCGCCGGGCAAGCGCGCGTACAAGTTGCCACCGCTGGATGTTCCGGCGGCGGACGCCGCGACTCTGCTGGGCGAGGCACACCGCAAAACGGCTGCCGCGCTGCCCGAACTGAGCGAGATCGAGATCATTCGCCATTTTACGCGGCTCTCGACGTGGAACTACGCGATCGATCTGGGCATGTACCCGCTGGGCTCGTGCACGATGAAGTACAATCCGCGCGTAAACGAGTTTGTCTCGCGCATCGAGGGGCTGGCGGAAGCACACCCTTACAGGCCTGAGTCCCATGCGCAGGGCGTTCTGGAGATCATCGACCTTTTGCAGCGCTGCCTGCTGGAAATCACCGGCATGGACGCCATCACACTGCAACCGGCGGCTGGGGCGCATGGCGAGTTTACCGGCATCCTGCTGGTTCGCGCCTGGCATGAGTCGCAGGGCAATCCGCGGCGCAGGATTCTCATACCCGACTCGGCGCACGGAACGAACCCGGCCACAGCGGCCATCTGCGGCTACACGGTGGAGAACCTGAAGTCGAATGCGGATGGCGGAATCGATCTGGACGCTCTGGCGCGGCAGGTGGATGGCGAAACCGCTGCGCTCATGCTGACGAACCCCTCGACGCTCGGCGTGTTTGAGAACCAGATTCACAAGATCGCCGATATCCTGCACGAAAAGGGCGCGTTGCTTTACATGGACGGCGCCAACATGAACGCTCTGGTGGGCAAGGTACGGCCGGGCGACTTCGGCGTGGATGTGATGCATCTGAACCTGCACAAGACCTTCTCGACGCCCCATGGCGGCGGAGGTCCGGGCTCGGGACCTGTTGCTTGCAAGGCGTTTCTGGAGCCGTTCCTGCCGACGCCTGTGCTGGTACGAAAAGCAGGGAACAATGGGCTGAGCGAACTGCATTGGGAATATGATCGGCCGCAGTCGGTTGGGCGCGTGCGGGCATTCTACGGCAATACCGGCATGTTTATTCGCGCGCTGGCCTACATTCTGGCCAACGGCCCGGACGGGCTGCGCCAGACCACGGAAGACGCGGTGCTCAACGCCAATTACATTCGCAAAAAGCTCGAAGACCTGTACGAACTGCCCTACAAGACGCCGTCGATGCACGAGGTCGTCTTCAGCGACAAGCGCCAGCTGGTGCACGGCGTGAAGACCGGCGACATTGCCAAGCGTCTGATCGACTACGGCTTCCACCCTTACACGGTTAGCTTCCCGCTGATCGTGCACGGCGCGCTGATGATCGAGCCGACAGAGAGCGAATCGCTGGAAGAGCTGGATCTGTTTATCGAAGCGATGCGCGCCATCGCCCGCGAAGTGGAGGAGACGCCGGAGCTGGTCAAAACGGCCCCGCACTCGACGCGGGTATCGAGGCTCGATGAGGTACAGGCTGCGCGAAAGCCGGTCCTGCGCTGGCGGCCCGCGGAGTAACGAAGCAATCGTGTCATCCGATCACGCGCAGATTCGCAGATGCGTACCGCGCAGCGTTCGCGTCCATGCTCACCAGCGCCAACCCCTCCACCGTCGCCTGCGCAATCAGCATCCGTTCAAAGGGGTCTTTGTGGATGGGGGGAAGATCGCGCAGGGAGTTCACGTGGGCAGGGCGCAGCGGCAGCGCAGCCGCCGCGAGCTGATTCAGCGCATCCTGCCACCACGTTCGCGGATCGCCCACGCCCAGCGCGCCTTTCATGCTCTTGAGCATGATCTCCCAATAGGAGACCACGCTTAGCACGTTAGGTCCCCGCCGGACCGCCGCGCACGCAGTGGCGGACAACCGCTCTGGCTCCTTGAGCGCCCAAATCAGCGTATGCGTATCCAGCAAGTGCCCGCGTGCCCAGGTTTGGCTCACAGCGTTTCACCAAGGATTTCACCTTCGGTCACGGGCTCGTCCCAGCCGGGATAGAGCTTGATACGCTCCCGCATGCCACCTAACCGAGCCTCGCCGCGCTCTGCGGGCGGCGGTCCAAGCTGCGCCACAGGACGGCCATGGCGAGTGATCACCACCAACTCGCCCGCCTCCACCGCGCGAATCAACTCGGTCAGGCGGTTCTTCGCTTCCGCGGTACTCACTTTCATGGCCTCATTCTAGCCATATTTTTGGCCCGCACCAACTTGAGCCACAATTCCCTGACATTGCGAACGCCGGAATCCTGGCTTATGGCCGCGTGAGAAAATGGGACGTCAAGTTACGGACGTTATCTCATGATGATTCAGGTCTTCAACGATAAATTTTCGCTCGCCAGAGCAGCGGCCACCCGCGCCGCGGCAACGCTGAAACAAACGCTGGCTGAGCGCGGCCAGGCACGTATCATCGCCGCCACCGGCACATCGCAATTAGAGTTTCTGGAAGAGCTGACGGCCATGCAGGGCATCGACTGGCCGCAGGTGGAGATGTTTCATCTCGACGAATACGCCGGACTATCGGCCGATCACCCCGCAAGCTTCCGCAGGTATTTGCGCGAGCGGCTGATCGCAAAGACCGGCATCACGCGCTATCACCTGCTCGACGGCGAGACTGATGCGGCGGGCACGGCACGGCGCGTGGGCGCGGAACTTGCCGCCGCGCCCGTTGACATCGCCTTTGTCGGCATCGGCGAAAACGGCCATCTGGCCTTCAACGATCCTCCCGCCGATTTTGAGACGGAGGAACCGTATCTCATCGTCGATCTGGATGAGATGTGCCGGCGGCAGCAGGTGGGCGAGGGGTGGTTTGCGAGCCTTGATGAGGTTCCCCGGCAGGCGATCTCGATGTCGATTCGCCAGATCCTGAAAGCGCGCGAGATCCTCGTTGTCGTGCCGGATGCGCGCAAAGCAAACGCAGTGAAGGCCTGCCTGGAGGGCGAAATTGCGCCGCTGGCTCCGGCCTCGATATTGCGCCGCCATGCGAACGCCCGTGTTTATCTTGATCGCGATTCGGCGGCTCTGCTCTCGCCCGGCGCCGTGGCCGCTTTCGCTTCCGCAGGCTCATCATCCGCGAACCGCTGATCCGCAACGCCGTAAGTCGAAGTACTGCATCTGGAGCTGCGATCACGCTGATTGCCTGGCCTGATAGCATTCCCCTATGTGGTTGCCGGCGCTTTACAGGTTGCGCAACACCGCATTTCTTGTTGCCGCCAATCTGCTCTTTTGTCCAGTCCTCAGCCTGGCTGGCGCTTACGCGCAAGACACGCCTGCTCTCTCCGCATCACAACGCACGCACATCGAGGATGTGCTGCAGAGTCTTCATCGCGGCACGTTTATTGGGCAAGTGGCCATCTCTCCCGATGGAAAGAACCTGGCCTGGATTCAGGGAGCGCCGGGCGGGGATGAAATACGCGTAGCGCCTTTTGGCGATCTGGCGAAGAGCCGGCGAGTGACGGCGGCATCTGCGCCGGAGCAGCATTGCTTCGAGGATGAGATTACGTGGGCTCCGGATGGACAATCGCTGGCCTTCCTTTCCGACTGCGCACGTCCGCGCCAGCAGGCGGATCTCTATCTGGCGCGGCCGGATGGGAGCCCCGCGCGCCGGCTGACCGAGCTGGATGGTGATGTGAATGCTCCGGCCTTTTCGCCGGACGGAGCCCGGGTGGCCTTTCTGTATGTTCAGGGCGCGACACGGCCGGCCGGCGCGCTGGCCGCGCATGATCTGCCCTCCGGCGTGATCGGACAGCAGGACATTGAAGTGCAGCGGATCGCCATCGTCAAAGTGGATGCCGTCGAGCCGGCTGCTCCGGACCTTGTATCACCCGCCAACCTTCACGCTTATGAGTTTGACTGGTCGCCGGACTCAAAATCGCTGGCTTACATCGCCGCCGATCCGCCGGGAGAGAACAACTGGTGGGTAGCCCAGCTTTATACGCAGAAGCTGGGCAGCGTTCCCAAAGTGATTCTTGACCCCGCCAAGGTTTCCGGGGCGCTGCACGGATTGCAGATTGCTGTTCCTCGATGGTCGCCGGATGGTGGAGCGATCGCCTTAATCGGCGGTCTGATGAGCGATCAGGGGGTCACGGGCGGCGATGTGTGGATTGTTTCGTCCGGGGGCGGGCAGCCTCACGACCTGACCCCAGGACGCCCCAGCACGCCGGAATGGCTCACCTGGGACGGCAGCCGGCATATCTATATAAGCGAATTGGCCGGAGGCAACTGCCGGCTTGTGCGACTCAGGCTCCGGGGCGATCCTGCTGGAAAGAATATTGCCGCGACCGCGGGCAGCCCTGTCTTCAGCTTTCCCGGAAACGTAGGAGACGGCCGCATGGCGCTCAGCCTCTCCGCCACCACCGGCCATTCCCTGTTTGTCTTCCGCGCCAGCACTTTTGATCGGCCGGTGGAAATCTACGCGGTCAGACCGGCCGTAAAGACGGCTTCAGCCCGGGCGAACAGCCTCCCGCTTCCGCGGCAGATCTCTCATATCAATGACGAGATCACGCCGGCGTGGGGCAGATCCGTCTCCCTCGACTGGACTGACGAAGGTTTCCACGTGCAAGGATGGCTCATGCGCCCAAAGGACTACAAGCAGAACCATCGATATCCGCTGATTGTCGAGGTCCACGGCGGCCCGGCTGCTGCTGTGGAGGCGCGATGGGGCGCGGGCGGGCCCTTGAGCCCTGCAGCCTTCTCCGCTCTGGGCTATTTTGTGCTACAGCCGAATCCACGGGGCAGCTTCGGTCAGGGCGAGGCCTTTACCCGGGCGAATCGCAAGGATTTCGGCTACGGCGACCTGCGCGACATCCTGGCCGGAGTGGATGCCGTTGAGGCAAAATACCCGATTGATCCCCACCGCGTAGGCCTGACCGGCTGGAGCTATGGGGGATTCATGACCATGTTCGCGGTAACCCAGACGCATCGCTTCAAAGCGGCCGTTGCCGGCGCGGGCATCTCTGACTGGCTCAGCTACTACGGGGAAAATTCCATCGACCAGTGGATGATTCCCTTTTTCGGCGCGTCAGTTTACGACGATCCCGCCGTATATGCCAAAAGCTCGGCAATCAACTTCATCAAGCAAGCACGCACTCCCACCCTGGTTGTGGTCGGCGACCGCGATGGCGAGTGCCCCGCGCCGCAGTCGTTCGAGTTCTGGCATGCCTTGCGCGACCTGAATGTGCCTACGCAACTGGTGGTCTACCCCAATGAAGGACATGGGTTTGTCAATCCAGCTCACCGGCGGGACGTGCTGGAGCGAGCCGCTGAGTGGTTTGCTCGCTTCATGCCGCCCGGATCCTGAAAGCGGCGGCGCTCGCCATCCGGCGCCGTCGGAGTCTAAGACTGACGGGTGATGCGTCGCGGCCTCATGCCAGAGACGGCCCCCTCCTGATACACTTTGCTTTGGAATGTTTGAGAGTAATGTTGGGCCAGCCGGCTGCGCGGACTTGTGCGTTGGCGGGTTGACCATGGAAGCGGATCTCACCGGCTGCAGTCCAGCCCTGGGCGTGTTGACGGGCCGCTACAACTCAATTCTTCTGACGAATTCGGAGAAACCGTTCCGCGGTGCGATTCGGTGGGGCGGGGAGGATTCATGCGGCGGTTTTTGACGCTTGTTTGTTTGTTGTGCCTGGCCATACCAGCCGGAATATCGGTTTCGGGTTGCTTTCGCAACCCGGGGCAAAACTATTGCAACGGTCTCGGCTACGGGTTGAAGGATACGGATGTAACCTCCATCTACCTTCAGCCACAAATCGGCGGCATCTCGCTGGCCTTCGGCCAGACCCAGCAGATCAAGGCGCCATCTGCCCTTACCTGTAAGGGCGCGGGGGCCACTGTCAACACAAGCCAATATACTTACGGCACCACCAACAACAGGCTGGTGGATGTTTCTCCGACCGGCAACATCTGTGCCGGAACCTGGAATCGAAACACCGGCGGCGGCATTCCTGATTACACAATTTGCAATTACCCGACTCCGTCGCCAACCACCAAGGGCCTTCCCTACGGCATCGCCTACATCACTGCCGCTATCGACTCCGTCGTGTCAAACCCGGTGGAAGTCTTTGTTCATCCACAGGTGACCTCTGTCTCCCTGGTCGGCCCGCAACAATGTTTTTCGCAAGGGCAACAGGAACTCCTGGACTCGCAGGCATGCTTCAGCAACAACGGAAAACAGGAACTGCTCTGCAAACCGCCGAGCCTTACGGATCCTACTCAATTTGCCTGCCCGCTTCCCCCGGGCGTCACGACGGTCTCGGACTGCTCGCAGGTTATCGGCACCTTCACCTATGCGGTTGAGAACTCGTCGGTCGCCACCATCAACCAGCAGACGAACCAGATTACCGCTCAGCTGCCGGGCACAACCGCGATCACCGCATCCATCGCCGGTTCAGGGTCTTCGGCGGGTTACTTCTCTACCTGCCCGGCGAAGTCCATCAAAGTCACATTGGCCAATGGTGCAACGTCGGGCGTAGTTACGCAAGGCGTGCAGCAGAACCTGACGACCGTCGTCACTGATACCAGCGGAAATCAAATCACCGGATTATCGCTGGACTACCAGTCAACCAATCCGATCAACATCACCGCAGGCGCAGCCGGAGCCATCTCCGCGCGTTTCCCCGGCATCGCTACCGTGAATGCCGTTTGTCAGCCGGCCGTCTGCAATCCGTCTCCCATCAATGAGGTCGGATTGAACGGCACCGGTGTCTCCATCTCGTCGAACCCGGTCAGAGTCATTACTCCCGGAACCGTCAGCAACTACGTATGGTTTGCGTCGCCGGGAAACTCGCAGTATTTTGTTCCAATCCTGTTACTCACCGGCACGACCGGCTCCACGGTGCGCCTGCCCTATGTGCCCAACTCAATGGTGATGGACGAGGGCGGAAATAACCTCTATTTTGGCTCCCTCCACGAGTTGATGGTTTACAGCACGACGACGAACGCGATCACCGGAGAGGATCCATCTGTTCCGGGCGTGGTGCTTGCCGTTTCGCCCAACAACTCGCAGGTATTGATCAACGATCAAATCCGGGGCCTCTTCTACATTAGGAATGCCACCGGCAGCGGCTTTATCACCTTTGGCGGCCTCGGAGCCGCGGCCCAATGGACGCCTGATTCCAAGACCCTCTATATCGTTGACAGGAAATCGCTGAATAATCCGGCGGCTGGCATCACCGGGCACACCGATACCCTGTACGTTTACAACCAGAACACCGGTTGGTCCACTTATGACCTGACCCCGTCAGGCGGCGCTACGAGCGTGGCCATCACGGTCCCCGGCGTTGGCGCTTATCTCGACGGCAGTCCGACGGTTGCCCACACCTGGTGCCCCACCGGCACGGTGGGAAACACCGCCAGCATGACGTTCTATCCGCAAGTTGATTCGGAGCCCATAGAAACCGATGCTCTGGCTGCCACAACGGACGGCCAGCATATTCTGGGCGCGGGAATGGCAGGCGGCGGCATCACGCTCTCCGACATTGGAGTCACGATTCCCACCACGGCCTGCCCCTCCTCAACGACGGGAACCGGCAGCAATCAGGTACAGACGCTTTTGCCACTTCCCATCCAGCAAACACTGCTCCTGGATCAATTGCCGCTGGCCGGCATCAACGCGACGGCGGTCAATGGGGTCGTCGCATCGCCGGTATCCAATCTGGCATTTATCACTTACAACGGCTCAACACCCGGAGCCTTGCTGCCGTATTACATTACGGGCCCCAGTGGTTCGGCAGGCACGGTACATTACGTTACCCTGGCTGGAGGTTCCGCTGTGACGGCGCCGCTGACGGGGGTATTCAGCCCGGACGATACAACGTTCTTTGTCTCCACGGCGGGCGACAACAAAATCCATTTCATCTCGATTCCCACTTCGCTTACATCAACAACGCAGCTTCAGGACACGCAACAACTCAGCCCAAAGCTTCCCGCCTGCACGCCTGTTTCCGCTGGCGGCAACGACCTTGGGTGTACTTATACGGGCAGCAACCCGATTGTTCCGGTTACGGCCATCGCGGTCGTGCCGCGCCCGGCCACTTAGCCTGTAAGCATTCATCCCCAATCAGGAAGAGGCCGGCGGCAGCCGGCCCTTCTCATCTTCGGGCCAGCCACACACGATAAAATCAATCCATGATCAAAGGAATCTCCTTTTTGCGGCCCGCCCGCAGCGCCGCGGCATACGATCGCCTGACGAGCTTCTTTTCCGCGCTGGGCTTTGCTGCCGGCAAAGGATGGCAGGAGGAGAAGAGCCGGGGAGCAGCTTTTCTGGCGCCCCTCGGGAACCTCGAGTTCGTCGATGGCGAGTTTCCCGCTGCCTCGGATCTCCTCGTCGAGGTCACTTCACTCGACTCCGCGCGCCAGGCGGCGGAAGCATGGTTGCGCGCACAGGGCGGAGACGAAGCCGTGGCGCGCCTGTCAGGCATCACGGAGACCCATTGGAAATCGCGCATCTTTACAGTTGAGCCGGAGCCGGGCTTCCGGTTCAGCTTCTGGGCGTGGACCGATCCGCTGCGAGGCAAGCCGGTGGCCGTGGAAGGCGATCTCTCGGCGGCGGGGATGAAGTTTGCCATCGTCGTCTCGCGCTGGAATGCCGTAATCACCGACCGCCTGCTGGAAGGCGCGCTGGACGCGCTGCTGCGCAGTGGCGCCGGCCGTGCCGACATCGAGGTTGCCCGCGTTCCCGGCGCCTGGGAGATTCCGGCCGCGGCGCGCGAATTTGCTAACCTGGGCCGCGCAGACGCCATTGTGACGCTGGGTTGCCTATTGCGCGGCGAAACCGCGCACTATGAAGCCATTTACAACGAGGTGGCCCGCGGCATCGGCCAGTCGCAGCAGGAGACGGGCATCCCCCACAGCTTTGGCGTGTTGACGTGCGAAACGCTTGAACAGGCGCTGGACCGGGCCGGAGTCAAGGCCGGCAACAAGGGGTTCGAAGCCGGCGTGGCTGCCATTGAAATGGTGAGCTTGCGGCGCAAACTCAAGCAAGGCGGTACCGCTTGACCCCGGGGCCGCGCCGTAAATCGCGCGAACTGGCCATGCAGATGCTCTTTCAGGCCGATGTCGGCAAACAGACCCCCGACCAGGTCCGCGCTACCTTTTGGAAGACCAGCGATGAGGTTGATCCGGAGATTCGCGGCTTTGCCGACGATCTGTTCCGCGCGGCCATCGCCCATCAGGAAACGATCGACACCCTGATCGCGCAAAACTCGAAGCACTGGCGCATCGAACGGATGCCGGCGGTCGACCGCAATCTGCTTCGCATGGCCGTGGGTGAGATGCTTGCCTTCAAGGGCACGCCCTTTCCGGTCGTGATCAATGAGGCGCTCGAAATCGGCCGCCGTTTCTCCGCGCCCGAGTCGATCAATTTCCTCAACGGCCTTCTGGACTCGATTGCGCGCAGCCTGATCGCAAAATAAAGGGGAAACGAAGAAACTTCGTTCCCCCGATGCAACTCGTCTTCCTGCCAACTCACCGTCCCGCAATCACCGTTGTGCTGCCGCCGAGGCGCGTGGCAAAGGTCGGCTTCTCGAGTCCGTCCATGATCGAGGACGGCAGCTTGCGATGCGGAAACTGGCGGCGGTAGAACTCCAAGCTCGCGAAGAAGTCGGGAGCGTTGGAGTCAACGTTCTGAGCTTCATGCGTATACGCCTTCATGATGGACGGATCGGACAGGGCCACGCCCAGGAAGTTGACGGCGTCGGCGATCGAACGGCCCGCGGGCGACTTGTAATTGTAGAGCGAAACGCCCTGCCTCTCTGCGAAGGCCGCAATGGGAATCAGCGGCTGCAAGGCAAACGACTGGTAATGGACGGACATCTCATGCCGCGCCATTTCCTTCGGAAATGCGCCTCGCTGGTCGATGTCATTCACGGCGGTCTTGTACGCATTGACGCCGAAGTCGAACAATTGCGGATCGGTTGAGATAACGCCGGTAGCAATGGCGGCAAGCCCGCGCCAGTAGTGGTGGTTGTTCAAGTGGCTGCCCTCGGACGGGAAACCAATCATACGGTGCGCCACCCTGTTCATCCAGTCCACATCGCGCGAGGTCACGGCGCTATCGAGCTTGGAGTCGTTGAGGAGAACCGACTCCGAGATGGCGATGGAGCTCAGCGTCCACTCCACCTGATACCAGGACTGGGCGTCGCGGACTGCATCGTAGTCCAGCAGGGTGTTGGCCTGCGCCCAACGGTCAACCTGATCCTGCGCGCACTCCGCCTCCTCGTGGCTGCCCGTAGCGAGGTACTGGTTCATGCCGGCGGTGACGCGCTGCTCAAATCTCCCATAAACCGCGGTCTTTATGTGCTCTGCCGGATTGATCGGCCCATGGCCGCCGTGAAGATAGTGCATGGGAATGCGCATCGGGCCTTCCGGCGGAGCCACCACGGGCAGAGTCTCGCACCGTTGCAATTGCGAGAGCGCCAGGCGGATGCGGGCGTTCCTCGTGTGCTTCAGCTGAGAACGGCGCGCCCCAACATCGATGTAGGAGGCCCATGGGTTAAGTTTTTGCGGCGCCTGGCCAAACATGACCGGGGAGCAGATCATCGCTGCGATCATAAGAAGGCAGAATGTCTGGAGCTGCTTTCGCATGCAAATCTCCTGTGAAGATCAATGAGGGTGCATTGCTTAATCGATTGGCGCTGGCAGGATTCACCAGCCACGGCTTCATTCTACGGTCTCGGCCAGCTTCCAGCCCAGACGCCGCGCCCGCTCATAGTCCCGCATGGCAAGCAGGCGGTGCGGCTCCGATGCCGCCAGGCCGATCCACAGCTTGCCCACCGGCTTTGCGCCCAGCATCGCCGCGGCAAGGCGCAAGGCCCTGGGCGCGCCCGTCATGAGCGGAATCAGGAATCCCGGCGCGGCAGATGAAGCGATAAGAATCGCCGTGCGCGGCTGCTCTTTGGTGCGCAGGCGCGGAGCGTTTTGTCCCCACGGCCAGTACGCGTAGCCCAGGAGCCGCTCCAGAAACCTGCGGAAGATGGCGGTTACGTTGTAGTAGTTTACCGGCGAGCCAAGCACCACGGCATCGGCTGCCTCCACCTGCTGCAGGATCGACTCGAGATCGTCCTTATGTTCGCACTTGCCGCGCTCCTTGCCGGGTTTCTGCGTGCAGGTGCGGCAGTTCTTGCAGAACTCGATGTGCGCCTCGGTCAGGTAGATCGTGCAAGTCTCCACTCCCTTTTCGCGCGCGCCAACCAGGACGGCATCGACCGCGGAATCGATAGTCCCGCCCCTGCGATAGCTGCCCACAATCGCCACAACTTTCCGGCTCATTGTGCAACTCCTGTCTTTGCTACAGTGCTGTTTGGTATCAGATTACTAAAGACAGCCCGGCTTAGCTATGACGGCCGGCACGGATTGCGGGCTGCTGCCGGAATACGGTTCAGCGCGCTCTGCCATCCTGCTATCCTAGTCCGGTGATACTTCGGTCAAGAGGCTGGATTTTTCAAGGACTTGCACTGCTGCTTGTCCTCTCGGCGGCCGCCTGCCACAGGGAGGAGCAGGCCGTGGAAGGCGTTGCCCAGAAAGCCGCAAAGGCCGAACAGCAGGCACAGGCCACGGCAACTCTGCGCGACCAGCAGCGTGCCCAGCTCGCGCAGATTCCGCTGCCCACCAAGAGCCTCTACGCCGATGTGCACGATCCCTCGGCCTGGGAAAATCCCTTTCTGGCCGTCGGCGCAAACATGCTGACCCTTCGCATCCTGCTTCCCGACACCAATCCCAGCGCCCTGGGCGATGGATCTTTTCTGCGCCCCAAGGCTGCCCGCCAGCAGGAGATTCAGTTGCGCCCGGCCGATCTGGCCAATGCGGTGGTAGCCATTCCAGCCGGAGCGTGGCACTACGGCCGCGTGATTGCCGTGGCCGAGTCGCCGGAGACGAGCCGCGCGGACCGCGCCAAAGTCCGCCGCAATGTGGAAGCCGCCATCAAGCAGCTCAACGATCTCGGCATCGTCGTGGAAGAGTGGCCGGGGCGGTAACGGCTTCGGTGTCAATGTTTCTGTAGCGGGTTATCTCCGGATTGGAGACTTAACCGCTCGCAATCCGAGGTTGCGGCGCCGGAAGGTCGCGTCACAAATGCTTGTGCCGGCGATCAGAGCGTTCTCTCCGCTTATGTGCCAAGCTCCACATAATTAAAGACAAATTGATGCTAAGTCGGTTCAACTACTTTTCCCTGTCGGTGTGAAAAGCACCCTTCCAAATGCAGCCGCAGGGTAAGATGAATACCCTAGAGCGACGAGAAAGAAAGGGAAATATCGTGCGAATCAGATTGGGAGCAAAGGAAGTTCCGCTACTCTTCATTATCCTCGTAGCGTCTTGCGTGCAGATAGCAGCACAACCACCTGTCTTGTGCACTCACATCATCTTCTGTCTGTTCAACCAGGAAGCCACAGCTTCCGATCCCGCGGGGATTCACAAATACAGTGAGGATCTGATTGGGTTACTCGCGCCACCCGAAGCAGGAAAAGCATACATCGATTCGCTAGCTGATCGTCTGGCGCGGGCGGAGCAGATGGCCCGAACCGGCAAAGGAAAGCTGGTTGCCGAGGCCAACGTCGTTCGCGCTTTCAATGACCTGATGAAAGAGGTTGGGGCTCCGTCATCCCTAAGGACTGACGAAGCGTCCATGCGGAAATTCAGAGAACACGCAGCGGCGATCAAGGCTTTTCCCGCGCTGTTTTCGGCGGATCGCAATGGAACGAATTGCAACCCGGGGGAAGCCATTTTTCTCCTCTATCTCCTGATCTCGGACAACGGAACTCTCTACGATGGGAATCTAGACAGTGCTGTAGCGCTGATGCAATGGAACCCCCAGCGAAACGGAGGCGGGCCTAGCTTTGGTGTCGCCGACGTAGAGGCAATGGGCTCGATTGCGAGCAGGCTCCTTTCCTCGTACCCATCGCACCACAATCGCAAGGCGACCGTCGCGTTGTTCGATAACCTAACCGGCACGCTCGGCTTTTGAGAAGGGGTGAATCATGCCTTTGAATTCCACTTTAGTAAGAATTTCACTTTTCGCTGTGGTTCTCATGCTTTCGGGCTGCGGGCTATTAGGCGGGAATCCAACGGTGGGCATAGCGCTTGAATCGAAGAACTGCCTCCAGGATGCGAGCGTCTCAAAGCCGCAGTGTCTACCTGGCAGCGCGATCATGATTACTCCCCATGTTCCAGTCTGGGGAAACGAAAGCGGCGATTATTTTGACACGAGCGGCAACGATCTGACTCAGGGTACGGTGAATTCGTTCGGCGAAAATGGAGATCAGCCCTTGACAACCCCTAGCAACGGGCCACTCGTTGTGAACAATGCAATGGCGCCTGCATTCTGGAATCTGTACTTTCTCGAGCCCTGGCCTTGCGGTTACAACACCAACCCCCAAACCGGCCCAGTCTACCAAGGCGTGAAGCCCTACGAGGGCGTGAACTGGTGGGAGGAGGAAGTCGAAACAGACCAACTGAATGCGCCGAATCAGATACCGGTACCGAATTACTACAGCACAGGCAACGGCTGGGTGCTGCTCTGCACCCTATCCGGCCCCCTGTTGCCGGCTTCCACTCGATTTGCCATTCAAGGCAGCCTTCCGAACACTCTGACCTTGGGATCCGCGGTGCCCTTAATTACCCAGTATGGGATGCCGCTCTTGTATGTGTATGATAAATCCGGAAATGTGGTAAACACCGAAACCGCAACAAGCGCCAGTAGTGACGGAAGCCAGGCAACATTCCCATTTCCTTCGGCGCTGCCACAAAATGGCTATTCGCTGGCTATAGTAAACCAGACCAACACCAGTGACGGGTTTGCGCCTGCAGGCGACAACCTACTTTCCATTGCCAGCAGCCAGACGATCTCTGGCCACCCATTCGGTGTTGCAGCGGGCGGCTTGACGGTTACCGTGGAAACTTGCATTGAGCAGGTAATCGGTGGCCGCCCTGTTCAGAAATGCGCTTCGAGTTCGAAGTACAATCCGCTTGCCGTCGTATCTCTCTACTCGCAGAACCAAGTTCTGATTGGAACCACTCCGGTGACAGTAGGGAGCAATCCGACAGCCGTTTCCGTCTATCCCGCG
Source organism: Acidobacteriota bacterium (assembly GCA_021846945.1). Lineage (GTDB taxonomy): Bacteria > Acidobacteriota > Terriglobia > Terriglobales > Acidobacteriaceae > Telmatobacter. The sequence goes on along the minus strand of JAJZVZ010000004.1, from coordinate 6,855 downwards.
CCAAGCGAAACTGAAAGAACGGAGGAGACTACCGAAAGCGGGACAGTCACTACCACCACGAGCAGCTCAGAGCGCGCCGTGGTGGCGAATTCGGGGAGCAATTCGATTGACATCCTTGATCTTGTTTACGGCTCGGTGCTTTCTACCATCACGGTCGGAAATGAACCAGTTGCCTTGGCAGTTTCATCGGACGGTAGTTATGCGTATGTAGCCAACTATGCCGACAGCACGGTAACCCAGGTGAATCTAAACACGGATTCGGCGACTGCGACAGTCGCAGTGGGCGGAAAGCCTGCCTCCGTCGCCCTGACCTCTTCGGGCAACCTCTGGGTTGGCGGCGTGGGATTCATAACCGAAATCAATACGCAAACGATGAGCGTGGCGGCCACGCAGTCCACCAATGGCGAAACAATAGCTGCACTCGGGTTCGGTGACGCGCTGAACGAGCTGGTTACGACCACTGTCGATGCAAGTGGTGCCGTAAGTATCGACGAGATCGGCCCCAGCAGCGTGCAATCCGGCACTACCTACACACCCCTCGCCTCCCGCACGGTTTCCGCGCTTGGAACGTATACCATTCCAGAGACGCAGACTCAGGTAAGAGGGTTCACTGCGACGGTGACTACCGCTGCGCCCCCTGTCCTAATCAACACTGATCAACCCGGCGCACCTCCGATCGTCGTACAGGATGGATGGGCAGTAGTGACAGCCACACCAACAGGGTTTTCGATTACCGATCTTTCCGGGCATATTGTGCTTGTTTCCGAGACGACGCCGTCGCCCATTGCAGCGATTGCAGTCGATCAGAATCTCAATGTTGCCTACCTGACGATGCCGGATTCCAACACTCTGTTAACGGTTCCGCTTCCCGGAACGGGCTCTAATTAACCGCGAGCGCGGCCTGTTCCGCCGACAATCCCGAGGAGAACGGTCGCTCAGAATGAGAGCGTGTTTTTTGAGGCTTTGGTCGTGCCACCGCCAAACCGGAACCCGTGCATGCCGGGCCTAAATCGCCCGGACGCGCTACCATTTCTCCATGACCACTTCATCCATTTCTGTTCTGCCGAACCAGCCTGCGCTCGATCACGAGAGCTTTGCGCGCCATCGCGAGCTTGAGGCCCAGATGAAGAAGACGGTCCGCGGCGAGGTCTGCTTCGACCTGGGCTCGCGCGCGCTTTACGCATCGGACGCCTCGAACTACCGCCAGCTTCCGGTCGGTGTCATCTATCCGCGCGACGCCGCCGACGTGGAGGCTGCGCTGGCCGCATGCCGCGCCGTGGGAGCGGCCGTGCTGCCGCGCGGTGGCGGCACCAGCACCGCCGGACAATGCGTGAACGTAGCCGTGGTCTTCGACTACTCGCGCTACATGAACGCGCTCACCTCCATCCATCCCGAAGCGCGGCTGGCGACGGTCGAACCCGGCATCGTGCTCGACCGTCTGCGTGACGCCACCGAGGTTTATCACCTGACCTACGCGCCGGACCCGGCCACGCACTCGCGCTGCACGCTGGGCGGCATGATCGGCAACAACAGTTGCGGTGTACATGGCCTGCTGGGCGGCAAGGTCGTGGACAACATCGAATCGCTCGACGTGATTCTCTACGACGGCACGCGCATGACCGTGGGCCGCACCAGCGCCGAGCAGATCGAGGCCGCCATTCGCGCCGGCGGCCGCGCCGGGCAGATTTACGCCGGCCTTGCGCGCATCCGCGACCGCTACGCGGAGCTGATCCGCCAGAAATTTCCGCGCATTCCGCGCCGCGTCTCGGGCTACAACCTGGACGAGTTGCTGCCTGAGAACGGCTTCCATGTGGCGCGCGCACTGGTTGGCACCGAAGGCACCTGCGTGAATATCGTCTCGGCCACGCTGAACCTGGCCGCCAGCCCGCCCTTCCGCGTGCTCACGGTTCTCTCTTTTCCCGATGCTTTCCTCGCGGCCGATGCCGTGCTACCCGTGCTGGAGCACAAGCCCATCGGCCTGGAAGGCTTTGACGAGATCATGGTGCGCTTCATGCAGAAGAAGCGCCTGGCCGTGGAAGACGTGGCGCTGCTGCCGCCCGGCGGCGGCTTTCTGCTGGTCGAGATGGGCGCATGGGAGGCCGCCGAAGCACAGGCCAAAGCGGAGGCGCTGGTGCTCGCCGCACAAAGCTGGCCGAATGTCATCCATGCGCGCATCTACCCACCGGCCGAGGCCGCGCGCATCTGGCATGTGCGCGAATCTGCCCTGGGAGCTACTGTCTTTGTCCCCGGCGAACCCAACGGCCACGAGGGCTGGGAGGACGCAGGCGTTCCGCCTGAACACATGGGCGCCTATCTGCGCGGGCTCACGGCACTGATGAATGAGTACGGCTATCGGACGCCGATTTACGGACACTTCGGCCAGGGCTGCGCGCATCTGCGTCCGAACTTCGACCTCCGCAGTGCCGAGGGCATTCGCCGCTACCGCGAGTTCATCGAGCGCGCTGCCGATCTCGTCATCAGCTTTGGCGGCTCACTCTCCGGCGAGCATGGTGACGGCCAGTCGCGGGCTGCGCTGCTGCCCAGGATGTTCGGCGCGGAGCTGGTACAGGCATTTCGCGAGTTCAAGGCGCTCTGGGACCCTGAAAACCGCATGAATCCGGGCAAGGTTTCAGACGCCGCACGCGTCTACGATCCCATTGAGAACCTGAAGCACGCCCCGGCCGCGCCCGGGCAGGAAGCTCCTCACGTCACACTGGAGACGCACTTTGTTTTTGCCGCAGATGATGGCTCCCTGGAGCACGCAACTGAGCGTTGCGTGGGTGTTGGCGCCTGTCTCAAAACGGTAGGCGGCTCGATGTGTCCCAGCTATCGCGCCACGCGCGATGAGCGGCACTCCACGCGCGGGCGCGCGCATCTTCTGTGGGAGATGCTCGCCGGAGCGCTGCGCCACGAGGGCTTCCGGAGCCAGGCCGTCTATGATGCGCTCGACCTCTGCCTGAGCTGCAAAGCCTGCAAAACCGAGTGCCCCGTCCAGGTAGATATGGCGGCATACAAATCCGAGTTCCTGGCACAGCACTACAAGGGCCGTCGCCACCCGCTGCAGCACTATATCTTCGGCTTTGCCGATCGCCTGGCGCGCGCGGGCGCATTTGCCCCAGCACTCACCAACGGCCTGCTCACCGGCCCCATCACCAGTCCGCTCATCAAGCGCATCGCCGGCGTTGCTGCCGAGCGCAAGCTTCCGCGCCTGGCTGCACAGAGCTATCAGAAAGGCAGAGAGACCGCCAATGTGCCACGACCCTCTGCTGGCGCTGTTCAACAGGATTCCACCAGGGAGCAGGTCGTGCTGTGGCCTGACACATGGAACAATTACTACCATCCGCGGACTCTCCACGCCGCTGAAACCGTGCTCACCCGCGCCGGCTTCCGCGTTGAAGTTCCCCAGGGCCACATCTGCTGCGGCCGCCCACTTTACGACTTTGGCCTGCTCGGCGCGGCGCGCGCGTATCTTGCCCGCGTGCTTGACCGCATGGCTCCGCAGATTGAGGCGGGCCGGCCTTTCATCTTTCTGGAGCCGAGTTGCGCAAGTGTGTTTAAGGATGAGATGTTGCAGTTCTTCCCCAGCGATCCGCGCGCCCAGCAGCTCAGCCAGCATGTCTGGCTGCTGGCCGACTGGCTCACCGCTAAAGCCCCCGATTGTCTGGCGGACTGCCTGCGTGGCGCGCATATCCTTGTGCACGGCCACTGCCATCACAAGGCTGTCTTTGGCGGGCCGGCCAGCGAGATCGCGCTTCTGCGCCGCGCCGGTGCCACGGTCGAACCCATCCAGGCAGGCTGCTGCGGTATGGCCGGACCCTTCGGCTTTGAGGCGGATAAGTTTGAAGTCTCGAAAGCCATTGCCAGCGATGGCCTGCTCCCGGCGGTAGAATCCGCCGGGCCGATGACGATTGTGGTTGCGGACGGATTCAGTTGCCGCGAGCAGATTGCGCAGCTTGGCCACCGCGAAGCCCTGCACTTTGCTGAAGTGCTGGCGCACTCCTGCAACTGCGGAAGCTAACACGACCCGCGCTGGCCTTCTCCGCGGATCCAGTTTCTACCGCACTTCAAAGAGCACATCTACGGCGATAGCGATGCTGGGCAATTCGTCTCAAAGGAAGCACGCCGCAGTTACTACGCAATCCAGCAAAACCTTGTGCAGGATTCCGGACTGTCATACGCTGTAGATGAGGAACCGCTTCCCCGGCTGTTCTGCTCTTGTTTGAATCTAAGTCAACCGAAGCAGAGATGGATCATATTTGCCCTTTCCTCCGATTGAACTGATTGCTGGAACGCCGCAGCCGGCGCACAGAACGCTTCCCTTTGCATTTGTTTTACAAACAAATGCCATCGTGTTTGAGATGGTGACTCAGGAAACGATGAAAGGCGCTGGAACAGAGATGACGGGAGAGAAGAATACGGAAATGACCTCGGAGATCATGTTCGATAAGAGCCGGCAAGTTATGGACGGTTTTCGCCGCTGGGGATACCTGCAGGCCCAACTGGATCCGCTCGGCCAGTATCTTCAGCCGCAAGCTGTTCCAGAGCTTAGGGAAAAAGGCGAAGTTGCGGAGCGGGCGCGCCGCTTGTACTGCGGAACGATCGGTGCGGAGTTCATGCATATTGCCGACCCCACAAAGCGCCAATGGGTCCAGGAACGCTTCGAAGGCGATGCTCCAGCGCAGGACACGCAGCGCATTCTCGATCTTCTGATTCGGGCGGATATCTTCGAGCACGTTCTTCAATCGCGTTATCCCGGCACCAAGCGATTTTCTCTGGAGGGCGTCACGGCGCTGATTCCTTTTCTGGACGCGCTTCTGCATCGCGCAGCCAATCTTGGCATGCAGCAGGCGGTGCTGGCTATGAGCCATCGCGGCCGCTTGAATGTAATGGCAAATATCGTTGGCGCCGCGCCGGCCGCGATCTTTTCCAGATTTGAGGACATCGACCCACGCAGTGTTCTCGGCGGCGGAGATGTAAAGTATCACATGGGTGCGACGGGGCAATGGAAAGATGTGAACGGGAACACAGCCAGTTTGCACCTGGTGTCGAATCCCAGCCACCTTGAAGCCGTCGACGCCGTAGCCATGGGCCGCGCCCGCGCCAAACAGAATCGCTTTGCCGCCGCCGGACAGGACCGAGTCTTCCCTGTGCTGATTCACGGAGACGCCGCTTTTGCAGGACAAGGAATTTGCGCGGAAGCGCTCAATCTCGCCGCGGTTGAAGGATACTCAGTCGGCGGCAGTATTCATGTCATTGTGAATAACCTCGTCGGTTTTACGGCTGGTCCCGATGAGTCGAATTCGTCTCTGTTCTCTTCCGATGTGGCAAAGCGCCTGCCAATTCCGATCTTCCATGTCAATGCGGAAGATCTGGGCGCGGTTATTCGTGTGGCTGCGCTTGCCGCGGAGTACCGGTATGCCTTTCGCAGCGACGTGCTGGTGGATCTGATCGGCTATCGGCGTTATGGGCACAGCGAGATCGATGATCCGACCATCACGCAGCCTCTTCGCTATGCGCGGATCAAAGAACATCCTCCCTTATACAAGATCTATGCGAGCCAGAATGGCGTTGATCCTTCGGCGCGGGTAGAAGAGATTCAGGCTGCAATAACGAACGAGCAGGCCGCGGCCGCCAGAATGAAGAAGCCTCCTGCGTTGGCTAACCTGCCCGCTTATTGGTCCGCATATCACGGCGGATGCTATAACGCAAAACAGGAGCCGGAGACAGGCCTGCCGCCGGAGCGCATGCTCGACATCAGTCAGAGATTGACGACTTATCCGGTAGACTTTCGCATTCATTCCAAGATCAAGAAGCTTCTGGAACAAAGAGCGGAGATGGGGCGAGGCAAACGAGCAATGGACTACGCCATGGCGGAGGCCTGCGCATTTGGTTCGCTTGTGCTGGATGGAACCCCGGTGCGCCTCAGCGGCCAGGACAGCCGGCGGGGCACCTTCAATCAGCGCCATAGCGTACTGGTAGATACAGAGACCGAAAAGCTCTACATTCCCCTGGACAATCTCACTCCCAGCCAGGCTCGCTTTGAAGTCTACAACTCGATCCTGTCGGAAGCTGGCGTGCTCGGATTCGAATACGGATTCAGCCGTGATTATCCTGAGGCGCTGGTCTTGTGGGAAGCTCAATTCGGCGACTTTGCCAACGGCGCGCAGATCATCATCGACCAGTTCATTGCGGCGGGCGAAGATAAGTGGGGCCTGCTAAGCGGGCTGGTGCTGCTGCTGCCGCATGGATATGAGGGACAAGGACCGGAACACTCGAGCGCACGCATTGAGCGCTATCTGCAACTGGCAGCACGCGACAATATTCAGATATGCCAGCCATCCACCGCGGCCCAGTATTTTCATCTTCTGCGGCGCCAGGCTCTTCAGTCATGGCGCAAACCGCTTATCGTCTTTACCCCAAAGAGCATGTTGCGTCATCCGGATGCGGCATCGCCGTTGCAGGAGTTCACGGAGCCCCGGTTCCAGAAGGTATTGCCGGATCATGAAGTACAGGATCCCACGCGTGTGCTTGTTTGCACCGGCAAGATAGGACACGAACTGCGCGTGGAGCGCACGCGGCGGCGCGATTCAGCCACGGGAATCGTCTTTCTTGAACAGCTTTATCCGTGGCCGGAGGAAGAGCTTTCGGCCGTGCTTGCTCGCTATTCCGAAGCGCGCGAAATCGTCTGGGTACAGGAAGAACCCGCCAACATGGGAGCACTCTCATTTGTGCTGCCGCGGCTGCGCCGATTGGCGCGCGGACGTCAGGTGCTGACAGTGAAACGATCGGCTGCCGCCAGTTCTGCTACCGGCTCGGCTAAAGCGCATGCGCTCGAACAGAAGACGCTGCTGGCGG
>JAJZVZ010000311.1 GCA_021846945.1 Acidobacteriota bacterium | reverse complement strand
TTCAGGGTAACCGCCGCGGCAAACCGCATACTATGTCGTCCTCCATCGTATGGACGCGCTACAGTAATAATGGTCATCCTTTACGACGCACTGCACTAGGGATGTTGTGATCCCGGACATAGCGCTCAATCGATTCGACGAATCGCCGGGTGATCGGTTCGACCATCGCCGTCGACGCCACCGGATGTCCACGGTGAATGCGAATGAACTTCAGAACCCCTTCCACCGCCTGCAAGACCGGCACATAGACGTTGAGGTACATCCGGTCGATGCCTTCCAACTCCAACAGCACATGATTGCGCAAAATCTCCGCCACGCTCTGTGCCGTCCCAAAATTCAAATTCCCATCTGGTTTGCCACGCATGGCTCTGTTATAAACTCAATCTCCAGCGAAATTGCCTTTGCACGCTCGTCGGTCTGAGGCGAAGCCTCGCTGGTGTAGTGTCCAACAAATAGCTGGACATAATAAACGAGGACACCTGCATACTGAGTCATGCCCCGCTCTACCCAGTCGCTTGCCGTTTCAAAAGTTCAGCAGGAGCAGATCGAGCGCTGGTTGGCAGCACTTGGAACGCCACAGCAGGTGGCGTTGCGGCACCGTATCGTTCTGGCTTCTATGAGACGGCTGGGGATGTCAAGGTTTTTGTCGTTGCATTTGCATTTTCCTTAGTTGGGTTTTTTTGCCCTGTTTCGTGTCGTGCATTCATCTCGGGCTTCTATCCGCACTCTGGGTGGAGCCGCTGTTGGGTCCGGTGCATGGTGGTGTCCGATGACGATGAAGGGTGGCGCTGCTATCTGCCGAACGGCCTCTGGGGCCGAGCCAATACACGCAGTCGCCACAACACGAGTTTGTTGCTGCACTTTGGCAAAAAGATCGTCTCCTTGTTTGCTGCTGAAGTCGGGTCAGGCCATGCAAGCAGCCTTGTTGGCAGCCTCGCGGGCCTGTTGCGAAAAGGCTTGCCAAGCGTTTCCTGTTTGCCACATACGATGCAGAATCACGGCCAGTTTCAGGCCACGGCCACGATGGCCCGTTTTTTACCGCGCTTGCCGCCCGATGCGGCCAGTTTCAGGCCCCAGCGGCGCAGCTCCGAGTCCGGCCCAAAGTGGCCCAGGACGTAGTGTGCCGCCTGCACCAGTAAACTGCGCAGATAGATGTTGCCTGTTTTGCTGATGCGATGCTGCGGATCGCTGTCCCCGGATTGACTTTGTCGAGGCCGCAGGCCGAGAAATGCGCCTGCCTGACGGCTGTGCTGAATCGTCTCCGGGCTGTCCAGAGTCAGCACGTAGGCTGCGGCGATCAGTGGTCCAACGCCGGGGACAGTGCGCAACAACTTGATCTCTGGATAGCGCTCGGCCAGTTGCTCGATGCTGCGGTCCATCTGCTGGATATTCGTGGTGAGCGCGGCGATCTGCTCCAGAAGCGGCTGCGCGCATTCGACCATGGCCGGAGGGACCGAGGACTCCACGCGTGTTTGAAAGCCCTGGGTAGAGCAGGCCGGTAGCCGCCCGCCCGCGCTTTTCACCAGGCCGCGCAGCGCGTTGATGATCATGATCCGGGCGCGCACCAGGGTGCCACGGGCCTGGATCAAATTCAGGTCCTGTTGCCGCTCTGGGCTGCGGTGTTGGATCGGAGACAACAGACGCGGATCGCAAAAGGCGAAACGGGCCAGCTTCTCGGCATCGTTGCGGTCGTTCTTCGATTCGCTGGCGGTGATGGCGCGAATCTTACGCGCGTTGGCCACGATCACTGGATGGCCCAACTGCTCCAACAGTCGGCTGGTCCAGGGCGAATGGGTTCCGCATTCCAAGGCAATGCGCATGGTCGGTTCGCCCTCGAAGTGACGCCGCAGTGCCGCCTCGGTGGTCGGAATACGTCCTGTCTCGATCACGTCCCCATTGTTGTTGATCATGCAGTAATGGCTGAACCGGTCTCCCAAATCGAGGCCGATCGTGATCTCCGGCTTTTCCATCCCCGTGCTTGTTCTGCTACCCTTCTTCATTGGCTGGTCTCCTTTTGCACTTCGAGTGCGTTGCGAACAGCTTAATCTACTTCGCGAGACCAGCCGTCTCATCCCATCTGCCGAGTCCGGCGAGACCGAGACGGCGATCGCTTCAGCATTGCAGATCAATCGCAAGACAGTTCGACTCTGGCGGGACCGTTTCGCCCGGCAAGGGTTGCAGGGGTTGTGGGAGATAGCGCCGGGCCGCGGCCGCAAGCCAACCTACAGCCCGAACCGGGTCAAGGCGGTCATCGAGACTACCCTGCAATCGAAACCGAAAGGGAGCACGCATTGGAGTTGTCGAACCTTGGCGGCCAGCCAGGGAATGAGCAAGTCGACGGTGAATAATATCTGGCGGAGCCACAACCTCAAGCCTCATCTCACCAAGACCTTCAAGCTCTCGCGCGACCCCAGGTTTCTGGAAAAACTCACCGACGTTGTCGGCCTCTACTTGAATCCGCCGGACAAGACGATCGTCCTATGCGTCGATGAAAAGAGCCAGATTCAGACATCCTGAAGTGGGCGGAAATTAACATGAGCCAATTTTATAAATCAGGCGCAGGTAGGTACCGGGGAAAGTGGTCTCAGTGGCGTTGAGTTCGTCGCAGAGATGACGCAGCGCCTAGCCGAAGTTCGTCACGAAAGAGGCCACAGGTTGCCTAAGTGGTTCAGAATCAGTTCAGGCTACTGCCGAGTCTGCACTACATTCGCGTTGAAATCGAAGATGTTCAGGCAGGCTGATTCCGAGCTGCCGGAGCAAAGATTTCTGCTCTGCTGTTGGCTCGGTGATCCGCCGCAGTCTGATTTCGCGGCCGTCGGTGGTGGGCAGAACGATGTCGGCGCTCTGTAGCGTGGAGAGCAGCGCGATGGCCCTCATCGGCGTCATGGGCTGGGCGTTATCGACGCTGCTTGCCGATGGCGCAGGCACAATCGGAGGCCGGCGCTTGAGCAGATGTTTCAGTGTGACCCATATAGCGTAGCCGAGGAACGCGACCAGGATGTGCGCTTTCACGCGCGACTCCATCTGATGGAACAAGGGCCTGACGGAAAGCGCTCTCTTCAGCGCCCGGAAGGATGCTTCGGCCTCAGTCAGTTGCCTGTACTTGGACCATAGCTCCTCGGCCGTGTCCGCGGTGAGATTGGTGCGCAGCAGATATGCGCCCTCGCGCGCTTCGCGCCAGTTCTTGCGATCTTCCTTGATCTGCCAGAACAAGCGAACACCCTCGGCCGTCTCTCTGAGATCGAGGTCGTACAGATCGTTCACCTGCGGATGCCGGGCCTGAATCTTTCCCAGCCGCCGCTCCATCTTGTTGCGGTCTTTCAGTTGGCCTGTGGCGATGGCTTTCTGCAGCCCTTGGAGCGCGGTTTCCATGCGGTTGGAAAAGCGACTGCGGATCGCCTTCTCTTTCTCTTTGCGGCCCGCCGTCCGGCACAGAATGTAGCTCTCCTCGGGTGCGCGACATAAAAGTGAGAATGCTGGGGACCCCTTTTTTTGTGCTTCCTAACCGTGCGTATATGTTACGCTCGGTTAGGAGGCTCCCGATGCCCGACCCCATGGCGAT
>JAJZVZ010000083.1 GCA_021846945.1 Acidobacteriota bacterium | reverse complement strand
TCCCGATCCCTGCGCAAGGGCCCGATTTGTGATAAAAATGGTGCGCAGCTCCCAAGAACAAGGTGCGCACCACCCGATGTTCCGGCCTGAGTGCGCCGGAGCCGCCCCGGTGCCGGTGCCGAGGCGGCAGGACGCACGATGTTGCGAACGACACTTCCTTTACGAGCGGCAAGTTGTTCTGCGTGCCGTCGTAAATGTCGGGAGTGTCATCGTAGGTGTGCCCAGCGCGGCGAGAAAAATCAACTTCGCCCCCGTCTTGATGACCGAGAGCTGCCAGTTGCCTTCCATGTGATTGGCTGCCACGATGTCGCGTGCGGAAGTGATTCCCGTGAGTGCCTGCGAACCGATACTGTTGCCGCGACCACTATGGATGGAAAGCTACGATGGAGAGTATGCGCAGAGATCATTGCGAAGGCCCCCGTTCCCAAAGACTCCTTGTTAGGCTGCGTGGTTAGGGGCGTCGCCGGTGTTACCGGCACTGCGGCGTCCCGTATTGGTTTTGAGTTGAGGCCAGGCACGGTGTTAACCGCGCCAAGGTCGAGAGAAGACGATTTGCTCAACCCGACAGCGAAGGGTAACCGCAGGCAGCCGTCCTTACGGACAGGCGACTCGTAAACCAGGCAGGCCCTGAAAATCCTTCAGGTTCGCGGTTAACAGGGCATAGTCCTTTTCAATGGCCTGAGCGGCTATCCAGAGATCGTTGACTCGGGTTCGCGGCGATCGGCCCGACTGTTTCATAAAAGCAGCCAGCAGGCCGAAGGCCGAGGCCGCGAGGGATGAAACATCGAGAACGGGCCGCTGTTCTAAGCTGCGCAAGTAGCGGGTGCGCAGCATCCGCATGGCCGGATCGGTGCACGACTCGACGCCAAAGCTCAGTTCTCCGAGCGAAATCGCCGAAATGTAGACCGGCTCGTCTCCGGCCGCCTTGAGAACGGCTTGACTGGATATCTGCCCGCTGGCCAGCCCGACCCAGATCGAAGTGTCGAAGATCATCCCCACGGATCTCGCACCTCTTCATCGAACTCTCCGCGGCTGTCCTTAAGCCAGGAATCGCCTTGGGCAGGTGTCAACTTTCCTTCGAGGCCTGCAATGGCTTGCGCGGCAGTCATGGTTCGCTTAGCGGGAACAATATGAGCTATTTCGGTTCGGTTCCGCATCACGCTGACAGTTTCGCCAGAAAGAATACGTTCCAGGATGGCGCTCGTGTTGCGCGCCAAGTCGGAGGCGCTAATAGCCTGTATTTTCATACCCCACTCACAAAAATGCACAATAATACGTACAAATACATATTATACGCAGTTACAGTAAAAAGGAAGCCATTTCTTAGACCTGCTGATTACGAATCAGCTGCTCTAAAGCAGCCATCACCTGGCCGTGTCGAAACTCCCAACCTCATGCTCCGGAGCCATTTGCTCTATCCGAACACCTGATTGCAAGGCAGGCGCTCTTTCCTTGCCTCCTTGCATTTCGATCTCGAAGTCCTCATCGCGTCCCGGTGAGATCTCCTGCTCCGGGCCGGGCTGCTGATCCTGCTGCGATAGGTCATCAGCCTCTATTTTTTTAATCGAGAGCTTTGCTATCGGGAGGGTTTCCTGCGAGTGCGATCCCTCCCTGAACGAGCCGGTTCCTTCGCCGGCGCCGTCGCCTTCTTCGGGCGGCCCCGCGGCCGCCGCGGCTTCTCATAAGGCGGTGTCTCCTGCTTGGGTAGAAGAATACTCCAGCCGTGGGTCCCGAAATCCGGCGATAATATACAAGGCTAACCAATATCATCGCTCCCAATACTCTGCGCTCATTCTGCGCCTATGTTTGGTCATTTGACGAGGGGAGGAGGAATGACTTAAAATGTTTTTGTGGGCATTAATCTCAAAGGCGAGATGGAGGCAACCAAGAGCCTCCTAGAACTATTGGCGAAGGCTGACGAAACACGGAGCCTTTACGAGAAGTTGCGTCTTCCATTGCCCGACCCCCTCCGCAGGCTGCTTGGTTCTAACGCCAACGGGCTTCGCAGTAGTTCCATGAATGGTTCGACTGCCGTAGAGTCCCCCGTTCCTCCCATGCCGCCGGAAGCCGATAGTGACTGGGCGTGGGTGAAACTAGAGGACTGTTCCCCTCACACGCTGGCGAAAGCTATATTGCGCCAATCTCCGGAACCTCTGCGCTCCAAGGAAATATACGAAAAAGTAGTTGGCTACGGACTAAATGTTTCGCTCGGAACGGTCTCGAATGCGGCCACTCGCTTAGAGACGTATGAGATTTTCACGCGCGATACCGAAGGTAGATGGCACATGGCCAAACCTGACGAGGCTGGCGTCGTTCATGAAGGTTATCTTTGGGGGCCTAGGGACACATTCTCGTCGCAAGAATTAGCTGCCCACCGTCGTGACGCGATCCTGTTCATCTTGAGCAACGCCGCTGGCGGTCTTCAAATGGCGCAAATCACGGCGCAATTGCGCGCTGTCGATTGGTTAAGAGCTGACGTCAACAAAGACCTTACGAAGGGAGATGTCGAGAAGCTATTAGGACAGGGCAAGATTCACCGAATGCCAGGATACTCGAAGAAATATCAACTGACCCATTCTGAGAACCTGTCATAAAAAACAAAGGCCACCTATTATGGTGGCCCTTGTTCGTCTTTAAGGATTCCGTCCTCAGTCAAAACACCGACGAATCTTAGGACGGATGGAGGCAACGATGACAACCATCATCGTGCTTCTCGTGGCAGTAGGCGCTGGAACGCCGAACGCTACGGCCTATGGAGTGGCTCCTTGCGGGATTACCCGTGGGGAGCCCTCATAGGGCTTTCTGTTCAAAGTATACTCTTTGTGTCAATATGGCACCAGAGGCGAAAGTTGTATGAAGATCGAACCGTCATCATCTCGGCAACAGAATGAGGCGTTTAGCAACGCTCTCAAGAAGGTTCTTTCGGCCCCTCGGGCTCAATCTGCAAGTCTTTCAAAGAAGCCAGCCGAAAAACGATCCTTACGTACCCCTTCCGCAAAGGCCCCCTCAACTGGCGGCGTTTCCCACTAGAATGACCCTGCCACCTGTCCGGTGACCTCTGCGAAGGTAAGCCGCTTCCCCGCGATCTGCGATAAGGCTATAGCGAATCGATCAGCATTCGTGACCTTGCGGTCCTTAGTGCTGCGATTGTTGAAGCGGAAAGCCTGTTCATCGATATACCGAAATAGATGGAACGGAGCTACGCTCACATAGGTTCCATTCAAGCTCCGCTTCACTAGGCTCCAGAAATTCTCCAATCCGTTTGTGTGAATGTGGCCGCGTACATATTCAGCCGCGTGGTTCACGATTTGATGCACGTATTCCTTTTCCAGCCCCCAATAGGAATGCAGTTCATCGGTCAGAATCTCGGTCCCAGGCTCAACGTGGTTCTTGATGTGGCCTTGCAGCGTAGCGCGTTCACGGTCACTCACAACCATGGCCCGAACCTTGCCGCCGCGCTCAAGGATGCCGAAGGCGATAGACTTTCCGCCGCGATTCGACAGTTCCATTTTCTTTCGGCGCTTCGACATGTGCATATTGCGGGCCTTGCCACCGATGAACGATTCATCGACCTCAACCTGTCCGCCCAACTTGGTGTTGTGTTCGTCCTGTAATACTTTGCGGAGCCGTTGAAGCATAAACCATGCGCTCTTTTGCGTCACGCCGATGGTAGACGCCACTTCATAGGAACTCACACCGTTCTTGCAATTAACGAGCATCCAGAGGGTGATTAGCCATTTGTCGAGCGAGAGCGGAGAATCCTCAAACACCGTGCCAGCCTTAACGCTGAATTGCTTGCCGCACTTGCCGTTCTTGCACTTCCAACGCCACTGTGTAGCCAGCCAATAGTGATCCTGTCCGCCACACTTGGGGCAGGTCGGTTTACCATCAGGCCAGCGCATCGCGGCTACGGCATCAATGCAGTTCTGGGGATTGGCGAAGAATCTAATTGCTTCAGTTAAGGTTGGGCTCTGTTCGCTCATGACAAGAACAGAATACCCGCATTTCCTTGGTTAGTCAAGTATATTATTGCCCGAAATCCAGACCATCCAGCTCAGCTATACGCTCGAAGCCTTCTATATCCGTGTAGTGCTCGACCGTGTAGGGCTTCATCGGTTCGTCGCCGATCAACTCCCAATGAGGGCTGATCTTCTTTTCCCGCTCCAGCCAGCCCAAGGGAAACTCCACCGGCTCGTCCCGCGCCAGCGCCGCCTTCATCTCCTCCAGAACGAAGTCCAGCACCTGCTTCGCCCCGCGCCGCGAAAGGCCCCGCTCGCGTAGCTTGCCGATCAGATACGCCCGGCCCAGATTCTTGCCCTTGCCCTGCATCCACGCTTTCCCCAGCGACTGAACCTCAGCTACAGCTGTCGCTGAACGTACTGCTGATTCGCAGTATGCTCTGGGAATCTGCTGCTGTGGAGTTTGTAGAATGTTCTGCGGATTTCTGAAACCCTTCCGATCATCAACTCAATGTCATACTCGCAGGTAAACCCGGGCACGATGACGAGCCTTCGCGTAGGCGCCAGATAGGAGCAGGCATTCCCTTGTGGCCCGGTTGTCAGATTCCTCGTTGGCCTGTAGCGATAGGTCGTTATTGTACTCGTTCCCGGAAAATAAACACCTAGTCCCCAGTCATGTTCGTCGACAAAGGCAGCCCAATTTTCATTGGCATTCACGTACTTGTTCGGCCAACCGGGCTCTACGCGTGTCAGTTGGGCATTCGTCCAGGGTTTAGCTCCTGCATAACATACGAGGTTCGATAACTGATAGTCGGCAAATATGGCCGGAAGTTCCTGCGTTGTGGCTTCATTATTCTTAGTACCGTGATACGTGAATTTGAAATGGATGTGAGCTGTCTCCCCGTGCAAGCTGATCCACTCTTCCATGCTTGCCTGCGGTACGTCTGCACCGGTCGCCCAAAGCTTTGGTTCAGTTTTGACATACATCTCGGCAGATGTGATGCGCGAATCCAAAACCCTGGCTCTTTCTCCATTGCACCCTCCTCCCTGAATTGGATTCCAGCGCCAAGGGTGGCCACACCACCGGGAACCATCCTTGTCCCCGTAGTAGGACTGCTGAATGAAACGGCCCGTATCGTGATAATTCAACAGATTGCGCTCAGGATCCCTGCGCGAAAAATAGAAAATCGCTCCACCAGAATCGAGGTTAATGCCGATGCGCAGGTGGTCATTCTCAAGAAACGCAGACAGGGCAGGATCCGCGCCATTCATAACATTCGCCGGAAGAAGTTTCCGGGAAGCTGCGAGTGCCGGCACCGCCTGGCCGGCAAGTAGGGACATTGAACCAATGCTAAGGAAAGCCCTGCGATTCATTCCACCTCGTGTGCTGTTTTCGGCGACTCGTATCATTGAGCATTCATTCCAACGGCGCAGCCTCTAACGCGCCTGTCTTTGATTCGACTTGTGGATGGCTTGCGATGAATCGCCCTCCACTTGCGCGCGATGCGCCTTCCCAGGGAAGCTGACTCATATGGAGAATGTGTCTGAACCACCGCAGACTATGATGTCTTTACGGTTCCATATTGGCGATGCCCGGCACATCAGACACACGAGAGACGTCGGAGGCAGAAGCAGCATACCTCGGATGATCTCTGACGCATGAAGGCGAGGATCAATTGCCATACGGGCGTAATCGTTCGCGATGCGCACGAAATGCCGTTGAAAGATTGAGGAGGCAGGTGACTGCGAACAAAGGATAGTCTTCGCTGAAGCCATCTTGAACGAGGAGCAGGCGGCTGCCCAATGAGCGGTTCTCTACTCAGTGTGCAGCCAATTGCTTTTGAGTTAATGACTGCGGCCTTTCGGCACGGTATTCAGGTTGAAAGGCCGCGCATCGTTCTGGTGATAGGTTCTGCTGAGTTGATGTCTTCAGAGACTATCTCTGAGTTGTATTCTCAAGCAACACTGCATTCTAGAAGACGACCTTCAGCGATGTCAGAAATTGGCGCTGATTGCGTGCCGCTGCGTTGGGAAGTGTCCCAAAGCCAGTCCAATTTGTGGTTGGCCTGTAGAGCGCGGGCGTATTAATGGCCAGGCTGGCCGGACCAAACGTTGGGTGGTTTGCGCCGTTAACGGCCTCCATGCGGAAGATCGCATACGTGCCCTCGCGGTGCAGCGGAAATTGCTTGTGAAAGGCGGGATTCCAAAGGGTGAATCCAGGTTCTCGTATGAACCCGACATAGAGTGGTGTAGTTCGCGGTTGCCAGGGAACCAGTTGGGTCCAGCAACTCTCGTTGTTGTTGAACCAGTGCTCGCGTGTCTGGCCGCCCTGAGGAGCGTAGCTGGTGCAGCCAGGCGCACCTGTCAGGTTTGCCGACGGAAGCGCCAGCGGGTGTCCCGTGCCCCACATGACCGTGGAGTCGAAGAGCCAGCCATTCGCCAACGCGCCTAGGATCCCTCTCTTTCTGGTGCTAGGAAGGGGATAGACCAGGTTGGCGTCCAGATAGTTTCTTTGATCGTTGGGATCGAGCCCTTTCCACAGCTTGGCGTCGCGGAAACTCCCGTTGTTCAGATAACTGTCAATATCCATCCAGTTTGCATAAGCATAGTTGAAGACAAAGTCCAGGTTCTGCAACTTGCGCTCTACGCGCACATTGAATGAATTAAAGT
The DNA here is from genome assembly GCA_021846945.1 of Acidobacteriota bacterium. Classification (GTDB taxonomy): domain Bacteria; phylum Acidobacteriota; class Terriglobia; order Terriglobales; family Acidobacteriaceae; genus Telmatobacter. Next base: position 12,839 of record JAJZVZ010000083.1, on the reverse strand, counting down.
GCGAGTCACCCGAAGGAACAGCATCTTGAACAACACCGTTGAAGAGAGGGTAGGCGCGCATCAACTCCCATGCAGGAATAGTTGTCGAGGCACCGAGCGGGGTATTCGACGCCAGAACCCCGTAAAAAGGATTCGCGACGTTGTTGTTGCATACATCGCCTCCTGCCAGACATGCCTCCTGCTGCGATGTCGAAACTACGCCCAAAGAAGTAGCGACCGGGATATTGTGGACCACCGAGCCCAGGTATTCGATATCCAGCAAGGTCGCAGCCGGCATCCGTTGCTGAATGCCAAAGGACCAGTGCTGCGTCATGCGGATACGGCGGTTCAGGTTCTGGAAGCCGACGCCATTGCCTACGTCGGTTGCCAGGCCCGCGGATGCCCCTGTCGGCGCGATGACTCCACTGGGATAAGGCGTTCCGGAGTTAAAGTAGCTATCCGGCGTGAGTCGGCCGTCAAGCGACCCAATAAACGAGGTTGTCTGGCTGAAGCCTACCTGATTCACGCTTGCATATGGGATGGTGTCGTAAATCCCATATCCTCCGCGGACCACAGTATTGGGAAGTACTGCCCAAGCGAATCCGACCCTTGGTTGCCAGTCATTCCAATAGACCTTGAAGGGAGCGCTCGGCATACCATTTACACCTGCGAATTGCCAGCCGCCCAACAGGGGCCCCTGCAAGCCGGGGGCCGAAGCGACGTTCACCTGGCTCGAGTAAGGATTGACACAGGTAAGACAGAAACCGGCATTCATGCGGTTTTGGCGATCGCTCACTGAACTATTTACATCCCAGCGCAAGCCTAGATTCAAAGTCAGGGTGGGCAGCACCTGGTAGTCATCCTGCAGATACGCCCCGTAATAGTGAAAGACCTTGAATACATTCGATCCCCAGGTAACGCTACCAACCGTCGGATAGCCCATGAGCAAATCGGCTACTTCGTTCCCGGAGCCGGCATTGGCCGCGAGCGGATTTACGCGGGTAAAGGTGGAATCAAAAGTAAAGTCTCCGTTGGGGTTTCCTGGGATGCCTACTGGAGCTGACTGTGTATCCGTAAACTCGAACCCATAGTGCAGGTTGTGATGACCAACCACCTGCGTTATGCTGCCGGAAAAGTCGGCGTCGACGGCCGCGCCTCCGCTGTCGCTATTGTTAAAGAGAGCTGCCATGCCGGCAACGGTCGTATTCGGAACAACGTTCTGGTGCGAAGTGTTGCCCACCGCCGGCATATTGAACCCAAAGACGCTGGACAGTACATTGTTCTGGAACGAGTTACCGATGGTGATTGCTTCATAGTGCCCATACGATGCCTTCAGGTCTCCCACCAGGAATGGGGAGAAGAGATGCGTCAAGTCCGTAATGATGTTGTAGTCCCTGACTGGATTGGTAATTCCCGCAGAACCGGCAGTGGTAAATGCGTTGACCGCGTTAATGAATCCGTCGTTCTGCAGCGTGGTCAGCAGATACATGCGGGTGTTGTTTGTGAAGTTCTGGTCAATCCGGCCAATGTACTGGTCATAGGAGTAGTTGGTCTGCCGTTTCACCGTGTAATTGGATACGTATGCCGTGGGATCGGTCGGCTGGGGATACAAGGCAACCAGCGCCTTTCCAATCGGGCTCAAATCGGCCACCGGAATTGTATCATTCGGGAATTCAGTCCGGCGATACGCAGCACAGCCCGAACTAGTCTTTTTCACACAGCGCGTGCTCAAGGGATCAAAAATCTTGTAAGGAGATCCCGAAAAATCTCCCGTCCTCCACGCCGGGGCGGGTACGGACTCTTGGATTACCGTGGGCTCATCCTGGCGGAATCCTTCGTACGAACCAAAGAAGAATGTTTTACCCCTGCGGATCGGCCCGCCGGCATCAGCGCCAAAAGTATTATGAATATTGAGCGGCTTCTGAACGTGGTTGCGGTCATTCGACCATGTATTGGCGTCGATAAAACTATTGCCGTAATAGTCGTAAACCGATCCATGAAGCGTATTGGTTCCGTTCTTGATGTTCACACTGAAGACGCCGCCGCCGGTTCGCCCGTACTGCGCATCATAGGGCATCACCCCAGCCTGCACCTGCGAAGTCGCCTCTTGGTTTGGGACAAAATACCAGGTGCCTCCATCGTTGATGTCACTCATCGGCGCCCCGTTGACATAGAACGCGTTTTCGTCGAGCTGCGACCCTGCGACTGCGTAAGTGTTGGAGTTGTTGCGGAGCGTATAGCTAAAGGTATTGGCGCTGGCCGCCCGAATCCCCTCGGTGAACGACACATCATCGAACACCTGCAGGCCAGTGGAGGGCATATTTTGTACCTTGTACTGGTCAATCACGCCTCCCGTCGATCCCGAAACCGTATCCAGATCCAATGGGTTGGCAGTTACGACAATTTTCTGCGTTTCGCCGCCCGGCTTGAGGCTCACATTGAGCCCCAGCTTCTGCGCCGATTCCAAAACCTCGTCGTTGTACACCATTTTCTGAAAATGCGTGGCCTCAACTGTAACCGTGTAGGTGCCAGGCAGCAGATATAACACCGAATAATAGCCCTTGCCATCAGACTTAGCCGAGTAAGCCACGTGCGTATCCACGTTGACTGCGGTGATCCGGGCACCTGGTAATGCCGATCCGGAAGAGTCCGTCACTTGGCCTGCGATGCTCGCGCGGAACTCCTGGGCATGCAGAGGGTGAGAAAGCACGCTGATACATAGAACAAGCGCCAGTCCCGACAGCATGCGCAATGAGCTGCGGTAAAGGAACTTTCCATGGCTCGAAGATGGCAATACGCCGCCGACCATGTCTCTGGAGCACGGCGCACCGCTGAATACAGCCATCGCCGCTTTCAACAAAAGATGCGTAGCGCAAGGCAGGTTGCGCGATTCGTTGTGTGTGAGATTTTGCATCAAGGCACCTTCCGGCAGCAGAATTTCCAACTTCTTGCGAATTCGCTCGCCTTCGTTCTTATTCGTTATCACTTCTCCGCAGATCTGCACGCCAAGCGGCTCCGATCGCGGATTCTCAACACAGCGTCACACTGGCTTCGCAGAGCACGGCTGGAGCAGATGTCCGCAGAACCTGGCGGCTAGCCAGAGCAACGAGGCTAAGTTTTTCAATGCAGACTTCTCAGAGGCCCACTTGCAGTTCTTGCCTGACAGGAAATCCGAATGGGAATTATTTCCGGATGGCAATCTATCGCAATCTCTTGTAATTTGGATTGGTCAGCGTTGTCAAGGATTTTTTAAAAAACTATTTTGCTTCTGCAAATGAACTCATATCTACATGAAGAAAAAGAAGAAAATACAGATGGCTCAATACGGTCGTGATGCCTCTGTTACGCAGGACTTTCCCCATTTTTTTGGCGGCAACGGTCGGGTCAGCTGCTATTTGCAGGCCAGTCCGAGCACGGCACTGCTCTTTCGCGGATGCCAAAGGAACAAAAAGTGCAGGAAATATGCGGTTGAATGCGCTGCGGAGCGAGTGATTGCACGGTGTCGTGCGCTGCCGAAGGCCAGATTTCCTTGTACTTTCGGCAATACGTTTGAAATTCTGGCCTGCACACCTATTAAAGCCAGCAAGTCGTTTGTTTGGAGTAAATTATCCAAAAACTAACAGAGGGAAATGGGGAAAGTCCTGCTGTTGCGTCCTTGACACTGCACAAACATTCCAACTACGATTTTCTTTTCTATGAAAAATTATGTCTTATTTGAAAACTCTGCTTTTAGGCAAATCACTGACAGCGGAGGGAAGGAACTCGCCACACGCAGGAAGAAACATGCAATCTGTACTAGCACGCTTGCGCTGCTTCTTGTATTCGGTTTGCCGCTGCATGCCCGTCCGCAGCGTTCTTCCTCAAAGACGACTTCCCAAAAACTTCCGGTTTCCGAGCAACGCATTGACGATCTCATCCGCAAGATGACCTTGGAGGAAAAGGTCCGCATGTGCTTTGGAGGGACACAGGCTGGGATTGTGCAGTTTCCCGGTGTACCGCGCCTGGGAATTCCGTCGATGCGCGGCAGCGACGGGCCACGTGGCGTGGTTGCTGCACAAGACACTTCTTTTCCTTCGGGCGTGGGCATGGCGGCAAGCTGGGACAACGGCCTTTTCAACAGTGTCGGCGTGATTATGGGCAAAGAGGCGCGCGCCGCCGGAGTGACAATTCTTTCCGCGCCGGCCATTAATATCGAGCGTGATCCTCTGGATGGCCGTTTTTTCGAATATTTGTCGGAAGATCCTTACCTGAGCGGGCAGCTTGGCGTGGCGATCATCCGCGGCATTCAAAGCCAGAGGGTGGCTGCCTGTGTAAAGCATTTCACTGCCAATAACCGCGAAGAGAACCGCAACTGGTACATGTCCAACATTGATGAGCGGACGCTGCACGAAATCTATTTCCCTGCCTTCAAGACAGCCGTGCAGCAAGGCGGCGCATGGGCGGTGATGACCGCGGCCAATGGTGTGAATGGCCAATACGCAGCTACTAGCAAATTCCTGATCACTACGGTCCTGAAACAGGATTGGGGATTCCGGGGCTTGGTGCGCAGTGACGGCAACCAGGCACGCAACACAGTGGAAGCGGCAGAAGCTGGCCTCGATGTGGGTATGCCGTGGGGCAACTGGAATACCACGCCATTTGGCAAGCCCCTGATGGAAGCCGTGGAAAAGGGGATCGTTCCGGAACCGAACGTCGATGACAAAGTCAGACGCGTTTTGCGAGTGATGGACTTTGTCGGTTTACTCAGCGGTGTTGATCCCCATACCGGCGGAGCCGCCAACACGCCGGAGTCGCACGCCGTCGCCCTTCGCGCCGCGGAAGAAAGCCTTGTGCTGCTCAAGAATGACAACCATCTTCTGCCCCTTGATATGCATCGACTACGGCGCATTGTCGTACTCGGTCCCAACGCTACGCGTCATCAATGCGGTGCGGGCATCGGGGGAAGTTCGGGTGTCGGACCTCCGTTCGAGATCACGCCGCTAGAAGGTATCCAGAAGCTGCTGGCAAACAAGGTGCAGGTTGAGTACCTCAATATTCCAGAGGCTGGAGTATTTGAGCCGATCGGCCCGCAGAATTGGCAGCCGGTGCATGGCAAGCGAGGCCTTGCCGCGCAGTATTTCAATAACGGAGATGCCGCTCCGGCCCTTGAGCGCGTTGAGCCGACGCTCGATTTCGCCTGGGAGATGCGCTCGCCGGATCCCGCGACTCTTCATTCCGAAAGGTTTCACGCCAACTACGAGGGAAGGCTCATTCCCGACCAGACAGGCTACTATACCTTCCGCTTGTCTGCCGAGGGCGAATCGCGGCTGCGCGTCAATCACCTGCCTGTGATCTATGTCAGCAGTAAGGGTACGGTTCAAAGCCAGACAGCGACCGTCTACCTGAAGGCGGGCCAGGTCTACCCGATCCGCGTCAGTTACAACCACCAATTTCAGGATGACGCCTCGATTCGTCTGGAGTGGGCGCATCCAGCAGCCAAGGATCAGGCCGACAAGGTGCTGGGTGCCATCGCCGGCAAGCTGCGTGCGGCGGATGCTGTCATTTTCGTCGGGGGTTGGGACAATGCCCTCGATACCGAGGGAGAAGACCGCCTGAACATGGATTTCCCCGCTGCTCAGCAAGCCATTATTGAGCGGCTGCGCGCCTACAATCCGAAGACCGTGGTCGTGCTTGTCCATGGATCGCCGTTCACCATGGATTGGCTCAGCAGTGTGCCTGCGGTTCTGGATGCCTTCTATCCAGGCATGGAAGGCGGCACTGCTATTGCAGAAGCGCTGTTCGGCAAAGTAAACCCTTCAGGCAAGCTCAGCTTTTCCTGGCCGAAGCGCCTGCAGGACGCACCCTCACGTGCGATTGGCACGCAGGATCTGAAGAACGTCAACTTTAAAGAGGGTGTCTTTGTTGGCTATCGATACTACGATACTTACCATGTCCAACCGGAGTTTCCGTTCGGCTACGGACTCAGCTACTCTACATTTCGATACAGCCACCTGCGGGTTGCCCGGGAAGGCGATGCCGTGCAGGTTTCTCTGCGGGTGACCAACACATCGACGCGCAGTGGCGCGGAGATCGTGCAGCTTTACGTGGCGCCGCCACCATCTCCTGTAAGGCGTCCTGTCCGCGAACTGAAAGCCTTTGCCCGCGTGCCGCTGGCGCCGGGAGAAACGCGCACTGTGCAGATGACGGTAGATAGGAGCAGCTTAGGCTATTGGGATATAGTGCAGCACGGATTCAAGGTTGTTCCCGGCCGCTACCGTTTTGCAATAGGCGCGTCGTCGAGCGATATTCGCCTTTCGGCGGCAATCAACATCACGAAATAGGCAAGCATTCTTCGTTCAACTTCCGCGCCCTCTTGTGGTTGTGCTGCAGGCTCTGATGACCTTTTCAACCTCAACCTCCTTTCCTGTCTTCTTGTCCAGCTTCTTCACCATGATGTTGGCGGTCGTGAGAACCCCCGCCTTGACCGCAGCCGGATACAGATAGCTACGGACCAGCATGTTTCCGGCCCGTGGCGTCTTGCTCTTGCTCCGGTCACTGGCAAAAACCCAATCCGTGTCCTTGCCGCACTTCGTCTCCCGCCGCCACGCTGCCAAGTAAGCGGCGCACACGTCGGAGATTGCAACGGCAGCTTTGGATGCTTTCGTCTTGGGCTCATCCACGTTGCCTCGAATCCACCGCTGCTCTATGTGGATGCAACTGCTTTCCCGACCCACATCCCTCCACTGGAGTCCCGCAATCTCGCTGTACCGCACTCTGACGATCAGGAAACTACTCGCGTTGTCATTGAGCAGCGTGTCTATGCTGGAGAGATCGATGCTCCGAAGACGGACTCGTCCAAACGGATCGTGGCAGTGCCACCAGCGACTGCGGCATTGTTGCGTGAATGGATGACGCTGGTACCAAGCCAGGAGAACGCTTGGTTATTTGCATCGGAAAACCCGGAAACGCCGCTTCGATTGGAATCCTGGGTCTCCCCTCGGACGGATTACGAGGTGTTCCGGCTGATCTGAATGGGAGTAGACTTTCTACCGGTTTTAGCAGTAGGATGTCTACGTCCTATGAAACCGCGCACACAGCAATATCAAAACCGGGTAGAGCTGCTGCAGGGTACCCTTGACATGCTGATCCTGCAAACACTGCAGTGGGGACCGCAGCATGGTTACGGCATCGTTCAGGCGCTACGGCTGAACTCCGGAGATGTGCTTCAAGTCGAAACTGGGTCACTCTACCCCGCGTTGCATCGTTTGGAGAGACAAGGCTGGGTGCGCTCCGAATGGAAACAGACAGAGAGCAAGCAGCGCGCCCGCTACTATCGCATCACGGCGAGCGGCAAGAAACAGTTGGTCTCGGAGGCGAGTCGGTGGGACCAGATGGTCGAAGCGATTGGCGCGGTGATGCGTGGCGGGCCGAAGAAGGGTGAGGCATGAGCCGGTTCTGGAGATTCGGACGGCGGAAAGCGGAGCTGCAGGAGGAAATCGACGCCCACCTGCAGATGGCCATCGCCGATCGCGTAGACCGCGGCGAATCCGAGCAGGCCGCCAGGCAGGCAGCCTTGCGCGAGCTGGGCAATGTGCCGCTCATCGAAGACGTGACGCGCCAGACGTGGGGATGGCTTTGGCCGGAACGGCTGCTGCAGGACCTGGGCTATGCATTCCGCCAGATGCGCCGTTCGCCAGGGTTTGCGGTTACGGTGATTGGCACGCTGGCGTTGGGGATCGGCGCGGCGGCGGCGATGTTCACTGTTGTGGACCACGTGCTGCTGCGGCCACTGCCCTTTCGCGATGCGGGACGGCTGGTTCTGATCCGGGAACGCGGCGCGAAGGACGCAAAGCCGGATTGGGGCGTGCCGTGGCTCGATATTGAGCAGTGGGGGTTACAGAACCACTCGTTCAGCCAGGTCGCCTTCTCGGAACCGATGAGTGGACCGAATTTTCTGGAGGGAACTAGCGGGACCATGCAGGTTGACGGCCTGGCGGTGAGCCCGAATCTGTTTGCTACGCTCGGCATCGAGCCTGCCCTGGGCCGAGATTTCTTACAGGAGCCGGTCGGAGCCGAGACTGGCAAGAATGCGGGGACGGTCATTCTGAGCGACGCCGCGTGGAAAGAGGCCTACGGCGCCGACCGGGCGATTGTGGGCAAAAGCGTGCGCATCAACAGAAAATCGTATGTCGTGGTTGGCGTGATGCCGCCGGGCCTTGACTTTCCGTTCGATTCCTCTTTTGCCTTTGCTTCTTCTGCCCCAAAGGTGTGGACCACGATCGGGCTGAGCAATAGCGACACGACGCGCGCTTGGGCACCGTATTCGGTTGTCGCACGGCTTCGGCGTAGCACCAGCATCAAGACCGCCGCGGCAGAAATGAGTACGATTCAACGGCGCATCGCGCCTGCTTATACCGACCCGCGTCTTCGTAAGGAGCGTTCTGATGTGGTGGTCGAGTCCTATGCCGGCTCACTGGTGGCCGCGAACCTGAAGGAAGGGCTGCTGGCGTTGTTTGCAGCGGCCGGTGTTCTGTGGTTGATCGCCTGCGTGAACGCAACCAGTCTGCTGTTGGCGCGCGGCGCAGCCCGGCAGCGGGAGATCGCCATGCGGGGCGCATTGGGCGCTAGCCGCTCACGGATCGTGCAGCAGTTCCTGGTGGAAGGCCTGGTTTTGAGCGGCGTGGCCGCGCTGCTGGGAACGGGCTTGGCGCTGAGCGCCGTACGCCTCGTTCGAAGCGTCAAACCGGCCCAACTCCACGTCGATCTTTCCACGCACGTGAATGTCACAATTCTGGCGGTGTTGTGTGGCCTTACGGTTCTCACCGCACTGGCTTCTTCGGCGTGGCCGGCGTTCCTGGCGGTTCGTGCTCCCATTGAGCCGGCGTTGAAGCAGGGAGGGCCACAGTCAGGAAGCGGGCGGCGCCATAACCGCATGCGAAGCTCGCTGGTTGTGATTGAGGTGGCGCTATCGCTCACGCTGCTGGCCTCTTGCGGCCTGCTGTTGCGCACCGTTTACGCGCTGCGCCGTGTGCCGTTGGGCTATCGCACCGACCACATCCTGGTTGCCCATCTCGCCATCCCTTCCTACCAATATTCGGGCCAAAACCTGGTCGTCAACCTCTATCAACCACTGCTCGACCGGGTACAGCACTTGCACGGCGTTGAAGCCGCGGGACTCATGTCCACTGTCCCCCTCAGCCATACATTCAACATCCACCTTCAATTGACGGCAAATGGCAAGCGGATCGCTGCCGTGCTCAAGCTGGTCAGTCCGGACATTCAGCGGACCTTCGGCTTCAAGATGTTAGCCGGGCGCTTCTTCAACAAGCAGGACACAGCAAACTCGCAGCCCGTGGTAGTGGTCAACCGGGCCTTTGCTAGCCTCTACGCCCCCGACAGGCATGATCCGGCTTCCCTCATCGGCAAAGACCTGTTCAACTTCAGGCTCAAGAAGAATGTCCCATTCGTGGTCGTCGGAATCGTTGACAACCAGCGCCAGGCCGAGATCGGCGAGCCCTCGCAGCCGGAGGTCGAAGTTTGCCTTCCCCAAATTTCGCCGGGGAGCTACGAGTATGAACCGTCCACAACTGCCATAGACCTTGCCTTGCGGACGGCGCGCGCACCTGATGCCATGATTCCGGAATTGCGCCAGATTCTTCGCCACGCAAATCCGGAGTTTGCCCACGCCACTTTCGACACCATGAATCAGATAGTGGAGGATTCCTACGGCAGCCAGCGGCTGGCCGCTCATCTGCTCGAAATCTTCGGGGGCTCGGCATTGCTGCTTTCGATCGCCGGCCTCTACGGACTGCTTGCCTGGGTCGTGGCGCAACGCACGCGCGAGATGGGCGTGCGCATCGCGTTGGGCGCGCCGCGCGGTAATCTTCTGTGGCTGGTAATGCGGCAGGCCGGCGCGATGCTGCTGATTGGCGTGGCAGCAGGTGGCGGGCTTGCGTGGCTCACTGCGCGATTTGTGCGCAGCTATCTCTACGGCGTAAGTGCACACGACGGCCGGACGCTGGCGGCTGCAGGCGCGCTGCTTTGCGCGAGTGGTCTGCTGGCGGCCTACATCCCCGCCCGCCGCGCGGCACGGGTTGATCCCATCGTGGCGCTGCGTGCGGAATGAAGACGGACCGAGGTCCTGGCCGATGATGGCGGACGCCGCGCTCACCGCGATGTAGGACCCCACATTATTTCGACAGAATGTCGAGGGCCCTTAATGCGAGACCATCTGTATTCACGGCGCCAAGCCCGATTGAGTTCGCGAACATAATCACTCCCACGTTCGCATCTCGGTTCATGTACAACACTGCCTGATATCCAGCCACGTCGCCCCCGTGTCCGAAGGCGGTGTACTTATCGCGGTGTATCACGAAAGTTCCGAGTCCGTAGCCCGAAGCGAGTTGGAAATTCGACTGAATTGCCATCCGCGTTAAATCGGCGTCCAGTGTGCTCTTCTTCAGCTCGCTGTCCGGTCCGTCTCCCATAAGGAACGCCGCAAAGTGCGCCATGTCTCCGACCGTTGTGTAGATGGCCCCATTGGGGACCTTGTAGCCACGTCCATTCTCGTTTTCCCTGAGCGGTGTCTCGGAGTCGACCTTGCCCCGCTCAAGTACATATCCTTTGGACAAATGCGCCGCCATCTGCGGAGTGAGAACAAGTGAGCTGTGTGTCATGCCGAGCGGGGTGAAGATGTGCCTGGGGACATATTCGAGATACGGCTCACCCGCCACGCGAGCCAGAGCTGCGCCCAGCGTGGCATATCCGATATTGGAATACGAAAAATGCGTACCCGGCTCGAAGATGAAGTGGGTATGCGGAAGCGCCGCAATCAGAGTCTTTTCCCAATCGGCCACAGCGCCCTTCACATACTCGGCCGTGTTGTCCGGCTCCCGTCCCATCCCTGATGTGTGGGTTGCCAGCTCAAAGAACGTTACGGGAGGCGCCCACGGAAATTTCCCCTGAACCGTGTCGATCTCGGGAAAATACCTGTCCACTGGATCGGTGAAATGAACCTTGCCGGCGTCTACCAACTGCTCCAGCATCACAGCGGTAAACATCTTGGTGATGGAACCGATGCGATAGATGGTTTCTCTGTCCGCAGGTACATGCTTCTCCATGTCGGCATCGCCGTAGCTCTTCGTCCAGATGAGTTGGTTACCAAGAACGACGCCAGCCGTCGCACTCCCGGTCGGGTGTTTCGCGAAGTCAGCGGCAATCATCGAATCAATCTGCGCACATTGATCTATGTAAGATTCCCGAGAAGCCGTGCAATGAGCCGCTCGATTGTCGCTCATAATTGTCCTGCGGCCTTCAGGTCGGCGGCAAACGAGGCGAGGGACATAACGAGCGTCAGAGGCTTGTCGTTCAAAGGCACAGCACCGTAACTGGCGTACCATCGGGCAGCGCGATCGTTCTTCGCATCGATAATGAGCACAACGCCGCCGACTTCAGCCGCTGCGCGCAGGCAGCGCCGCGCGGCGGCGGCGAGGAGTTGGCCACCGACACCTTGGCCCTGGCAACGCAGGTCTGTAGCAATGCGCGCGAGCCGGAACCCAGGCACATCGTGCCGGGCGAGGCCACGGCGAATGGCCTCCGGCGTTTCAGCGTATGCCAGAGCGCCCGGAGCCAGGCTGTAGAAACCAAGAATGCTTTTGTTGTCTGCGCTATCAATTGCAAGAAAGGTCTTTGCGGCGCCGGATTCATGGCTCTGGCGGGCGTAACGCTCGAAGAAGTCATTCATGGCCGGGTCGCCGCAATCGAAAGACTTCCGATCATGCTTCTTAGAGATAGGCTCTTCGTGCCAGCCGGGGGTGCTCATCTCCGTTTCCGCGTGGGCTTTGGCATTGCGGCAATGGCCGCCCGCAGCTTGGCATTCGGTGCTGGTGGATTTTCGAGCAAGTTCAGCACCATAAGGCTGTCCCGCTCCGACAGTACGATTCGTTCCGACTCCTCGATCACCGCCTTTGCCTCACGCAAGGCAGGCTGAAGAACAAACTCCGTCAGGTCCGTGTGCCTCAACGCCGCAGCGCGCACCAGGGTAGCCTTTTGCTCAGGCCGCAGCCGGAGATTCATTCGTGGGTTGTCATCTACGGCCACTCTAGGCATGATCTCTCCTCGCGTACTTATTAAAAGCGTACATGGTCCAGAGGTGTTTGTCCAGACCCGTCACTGGCGGGGATGAGGCTGCTCCCAGGCTGAATTGGGATCGAGAACCAAGGCGATGTACGATGTTGTTGTTCCGCTCGGATCCATTCGGCGGAACACACGAGTTGCTTCCGTGCGGGCTGCTTGGAGGTGTCTCGTGAAACTTTTCAGAAAAAGCAAGTCGAAGTATTACTGGTACAGGGCAATCGCATTTCAGAACAGGGCGAGGAGGCTGGTGAGATAGGCATCGTCCCAACCGGCCCGTTTGAACTTCCCGCGCAGAGAGCCTTTTGATCCCTCCTTCTGCATGGCGTTGAGCGCCATATGTCTGAGCACGGCGAGGTTGTGGGGTCCATTTCCCAGGCGAGTTCGGTCCTGGTCTTCGTTCATGACCACGTCAAGCCGCCAGTGCAGGCGATTCTCCACGCCCCAGTGCTGGCGGACAACTGTGTTGAACCGTTCTGGCGACAACGCCGCGCTGAGCAGGTAATAGGCAGTTTCGGTTGTGGTGTTGTCGGGCGTTTCGCGTGTCCGAACTACCTTGCCGATGGCCGTCAAGCCCGGCCATTGATGCTGCTTTTGCAGCCAGTCGATATCCATGGAAACCGTCGCCGTGCGGGTTTCGATCCGCCCGTGATCGGCCTCGACGACGGGCGCGGCGGTGGCGGCTTGGCACTCCGGATCGTCGAGCAGCAGGACGACATCATCATGCAGCGTGCCCTGATTACCCTTCA
>JAJZVZ010000082.1 GCA_021846945.1 Acidobacteriota bacterium | reverse complement strand
CGAAATCGGCATCGGCTAAAGGCGCGGTTGAGGCAACTGGGGACTCTAAATTATTCAGCATCAGGACGACATCATCATGCAGCGTGCCCTGATTACCCTTCAGGGCCAGCGCGTAGTCGCCATCCTGATCCACGATCTGCTGCGCAATGGCGCGCTGGCAGTTGAGCGCATCAGCGGTCACGATGGTGCCTTTCAGCATCAGCATCTCCAGCAATTTGGGCACCGCGGTGATCTCGTTCGACTTGGCATCGGTGGCCATCTGCGCCAGCACCAGACGCTGCTCGCATCCCCGCGCGCTGACCATGTGCAAGGCCGATTTGCCGCTGGCGCGATCGAACGAGCGGCGCAAGACCTTCCCATCGATGGCCACAACCCCCTGGCAGCGATGGGAAAACTGCGTCATGAACCGCTGAAACGAAGCGCGGAACTGCTCCGGGTCGAGATTGCGAAACAGCCGGCTGAAGGTATCGTGGCTGGGCACGCCGTTCTCCAGTTTGAGAAAGCTGCGCAGAAACGGCTCTTTCGCCTTCGCGAACAGCGCCATGTCCACCGCGCCCTGGCCACCGCAGAGCACAGTGCACAACGCAATTATTAGAAGCTCATAAAAGTCATGCAGACCGGCGTTGCCGCTGCGCGGGTCTTCCAGCCCCTCCCAGCACCCAGAAAACTCATCCAAAGTCTCATCGCAGGACATGGTTCGAACCCTCCTGCAAAGATCGCCTTTGGCAACCTCACGCCGGAAGTGTCACCCATGGTTCAGCCTAATTCCAAATGCGATTCCCCTGATTATTGGTATGACTTCACAGTGCGCGGCCGGCGCTACCGCGGGTCGACCAAGGAGACCAACGAAACGAGAGCGGCAAAGGCTGCCGCTCTCAAACTCGCTGCTGCGATTAAGGGCAGCGACCCGCTCGACAGGAAGCCGCCCACGCTTCGCGAATACGCGAAGAATTTCCTTCAATGGGTGGAAGCGGGGCGGCTCGAGTCCGACACCCGCCGCTATTACCGGAACGGCTGGCGACTGTTGGAGCAAACGAAGATCGCCGGAATGCGCATGGACCAGGTCACCAGAGACGAGATCGAGAAGCTACGGTTTCCCGGATCGGCCTCGAACGGCAACAACGCCCTGCGGACGCTGCGGAGGATGTATTCCAAAGCCAAGGAGGGTAAGCGAATCTTTGAGGTTCCAGAGTTTGCGCTCTTCAAGGAACGCGGGCGGTCGCTCCGCCTGAACGACGACGCGGAAAGGAGGCTGTTGGCGGTAGCCGACCAGCCGCTCAAGGATATCATCGTGGTGATGCGCGACACCGGAATGCGCAACGCCCGCGAACTCTACTGCATGCGGGTGGAGAACGTGGACTTCGATGCTGTGACGATCTTCACACCGGACAGCAAAACGGTATCCGGCCGGCGCTGCATCCCCATGAGCAGCCGAGTGAAGCAGATTCTTGAGGCACGCTGTGCGGGGCGGAACGAGGGCTGGGTGTGGATGTCGCGCTACAAGGGAAAGCACATTGGGGAAGGGATGGTGTACCGGCAATGGGCGCGGGCAAGGCAAGCCGCTGGGCTGCCCCGCGAACTTGTCCTCTACTGTGCGCGCCATGACTTCGGCAGCTTCGTGCTGGCGAAGACCGGAAATCTGAAAGCTGTGATGAATGCAATGGGCCACGGTGACGTAAGAAGCGCCATGGTCTATCAGCACCCGGAAGGAGAGATCATTCGCAACGCTTTAAACGCACGGCACCTTTCATGGCCCACCGTGCCCGACAACAACCAGGCAAGTGTTTGAACCGAACTTGGATTGGTCCCCAAACAGCCTTTCGAGTATGCTGATGCCGGATCGGTCATACGCATGATTATGGCATGCATAAACGAGTGGGTATTCGGCACCTTCGCGCGCGACGAAGACCGCCAAAACTCAAGCGATGGCGGTTGTAGCGTATGGCCATTTCTGAGCCCCATTTCTCAAACCGGGAAGGAAAGATGAAGCTTTTCGATCCACACGTCTGAAAATCTGGTAATCCTTTAAGGCTGGTCGAAGCTGCTTTCATGCATCGTCAATAATATTCACTCCTCATGATGGTCCTGACATCTTCGAGCCGCGTCGTCCTCGATCCTTTTGCCGGTTTTCCAGCACGAAGGTCGTCAAGATAATCGGCCCAGACCCTCATCATCAGGTCACGCTCCTGAAGATAGGAGGCTCTGTCGTAGGCGCGTCCGTTCGGAAACCGCACAACATGTCCCAACTCATGCTCGATGAGATTCTCCTGGATTTTGAGTTCATCAGCCAGCATCGTGCGGGCCATGGCGCGAAACCCGTGACCTGTGTGTTGCTCCTGAGAGTAGCCTACAGCTCGTAATGCCGCGTTGATTGTGCCATCGCTCATTGGACGGGAGCTGGTGCGTATGCTCGGGAAGACATACCGCCCATCGCCCGTTAACGGTCTGAGTCGTTCTAGAATTGTGCAAACCTGAGGAGCAAGCGGGACTATCAGATGCGAGTCCACCTTTTCACTGCGGGCCCGCAGTTTCTCACGACTCTGATCCTTCTCGAGAGGCAAAAGCCATTCTCGCTTTTCCACGTTGAGAGCAGACCACTCCATTGTGCGAAGTTCACCTGGTCGGCAGAAAAGAAGTGGCGCCAGTCGGAGAGCGCTCTGGACAACAGCGGTTCCCTCATATCCCCAGATTGCGCGGAGCAGTGGTGCAGCAAGTTCGCCCTTAGTGATGGCTGCGAAGTGACTTTTGCTCGGCGTATCTACTTCCAGAATGAGGTCGACTGAGGCGTCATCCGAAATATAGCCATGAGATTTGGCGTAACGAAGCACTTCGCAACAGCTGCTCAGGGTTCTTCTTGCTTGCTCAAGACACCCGCGCTTTTCGATTTGCTTAATTGCTGCTCGAATCTCTTCCCGAGTGATTTTGGCAATGGGGCGCACACCCAAGGTTGGGAAGAGATCATTCGTAAATCGCGCATAAACTCTCTTCGCGTGAGCTTCGGAGCCCTTGGAATAATTCTCCTTAAACCATTCTTCAGTGATGACCTCGAATGTTTGCTGTTGCTGTCTGGCAGTTGAATCCTTCTCGTCCTGACGCTTCTGGCTGGGGTCAACTCCATTCGCAACGTCCCGGCGAGCATCATCGCGGCGTTTTCGCGCCTCCGCCAAAGTGACGTCGGGAAACACGCCCAAGGAGATTTTCTTGGGCTTACCAGCGAAGCGATACCGGAAATGCCACCATTTACAACCGGAAGCGGTAACGACCAGATGAAGGCCTGCACCATCAGGCAAGCTGTAGTCTTTGTCGACAGGAACCGGAGTTTTTGATTTGGCTAAATCACCGTTCTTAGCAAGAAATTTGCTTGGTTTCTGCCCAGGTTTGGCATTTTCGACTTCGAACGCGGAAAGCAGATCTTTCGCTGGCATGTGAGCAACTCATTTTGAGGCTGAGAATGTTGCTCATATTATTACTCACATTTGGGGCGGAAGGCAACGGCTCCCGGCGAACTGCAGAGCACTAAAATTCCCAAATTTTCAATGATTTAGCATTTTAGAAGAACTATGCCGAACCACAGCGGAAGGAGGATTGGTAGCGCTACCGGGAATCGAACCCGGGTTTTGAGATTGAGAATCTAACAACCTAGTTAGCGCTTTCAATTACTTACAGCCAATTGTGACCAAACTGTGTACCGCCGTGTGTACCGGATTCAGAAGAATTCGCCTTATTGGACCGCTTCGCTCGCTTGCGGGAATGCGGCGGCCAATCCCTCTGCAACGTTCCGAGTCTGGTATTCGACAAACTTCCCGAACCCGGCGGCAACGTGTGTCTCTGTGACGTGGATGTAATACCGGGCGGCCACGGTGGGCGAGCTATGCCCCATCAGGCGGGCCAGCGTGAATCGGTCCATGCCGGACTGTGCCGCGCGGGTGCCGAACGTGTGACGCCAGCAGTAGAATTCAAAGCTCGCCAAGCCCGCATCCGCAATTGCCTCTTCGTGCGGGTGCTGCATGGACACGATATGCCCCTTCATGCCAGCGCCAGCGAACACAAACGGTGACGGTTTGGGCTTTGCCTCTGCCGCCGTCTTGCGGCGCTGTAGAACGTCCGCAGCACGCGGGGTGAGGGGAAGGCTTCGCTGGGCGCTGTCCGTCTTGCCCTGGCGAACGTGGATTGCGCCATGAGGGCATTCTGCGCTCGCAGCCAAGTCCACATCCGCCCATTTGAGCGGAAATAGTTCGCTGTTTGGGCGCAAGCCGGTATCGACGGCCAGAATCGTTGCATCGCGGAGATTGTCGGAAGCCTTCGCCATATACAGCGCCTCTTCCTCAAAGCTCACCACGCGGTCACGGCCTTTGGGTTGCGGCAATTCGTGAATGGCGGGCGCGCGGTCCAGCTTGCCCCACTCCACGGCCAGTTTCAGCATCCGCCGCAACGTCCGCAGATCGGCGTTCACGGTGATAACGGAATTCTTCGCCACTTCCTGCCGATGGCGAGCGTACCGGCTTACCGTTTCGCCTGTAATCGCGTCCAGCGTGGCATCTGCGATAGCAGCGAACGTCAAAAGCCGCTCAAGGCACACATCGTAGAACGTGTGCGTCCCGGGCTTTGTGTGGGTACTGCAAAATTGCAGGAATTCTTTGGCGAACGTGCGGAACACTGGCGGAGCGCTTGCCTTCGGTTTCGGCCAAGGGTCGTTAGGGTGAATCTCGCCAAGCCGCAGCGCCCGCTTGTGTTCGTTTTCCGCATCCTCAGCCTCTTTCCGCTTGTGCGTCTTGGCGGATTGCCGGATGCGAAAGTTCTCTACCGTCCCATCCTCATGCCGAATGGACCAGCGGAAGTTGTACGAGTAAGCTTTGCCGCGCTTGTAGATCATGCCTTCCCCTTTCCAGCTTGCGATTTCGGTTGGTTCTTGCTGCCTTTGGGCCGTCCGCCCAGTTTGCCATTCTCGCGGGAAGATGCGGCCTTGCGCTTGCTGGTCACTTCCCCCCGGCAAGCGGGGCAGTAGCAGATAAGCTCGACTTTGTGGACCGGACATTTCATATCTGAGAATATAAACCTAACGTGATAGGTTGTAAAGGATAATTTGTTGAGTCTTTTCCAATCGTGGATGGGCAGCCAGTATTTTTCTTCTCAAGCCCTAAGAACCGGTCAGAGCCAGTCAGAGCCGGTGAGAATCCTGTCAGCCATCGAAGCCCTAGAAGCCTTCATACCCCTATCAGCCCTCAAAACCCTACGAGCCCTATTACCAATGGAGTGAGTTACACAACTGGTGTGAACAAATCAATGGCAACGTAGAATTTCGCCGCAAGATTAGCTTTGAAATTGTGGCGCGAAACTTTCTTGATGATTCCAGATCGTTCCGCCAGTGCAAGATACCCGCTAATCGTCTGTTGAGTCTTGCCAACTATTTTTGCAAGCCGGTCTTGCGGCAAGGCAACCGGCTTGGGTGCCATCAGTTTCTGCAGGTGGTAGCAGATACTCAACAGCCGCCGATAATCCGGGTTGTCCAGCATCGGAGCCTTGAAATGGAGCGTCATTGGCGTCTGCTCGGCAAACGCTCCCGCAGTCAGTAGGGGGTCAGCTCCCGGCGGACAGCGCATCTGGAGCCAAACGCGGACAAAGAGTCCGCGAGCGTCGGCGTGATACTCGTCGTCGTATCGTTCCCAGGCATCCCAGAAAGATTCCCCATTGCGAAAATGCGACCAGAGCCGCTCGACAACATCGGCAACCCGGTCTGGGTCTTCGCGGTATATGCCGCTCCACGGGTAGCACATCATCTCTCTCACAAACACAAACATGGCTGTGGGCAACACTTCATCTGGATTGCGCCGTTCTACTGCGCGAAGAGCCGAGTCGATTTGCTGCGAGATCGGTCCCCATTCCTTTGGTACTGTCTCATGCGGCTTCTTAGGCAAGCGCCCTCACTTTCCGCTTGTGCGGAGATGTGAGGCAGCGTACAGTGGCGATATGAGAGTTGCCCCAGGTATTCTGCCTCGGGGTGAACGGAATGGGCCGCAAGTGTGGCGACACTTAGCGGCCTTTCACTTTTGACGTCTCACTGGGCTTCAACCGCCGGAGCGCTCAAGCGGGCTTCAATCCACGAATCCAGATCGGCGCGGCGATACCGCACCAGCTTCTCTCCAGCGCGAAAATAGCGCGGGCCTTTGCATTCGGCGCGCCAGAGCCTCAGCGCACCCTCGCTGATGCCAAGGTATTTTCCAGCTTGTTTCGGGGTAAGCGTGTCCTGATGGTCAATCATGGCGGGAAACTCTCCTTTGCGCTTTCAAGCGCTGTGTAGCGCTTTCAATGTTAGGATGCCCCAAGATAGAAGGATTCAATGGGACAATCGCTCACCGATTTTTCGATGTCGAATTGTCCCGTTCATACGACCGAGCATTCCCGATGTGTCGAAAGGATTGTGCTTCGCTCGCTGATAAGTCTGTTTCAAGTTCACGTCCCTATAATCCACATCTACGCCAAGCTCTTGATGGGCGGCAGTGAGCAGTGAAGCAAGAAGTCTGAAATGATGGTGGCCGGTCGAATTCAGAACGTATCGTAGGACAGCACCAAGGAAAGCCTTATCGTTCAGACGGGGATAGTGCTTTAAGAGCCGTGCAAGGGTGGAAGCCTCTCCCTTCAGCGCCCGTGATAGTTTGCGAATGCCATCGCACTGCAACTTTAACGCCGTGCGCTGCTTTGCAAAATCTGGCGCGCGCTCGAATGTGGCCGGAAACAAGAGGAATTTCCATGTTTCTGCGAATGCTAGGTCAGAGGCAAAGCTTGATTCCAACTCGGCGGCAGCGGTTTCCAGCTTTTTCGCCTGGGAACGCAAGCTCTTAATTCGCTGTTTCACGTCGCGGCGCATCGGTTCCGGTTCGCTGTCTGGGCATGAAAGGACGAGCATAGATAGCAGTTTGTCTTTATCTGCGCCTTTGCGCGCCAATTCTGAAAGCCCATTTTCAACATAGGTGGCTTTTAACACTCGTCTCCGTTTGGCCTCAAATTCACGCTGCCATTCGAGGTGATCCGCATCGGAGCTATCCGGCGGGCGAGAAACAGGCTTGTGCATTGTCACCCTTCCATGAGCTTCCCGACTCAGAGAAAACTGGAAAGCGGGACGGGAAGGCGTCCCGCTTTGTCGCCCTCGGGGATCAGCCGAAGGCTATCCGGCATAGTACAGATTCTAGCGCGTACCTTGTGCCCTGCGTGGGATTTGGATAGGGTGTCAGCTTCCGTGCATCCTTCAGAAAACCCTTCATACATCAAGCGAGCGCGAAACCCAAGTCGATATCGTAGACATTTAGGTAAGATGGTTTAGTCGAATCTTCGATCTTCCATACCGCACTGTAGCCATCGTCCTGCAAGCTACTCTCCCGACCTATCGCAAGCCGTGCCCATATTGGGGTAGACGCCTTTTCTGTCTGGTTTCTCGATTTCAGTAAGCCAGAGATCATTTCTATAAGCTCATCGCGAACGAAGAGGTGCGCTTCCAAGCACGCCAGATTAAGGTGATGGGTTTCATTACTCTCATATTGAGGGAAGAATCCCAAATATCCAATCGCAGATTCGGATAGGCAGACTAGCTCGATGTCTCGTGGCGTGAGAAGGTCTTTCGGCTTCAGCAATACTCCAAGACTCAAACTCTCCTTCAGCCCAATTTCAAGAGCCAGCTTCTCTAGTCTCCCGGATGGTTTTCGCTTCTCTTGCTTTGCTCGTTTCATCTGAGCTGCCATCGCGGAAAACTCATACTCTTGACCAACCTTCAAGGCTCTGGCACCTTCCGCAGGCAAACAATCTAGCCGCAAGGAAACTCGCGCCCCGTCTTTCCGTGTGCTGAAGGAAATGTCAACTCTGTCAACTTGAACGCTCAAAAGCATGGTTTCCTCTGATCTTGGCTCTCTTGGTAGGGTTCTCAGCAGCCTGTGTACCTCCGATGATGCCAACGAATTCACGCAGAAAGTATACTGCTGCGGTGCCAGAGGGCTGCGGCACAGGCAGTTCCCATCACCGTTGCGGTCCTTGCGGTGGAGCGCCACGCGGACCACAATAGCTGCATGAGCCAAACGCGCACGGCGGGCGGGGTGGTGAGCCTTGGAAGGCACCAGCGGAATTGCTCCATCTGCGCTCACTCGCAAAGAGAAGAAATCGAAGGTGCCTTCATTGGCTGGCGCTCCCCGGCGGCCATCGCTGAGGATTTCGGGCTGGCAGACCGGGCCAGCGTCTACCGGCACGCGCACGCGCTTGGGCTGTTTGCCAAACGCCAGCGCAACATCCGGGCGGCCTTGGAGCGAATCATCGAAAAGGCGGGCGAAGTGGACGTGACCGCCAGCGCAGTTGTGGCGGCTGTTCAGGCATACAGCAAGATCAATGCTGCCGGTCAGTGGATTGACCGCACAGAGCAAGTCAGCCTGAATGATCTTTTTGACCGCATGAGCACGGCGGAGCTTGAAGAATACGCGCAGAGTGGAACGCTTCCGAAGTGGTTTGAGGCGGCAACCGTGGGCGCAACAGAGGGTGACAGTCCCGAATGACAGAAACCCGCACAGAACGCACAGGAAGGCCATTCCTGCCCGCAACAGCGGCGGGGAGGGGTTTGGGGTGCTTCCCGCTGCGCTCGCCGCAGTCTAGGGCCGCTGCGCGTGCTCTGGTGGCTGCTCGCCAGGAGAGCGAAGCGGAGAACGACTGGGATAAACCCCTCGACTGCACCGGAATTGCAGAAGCGCTCGAAGCTGCCCGAGAGCGTAGCCGCCAGCGCGACGAGCGTGGGGAAGCCTTGGAGCCGTGGACGCCCATTTGCATACCACCCGGCAAAGAAAACACCGTGAGGGGACGGCTGGCTGCGCGCGTGAACGCAGCAAGGGCGAGAGTTGAAGCCGGGGGATTATCCGCTGCGCTCTCCGCGGTCCCGCGCGCAGTGGGCCAGTCGGCGCACTGTGTACCAAACTGTGTACCGCGAAACGCGCTATTGTGACCAAACACGCGCTAAGCCATTTTTCGGACAAACGAAAAGCCCGCTGAATTTGCGGGCTTTAGCGTCAAATGGTTGGTAGCGCTACCGGGAATCGAACCCGGGTTTTGAGATTGAGAATCTCACGTCCTAACCCCTAGACGATAGCGCCGCACCTGAAAGAAGGGGATCAGCCTGCCTGAGCAAGCTCCATGTTTACTCTAGCAAAAATCCGAGGTTCCGCCAAAAAAGGCTCGGGCTGCGCCGCCTCTCAGATGCCCAGCTTGCGGACTTCGTCATTGTAGTACTTGCGGTACAAGATCTCCCACTCCTGAGAGCCTTCGAGGATGATCTTGCGCTGGTTGGCGATCTTGAGCCGGGCCGCCGTGTCGATCTTGGCTTCTTCGTCCATCAGCACTTCCAGAATCTTGCGCGCCTCCTGACGGATGGTATTCCGGTCCTCCAGAAATCCCACCTCGTCCACCTCGGCCAGCGTATCGGCCACGGTGTGGGCCAGCTTGTTGAGCTTGTCGCGGCTGATTCTCATAGCACCGCCTTGTATTTTCTGGCCAGCTCGGTTTTCACCTTCTTGAACATCTCGGCGTATTGCGCGCCGGATTTGCGCATCTCCTCGGAGTACGCGTCAAGAATCACGCGGACCTCCTCGTTGATGCGGTCTTCGAGGGAAAGCTCATCGAGCAGGGCCGCATTGACACGCTCTTCCGTCACCTTCAAATCGCTGGAGGTGATCATCTTGGCGTCGATGAGGTGCTTTACTGTACGGCGGGCAAGATACCCAATGTAATCGCGCGAGAAAATCATGAGTTAAACGTCAGGATACCCCATTGCCCCCGCCGGTGTACACAGAGACTCAGAGTTCTGCGCTTGAAGCGGCTCCGCACCCGCGGGCTCAGAAGAACGCCCATGGACGATCCGGATGGACATCACAGTCCGCTTGCGCAGCCTTGGATTACGCGTCAGCCGCGGGCTCTTGGTGGAGTTCCCGGGCGCCCGAGACATCCATGCTCAGGATCTGCACTTCAAGCCCGCCATACTCCGGATGGTCGTTCTCCCGGATGCGGTAGGCAAGGTCGATGCGGCTACCCTCGCGGAGTCCCAGCGCCAGGGCATGCGAGGCCAGATTCCAGCCCAGGGCGCGTACTGCACCGCTGCTGCCTGCCGTTACGGGAGCTTGCCCCCAGGCCGCAACCATAGAACTGTGCGGCTCCTGGGCCAGTTCCAGCCGCAGATGCCGCTCCTTAAGGATGCGTGGCGGAGCCACCAGCCGCGCGCTGCGGGCCATGAAGACCGGCTCGGGATTGCCGTGCCCCAACGGCTCGAGCTTGCGCAGCCACCCCGCCAGCACGGGCGTGATGCGATCCAGCGGCAGCTCGGCGTGAATGCGCAGCAAGTGTTCGGGCTCGCGCGCCGCCAGATGCTCCGCGGCATGCAGCCGCAGGCGGCGCTTCAGCTCCGGCAGCGCGGCGGCGGGCAAGGCGAACCCAACCGCAAAGGCGTGGCCGCCGAAGCGCGTGAAGAGATCGGCGCACGTCTCGATCGCTTCCAGCAACGGAAATCCATCCACCGAGCGCCCCGACCCGTGGGCCACGCCATCCTCGATGCTCACCACAAGCGCAGGCTTGGCGGTGCGTTCCACCACACGCGAGGCCAGAATCCCGATCACGCCGCGATGCCAGCCTTCGCCTTCGACCACCAGCAGGCGATCCTCTGCCAGCTCCGCGTCGCAGGCCAGCCGCTGCTCGATGGCAGCAAGCGCGGCAGCTTCGATGTCACGGCGTTCACGGTTTAACCGCTCCAGCTTCGCCGCCAGCTCCGCCGCGCGCACGGAATCGCGAGTAAGAAACAGCTCGATTACGTCGGAAGCCACATGCATGCGCCCGGCAGCGTTGATGCGCGGAGCCAGGCGAAAGGCGACATCGAAGCCGGTGAGCTGCCGTGCCGCCGGGTCGAGATTCGCCGCGTCAAATAAGGCGCGTAATCCGGCACCTACCGGCTTGCGCAGCTCGCGCAGGCCCAGCGCGGCGATGACGCGGTTTTCGCCGCGCAGCGGGACGGCGTCGGCAATGGTTGCGACGGCCGCCATCTTCAAAAAGCTCGGCAGAGTTTTCGCTCGCGTGCGCGCGTGATCGCGCCGCTCCAGCAACGCCTGAGCCAGCTTGAGCGCAATCGCCGCGCCGCAAAGCGACTTTTCCGGATAGTGGCATCCGGGCTGATTGGGATTGAGAATGGCCAGCGCCACAGGCATTGCGTCGCCGGCCTCGGGCAGGTGGTGATCGGTGATGATCAGATCCAGGCCGAGCCGCTGCGCCGTCTCCGCTTCGGCAAAGGCCCGCATGCCGGTGTCTACCGTGATGACCAGCCGCACGCCATCGGCGTAAGCCGTCTCCAGCACGCTCGATTGCAGGCCGTAGCCCTCCAGAAGCCGATGCGGCACATGAAAACGCGCCACGCCGCTCAGCATCTCAATCGCCGTCTTGAGCAGGACCACGGCAGTGGTGCCGTCCACGTCGTAATCACCGTAGAGCAGGATCGGCTCACGGGCGGCAATGGCCCGCTCAATTCGCTCCACAGCCGCCGCCATGCCCAGCATCTGCATCGGGTCGTGGAGGTGATCTGAATCGGGATTGAGAAAGGCGAATGCCTCGCTGGCATGAGTAATGCCGCGCGCGATCAACAACTCGGCCAGCACAAGAGGCAGACGAGCAGCTTTTGCCAGAGCCTCGGCGGCTTCGGGATGATGCTCTGCCAGAACCCAGCGCTGGCGCGGCAGATGAGAAGCTGGAACCGCGGCTTCCCTTGCCGGATTCGCGGCCGCGGCCGCCTGAGAGCCGTTCACCCGCTTATTCTTCCTCGTCGCCGTGTTCGTTGGCTTCGTCAATTACGATGTCGTGGAAGCTCTCGATATCTTCGAGCAGCGCTTGATAGCGCTCGTACCACTCAGTTGTGGTTTCGTGCAGAAAGACGAGCCCCTGGTAGACAAACCCAAGCTGAATGTAGCCCACCATGCCTGTGTACTTGCGCAGCCACTTGGCCTCAACCAGCTCCGAAACTTCCTCATCGGGAAAGTTCAGCTCGCCTGCTTCCTCGATAAGAGCATCCAGTTCCGCACGGTCCAGCGTCATGTCGCTGAAGATTACAAAAGGAGCGCCTGCGTGCTTGGCCATCTCCACAAAATCCTTCCATGCGTCGGGATTGTCTTTTCCCTCCCAGAGGATCGAGGGAATATCTTCGTTCACATATCCGGGAACGCGGCGTAAACCGTGACCTTCGATGAAGGCCACCATGTCGTCCTTAAGAGAATGGAGATCGTCTGTTCTCATAGCCAAGTCATCATTGTCGCAGATTCGGCCCGGCCGCAACGGCCTATTTTGTAAACATCGCGAGGCCTGCCAAAGGATTTACTCTGGAAGTAATCCGTATTCCGGAGCGATCTGCACGCAGGAGGCTTGTACCTTGCCCGCATTCGAGCGCCATGTCTTTGTTTGCCATAACTCCCGTCCAGCCGGGGCGCCCCGGCCCTCCTGCACCGTTGACGGAAAGAGCGATCTGCACGCACGACTACAGCAGCTGGCAAAGGAAGCGGGTCTCGGCGCCAGCATTCGCATTAACAAGTCCGGCTGCCTCGATCAATGCGAGCACGGCCCGATGATGGTGGTCTACCCCGAAGGCGTGTGGTACGGCAACGTCAATGCCGAAGATGCCAAAGCCATCGTTACGGAACATCTGGCGGCAGGCCGTCCAGTGGAGCGGCTGCGCGTCGCCGATGATTGCCTCAACACGAAAAGCTGCCCACACCGCGGTTGAACGGCCTTCGCGGCTGTGAATCTTTGCGCCAAATCCTGAACGCTATTGTCCGCCCTGCTCAGCGGGAGACTTCGCCATGCGTACATTCGGGAAGTAGCCAGTGCGGGTCCGGACAGTGAGCTTGCCCATGCCTTTGGCTTCCGCCGTAACCACGATACGCCGGAAACCCGGCTCAGAAGCCGGCTTGGTCGAGCGATACCCGATGGTGTACTGGCTGCGAATGTCGCGAGCCACTTCCGCGGCGATTTCATCCACTTGATCGAGCGATTTGGGAAAGAAGGCGATGCCACCGGTCTCGCTTGAGAGCAACTCCAGCGCCCTCCGCGCGTGGCGTACCTCGCCCCGGCTCATCTCGTCGCCAAAGAGAAGCCCAATCGAGTAGATCACCGGCCCGGAAAGCTGCTGAACGCGGCGGATGGTCTGCTCCAATGTCAGGGTCGAGGCGTTGTCCTCGCCGTCGGTAATCAGAACGAGAACCTGCTTGGGCCGCTTGGCATCGGCCGCGAGTTTGTCTGCCGATGCCACCACGGCATCGTAGAGCGCGGTCCCGCCGCGAGAGTCGATATGCGCTAGCCCCTCGCGCAGCTTGTCGATGTTGGATGTGAAGTCCTGGTCGATAAACGCTTCATCGGAGAAGTTGACGACAAAAGCCTGATCCTGCGGGTTTGAAGCCATCACCAGATCGAGCGCGCTTTTGTTGACAGCGGGACGCTTCCGGTACATGGAACCGGAGTTGTCAATCACCAATCCCATGGAGACGGGAAGGTCCGTGTGCTGAAAGCTGATAATGCGCTGCTTAACCCCGTCCTCGTAGACCTTGAAATTATCCTCTTTCAGATTCTGGACCAGGCGTGTTCCGTCGAGAACGGTAGCATTCAGCACCACCTCCTCCACGTTGGTGCGCAGCACGTACCCCTCACCCTTCTTGCGCAACGGAGCGCCAGTCGCGGACGGGGGCACTGCCACGTCCGGCGAGCGCACCGGATCCGTGTCCTCAATCAAAGAAGGAGCGGGCTGCGGCTCTGTCTTCGCGGCAGCCGCGCGGGTAGTCGTCTGCTGTGCCGGCAGCGCAAGCGCCGCTCCGGCAAGAAAGACTGCAAAGATCACTTCATTGCAAAGGCGCATAGTAACCGGTGCGAGCATAGACGGTCAGGGGAGGCAGTCCCGGCGGAGGGTCTACCTTTACCTTCACTTTACGCCACTTGCCGTCCCGAGTCAGATCCGAGGGCCGGTAACCAATTACATATTGATTACGCAGCTCCATGGAAATCTTCTCGGCAATGTCGCCCATCTCGTCCACGTTATTGACTCGAAACATCCGTCCACCGCTCGATTCGCTTACGTCGGACAGCAACGCCGGCCCTGCCCGCTCCTCGGGTGTGGGAGCATAGGGGTCGAAGATCCCGATGGAAAAGATCTCGACATCCGCCTCGCGCACTGCCGAGCGCACCTCGCCCTCGGTATACCGGGAGCGGTTATCGCCGCCATCGGACACAACCAGCAGCGCTTTTCGCTCATGGTGGGCGTCCCGCATCTTGATCAGTCCATAGTAAATGGCGTCCAGCAGCGCCGTTCGATGGGCGGCCTGCACGGTCACCAGCCGTGATTGGATTTCGTCCATCGAGTTGGTGAAGTCGTTGATCAACTCAGGCCGGTCATTAAAGCCGATGACAAAAAACTCGTCCTGCGGGTTGGCGGTCTTGACGAACTGCAGAATCGCGCCCTTGGCCCGCATCAGTTTTGAAGTCATGGAACCGGAAAGGTCGAAAATGATCCCGATCGACACCGGCGCGTCATCGCACGAGAAACTGCGAATATCCTGTAACTTGTTGTTTTCGTAGATCTTGAAGTCAGTCTGCTCCAGCCCGGTCACGAGCCGATTCATGGGATCAGTTACCGTCACCGGCACCAGCACCAAATCTACATTCATCCGAATGAATGAACCGGGGCGAATCTTGAGCGCTCCGGGCCCCGTCTCGGGAGGAGCTTCAGCTCCCTTGGGCTCTTTCGTCGAGGGCGCAGAAGCCGCCGGGGGCTGCACATTCACTTTGTTGAGCTGATCTTCCTGGGCCACAGCCCGGGGCAAAATCAGGCTGAGAGCCGCCAACCCGCACATCCACCGCCAGAGCAACCGTTGAATTTCGCCGCCCACCGGCGAAATGCGCAGTGAAGATAGGGCTTTCATCTCGCAGCATCCTTCTGTGAACGCGATAGTAGCACGGACTGAGTTGTTCCCGTGCAACAAACGCCCTTCCACTTGAGCTGGAGCCCGTGCCCGCGCGGTCACTGGGATACAATCGAGCCTAAGCGCGCCGGTTTCCCGGAATGAGCAAGGGTGGGTTCCCGTGCGCGAAGACCACCTCTTCACCGGGGAGCAAGACCTTTCGAATGGCCCGCATTTATCCGTTTCGCGCCTGGCGTTACAACCCTTCCGCTGTCCGGCTGGACGACGTCGTCACCCAGCCCTACGACAAGATCTCTCCGGCCATGCAACAGGCCTATTACCAGCGCAGCCCCTACAATCTGGTTCGCATCATTTTGGGGCTGCCTGAATTATTTGACGCGGAGCGGGGAGAAAATGTCTATACGCGGGCTGCGCGGGATTTCCGCGCCTGGCGCGAGCAGGACATCCTGGTCCAGGAGAAGGATCCTTGTATCTTCGCTTATGCGCAGCGTTTCCGCGTCCCGGGCAGCGATACGGTCAAAGAACGGCGCGGCTTCATTGCGCTCGGCAAGCTCCACGATTATTCCGAACAGGTGGTCTTCCGCCACGAGCAGACCCTCTCCAAGCCCAAAAGTGACCGGCTCAACCTGCTCCGCGCCACCCGGGCGCACTTTGGCCAGATCTTCATGCTCTACTCTGACCCCGCTGGGAGCATTGAGAAAATTCTTTACGAAGGCAGCGGTCCCGCCGAAGCTGAAATCACCGACGAGTACGGCGTGCTGCACCGCCTCTGGCGCATCTCCGACCCCGCTGTTATCCGCCTGCTCACCACGGCCATGGCCGACAAGAAGCTGATCATCGCCGACGGCCATCACCGCTACGAAACCGCCTTGAATTACTCGAAAGAGTGCGCTCCGAAACAGGCCCCCGAAGGAGCAGCCAGGACCGAGCACAGCGCCACCCGTCTGCCCCAGCCGGAGTATCCCGAAGCCGCGGTGATGATGACCTTCGTCAACATGGACTCCGAAGGTCTGGTCATTCTGCCCACTCATCGCGTCGTGCACAGCCTGGAGAGATTCGATCCGTCCGCCTTTGCCACCGCCGCCGCCGAGTTCTTCACCGTGGAATCGCTGCGCGCCTGCGAGGCCGCCGACTGCATTCAAACGCTCAGCCGCCAGCAGGGAACGGCCTTCATTGCCGTTACCGCGGCCGGGGCGCTGCTCCTGCGCTCCAGGCCGGAAGCGGCAGCCGCGCTGGCCGCCGTGCCCGAACGCCAGCGCCAGCTTGACCTGACTCACCTGCACGCCATCGTGCTTGACCGGCTCCTGGGTCTGAATGCCGAAAAGGTTCGCGAACAGACCAACATCCGCTATCTGCGCGACGCCACTGAAGCCATCGAGCAGGTGCGCCGCGGCGAGGCTAATGTCGCCTTTCTTACCAACCCCGTATCCATGAACCAATTGCGCGAAGTCGCCTTTGCCGGCGAAGTGATGCCGCAGAAGTCCACCGACTTCTACCCCAAGTTGCTCAGCGGCCTGACCATCTATGCATTGGAGTAAGCGGGTTCTCGGCAGGCGCCCGCGGGTTGTGGCGCTGGCAATACTTGCGGCGGCAAGCCTGATGGTGGGCGCTGCCGCTCAATCCGCGCCTAATCCAGCTCCTCCCGCTCCCGCCGCGCCTTCGGCCCGGTTTGTCGTGATCGTTGATGCCGCTCATGGTGGCGATGATCCCGGCGGCCACATCGGCAATCAACCGGAAAAGGCCATCACACTGGCCCTCAGTGTCCGCCTGCGTTCTCTGCTTGCGGCGCGCGGCATTCAGGTCGTCACCATGCGCGAATCCGATGTCACGCTCGCTCCGGATCGCCGAGCCGAAATTGCCAACCATGCCAAGGCGCAAGCCTGCCTCAGCCTGCATGCCTCTACCAGCGGTTTTGGCATTCATCTCTTCACGTCGTCGCTGGCTCCGGCCTCGTCCACCCCTATGCCTGCATGGAAGACCGCCCAGGCCGCCTGGGTGACGCGCAGCCTCGCCCTGTCCGGCGTGCTGAACTCCGCGCTGCAACAAGCCGGAATCAGTGTGACGCTTGGCCGAACCTCACTGCTCGGGGTGGACAGCATGACCTGCCCCGCCGTCGCTGTCGAGATTGCCCCGGAGCGCGGCGAGGGCGATACCGCAGCAACCATGCCGGATGATCCCGATTACCAGGCACGCGTCGCCCAGGCACTGGCTGCCGCGCTGGTCGAGTGGCGCTCGGAGGGTGCGCGGCTGTGATCCCTCGCTATCAAACCATCCTGTTCTTCATATTGCTGGCAGCTTCGCTGGTCATGGGCGTGGTGCTCTGGCAGTTGCTCGAACGCCACCACCAGCGCCTGCTGAACGGCGAGGATTCCGCGCCTACCCAAGCCCCTCTAGTGACTCCAGCCGAACCGGCAACGCTCGAAGCAGCCAACGACGCGGACAACACGCTGACCGCCGAGGTCCAGTCCCTGCCTCTTCCTCAAAGTCCCGGGGATCGCGCCCGCGCCATCCTGAATAGGCTGCTGGCCCTTTACGCAGCTCCCGGGTCAACTCATCCCGTGCCCGGCGGCGCCAACGGAGTCGCCCAGGTCTTCCTGCTCCCGGCCGGCGGGCAGGGCGATCACCGGCATTCCGGCCCGGAGCTGGCCGTGGTCAACCTGACCTCCGCCTTCGCGGCGAATCATCCCTCGGGCCTAGAGACTGAAACGCTCACTGTGCTCTCGATCTGCGCCACCCTGCGCGCCAACCTGCCTCGCGTCACTGAGGTCCGATTCCTGGTGGACGGCCAGCAGCGCGCGACCCTCGCCGGGCACGTCGATCTAACCCGCACCTACCTGACCGCCGCCGCCTTGCCCGCCGCAGGAGTGCATCCATGAGCAGCCCGGAAGCGCCAACCCGGCCGGCGCCGCCCACTATCGGCGTCTTTGACTCCGGCTTTGGCGGTCTCACCGTCCTGCGCGCCCTTGTCCAGCGGCTTCCGCGCGCCCGCTTTGCCTTTCTTGGCGACACTGCCCGCCTGCCCTACGGCTCCAAATCGCGCCGCACCATCGCTCGCTATGCCGCTCAGAGCGCGCAGTTCCTGGTCCGCGAGCAGGGCGCCGAGTTCCTTGTGATCGCCTGCAACACCGCCAGCGCGCTGGCCCTGGACGCCATCCAGGATGCCGTGCCGGTTCCCGTGCTGGGCGTCATTGAGCCTGGCGCCGCCGCCGCCCGCGCCGCCTCGCGCAGCGGCGACGTGCTGGTCGTCGCCACCGATGCCACCGTCCAAAGCCGCGCCTACTCCGCAGCCTGCCGCGCCCTGGGCCTGCGCGCCATCGAGAAAGCCTGCCC
The DNA here is from genome assembly GCA_021846945.1 of Acidobacteriota bacterium. Classification (GTDB taxonomy): domain Bacteria; phylum Acidobacteriota; class Terriglobia; order Terriglobales; family Acidobacteriaceae; genus Telmatobacter. The sequence goes on along the minus strand of JAJZVZ010000082.1, from coordinate 1,333 downwards.
GCTGCTTGTCCCGCTGGTCGAAGAAGGCTGGACGGCTCATCCGGTTACGGACCAGGTCATCCGCATCTACCTCGACGAACTGAATGCCGAGGCCGCCGCCCAGGGGCTCCGCCCCGACGCGCTGGTGCTGGGCTGCACCCACTATCCGCTGCTGCGGCCACTGATCGAGCGTGCCGTGCCGCCGGGCGTCAAGGTCATCGACTCCGCCGAATCCACGGCTGAGGCCGCCATGCGTCTCTTCAATGGCCGCGCCGCGCAGTTTGCCCAAAGCACCGGCCCCGAAACCGAGATCCGCTGCTTCGCCACCGATTCGGTGGAGAAGTTCGAGCGCCTCGGATCGCGCTTTCTGGAGCGCCCCGTGGGCAGCGTGGAGCTGATCGACCTGGGCGGATAAAGCCGCGCCCCAGCGTTCTCATCCGCAGCACGGGAGAAGCAAACTGAGACAAAGTCAAAAACCGCTCTGATATTCTGAAAAACGCGACCCCGTCGTTTTTCTTTTCGGAGTACAACATCGGAGGAACTCAAGACGCATGATTGATTTGGCGGGTAAAACGGCCGTAGTCTTCGGGCTGGCCAACAAGCGTTCCATTGCCTGGGGCATCGCCCAAAAACTGCACGCGGCCGGTGCTGTCCTGGCCATTTGCTATCAGAACGAGCGCATGAAGCTGGAGGCCGAAGGGCTGATTGCCGAACTGCCCGGCGCGGCGGGCTTCCAGTGCGACCTTTCGAGCGACGCCGAAATCGAGAGCCTCTTTGCCGCGCTCAAGGACAAGTATGGCAAGATCGACATCCTTGTCCACGCCGTCGCCTTTGCGCCCGCCGCCGACCTGCGCGGCGAGTTCGTCAACACCAGCCGCGAGGGCTTCCGCCTCGCCATGGATGTCAGTGTTTACTCGCTCATCGCCGCTACCCGCGCCGCCGTGCCACTGATGACCGAAGGCGGCAGCATCATGACCCTGAGCTACTACGCCGCCGAAAAGGTGGTGCCCAATTACAACGTGATGGCCGTGGCCAAGGCCGGGCTCGAATCGACCGTGCGTTATCTCGCCTGGAACCTCGGCCCCAGGAATATCCGCGTCAACGCCATCTCCGCCGGCCCCATCAAGACGCTGGCCGCCCGCGGTGTCGGCGACCTCGGCGACATGCTCAAGTCCCACGCCGACCGCGCGCCCCTGCAACGCAACGTGGATCAGCTCGAAGTCGGCGGCACGGCCCTCTACCTGGCCAGCGACCTCTCAAGCGCCGTCACCGGCGAGACGCTCTATGTCGATTGCGGCTACAACATCATGGGCTTCTGAAGCGGCAGAGCCGCACTCCCGATGGAAAACGGCCG
>JAJZVZ010000310.1 GCA_021846945.1 Acidobacteriota bacterium | reverse complement strand
GAAGCGTGGCGCGGAATTGTTGCGCCGTCCATCGCCGTATTGACCCGTAAATCACCAGCGGCGGACCATTCATTCCGTAGGCCCCACCGAGAACACCGGCGCAGAATCCGCAAGTCACCAGCCACCTGCGGCTGTCGCGCCGCAGCTCGAAGGGTGCGCGGCCGATAAGGAAGTAGGCCGAAAACCCCATGATGATCAGCGCAAGCACAGCCTTTGCCAGTTGCTGATGACCACCCGCAAGCAGCAATAGACCGAACGGTATGCCGGCCAGCGTGGAAAACACCAGCCAGGCCGCCGTGCGCAGCTGGATCTTTCGCCAATCCTGCGCCACCACGACGACGGCTACGGTGATTGAGAGCAGCACGGCGAGCGGGGTTGCCACCTTCAGCGGAATAAGAAGAGCGAGCAGTGGAACGGCAACCATCGCCTCGCCAAAGCCAAAGGTGGAGCGAATCAGGGTCGCGCCGCACACCACCAGCAAAACGTAAAGCGTCGTAATGTTGATGCGTCTCTCCGGATCGGGGAAAGTGGTCACCGAAAGCGGCGACTGAAGTTATCTTCTCATGGCGCACCTCATTGCCCCACCGTGCGATCGAGCTTCATACGCGGTCTTCTGTAATGGAATAGATGCACGGGCAGGCGCTGCGCGGCCCACCACACGCCCCGCGGAGTCACTATGATGGAAGGAGCACCCGGCAACTGTGCCTGCATGCATGTCTTCGTCTGAGGCTCCAACCCGCGCCCTGCCCACGCTGCACGAGTTCTTTTCGCCGGGCGGCATCCTGGCGCGGTCACCGCTGCCCTACGAGTACCGCCCGGGCCAGCTTGAGATGGCGAAGGCCGTGGAGCGCGCCCTGGCTGAGCGCCGCCATCTGATCGTCGAGGCCGGTACCGGTACCGGCAAGACGCTTGCCTACCTGCTTCCCGCCCTGCGCACCGGCCAGCGCGTCATTGTTTCCACCGGGACCAAGGCTCTCCAGGATCAGCTCTACTTCCGCGATATTCCATTCCTCGAAACTCTGCTTGGAGAACTTCATGTCTGCTACATGAAGGGCCGCGCCAACTACCTTTGCCGTCACAAGCTGGCGGCACTGCGCGATCAGCCCATTCTGTCGGGACTTGAAGAAATTGACCAGTACCGCCAGATCGCCGAATGGGAGCGCGAGACTGAGACCGGCGACCGCGCCGAGCTTTCCGGAATGCCCGAGACCAGCGCTCTGTGGCAAAAGCTCGATGCGCGGGCGGAGGCATGCCTGGGCACAACCTGCCCGGATTATCGCCGATGCTTCATCACCGAGATGCGGCGCAGGGCGCTTGAGTCGGACATCATTATCGTCAATCACCACCTCTTTTTCGCCGATCTTTCTGTGAAGCAGGAAGCCAATGGCGCGCCCGACGCCGGCGTTTTGCCTGAAGCGGCCGCTGTGGTCTTTGACGAGGCGCATGAATTGGAGGAAGTGGCTTCAAATTACTTCGGGCTCTCCATTAGCAATGTGCGCTTTGAAGAGCTGGCGCGCGACACGGACGCGCTTCTGCGCGGCAAGCAGGGCACGGAGAACATTCCCGCCGTTACGCAGCAGCTTCGCGAGCGGGCGCGGATGTTCTTTGCCGCTCTGCCGATGGCGGGCGATGGGCGGCAGCCGTTTGCCGAGCGCGAGGAGTTTTTGGAATCTTCCGGCGACCTGTATCTGAGCGTGCGCGCCACACTCAAGCGCATGGAAACCGAGATGGAGAGGCTCACCGAGGTCGATGAGGCGCCGGGGCTGAGGAAGCGCATGGCGCGGCTGCGCAGCGAACTCGAGTTCCTGCTCGAATCGAATGCAAATAACATGGTGTATTGGATGGAGCGACGCATTGCTCCTGCCGCAACGCCGGGCCACAGATCCACTGTGCGCGGCGCGGCACGCACCACTTATTTGCAGGCCACGCCCATTGACATTTCGGAGTTGCTGCGCGAGCTGGTCTTCGAGCAGATTTCAACTGTCGTCCTCACCTCGGCCACGCTTACCGTGCAGGGCGGCTTTGAGCATATACGCAGGCGGCTGGGCTTGAATGACGCGCGTGAACTGGTGGTGCCCTCGCACTTCCGGTACGGCGAGCAGGCGCTGCTCTACCTTCCGCCCGAGATGCCCGATCCGCGCGATCCGGAATTTCCTGAAGCCGCGGCGCGGTGCATCCAGCGCGTGCTTGAAATTACGCGCGGGCGCGCCTTCTGCCTCTTCACGAGCTACAGCCAGATGCGCGACCTCTACGAGCGGCTGCTGCCGGTGCTGGACTACCCCATCCTGTTGCACGGCACGGCCCCGCGCAAAGCGTTGCTTGAGGAGTTCCGCGCCACACCGAACGCCGTGCTCTTCGGCACGTCCAGCTTTTGGCAGGGCGTGGACGTGCAGGGCGAAGCGCTGAGTTGTGTCATCATCGACCGCCTGCCCTTTGCCGTGCCCAGCGATCCGGTGGTGCAGGCGCGCATGAAGGCCATTGAAGAGGCCGGCGGCCGGCCCTTCTTCGACTACCAGGTGCCCGAAGCGGTGCTTACGCTGAAGCAGGGATTCGGCCGCCTGATCCGCTCGCTCGAAGACCGTGGCGTACTGGTGCTGCTTGACCCGCGCATCCGCAAGCAGCGCTACGGGCAGGCGTTCCTGCAGAGCCTACCGCCCTACAGCATGACGCAAACCATCACCGATGTCGAAGACTTCTTCCGAGAGGAGCCGACCAATGGCTTCCAGAAAAAGGACCTGTCATCCTGATTGGAGAATTCAATTCTGGACCTCGGTGATGCGGGCCACCGTGTTTGCGCACGGTGGAGGCTCACCCCTGATCCATCATTTCCGCTAAATATATTCCCGGAAGATCTCCGGAGAAGGCGCGGGAATAACGGCTCGGCCGACGAGCATTCCATCGTCACCGGCGACCTTGGAGCCGGCTGCAACAGCCGCCTGCACGCTGGCGACGTCACCGGCCATCAGCACGAATCCCTTGCCGCCGAGGGCCATGGCCAGATGTACGCGCAACAACGTGACATTTGCCGTCTTAACGGCTGTGTCGGCGACTTCGATAATACTGGCGGCAGAGAAGGTTTCGACGACGCCGATGGAGCGCAGTTGTTTCGGATCGATCTCCACGGTCTGCGCGATTGCCTGCAGCACCGAAGGATGGACGCGCGCAATCTGGCGCCGCTCGATGAGCGAAGCGCCCGCGGCATTTGCTCCGGCCAATAGCGCCGACTGCACGCTGGTCACGTCGCCCGTAACCACGATCAGGTACTTGCCCGAGCAGATGGTACGCGCCAGTAGCATCTGAATGGAGCCCGCCTTCAGCATCGTGTCCTGGACCAGATACCCGGCTGCTACGCTTGAAAGCTCAATCAGTCCGATAGAGTTAATTTCAGTGGCCACATTGGCTCCTTCTGCTGCGCATCTCAAATCTCTGGTTCCTATTAGTTCGCGGTAGGAATTCTGTCAATATGATCAAGTACAAACATATTCACCGGTACCTCCTGCTTCTCTACCTTGAGCCCCAATTGCTCCCGCAACGCAGTAAAGACGGATGGCAATGAAGAATTCGGATCATCAACAGGCGCGTACTTTAAGTCGACGTCATAATTGCCAGTCAGGCCAGTCCGAT
>JAJZVZ010000309.1 GCA_021846945.1 Acidobacteriota bacterium | reverse complement strand
TTTCACCCAAGGCATCATCGCTCATGACCTTAAACTCCTGCATCGTCAACAAAGGTCTTTCTGTTTAGGATGATTCACTTCAGGCCGGAAAGACTCGCCATTCACGATTCTTTAACAGAGATGTCCGAAACGGCGGCGGCCAGGTGGCCCAGCGCAACCGGCAACGCTCGCGGATGGCACGCGGGCAGGGTGAGTCTTCTCCGCGAAGCACGTCCTTCAGTAGCGGTACCCAGGGAGAGTACAGCCGCCGTGTTCGGCGCATTCTGAAGCTAGCAAATCGAAGGAACGTTCAAACGATTTGTACTGGCGGTAGTTCTCGACCGCGACTGTCAGCATCCAGGAGCAGGTTCCCGCGAAGAGGATCAGGGCTGTCCACTGTTTAACGGATCGGGATTTCCGCATCGCCGCGACCATAGTCCCCATTTTCCGCCGGATCAGGCCAGACCGCAAATCGCGGGGCCTCATGGTCCAGTTGACACCGGCAACACCACATCGGAAATCACAAGAAGCCTCTAACGGATCACCTGTTGCCTTCCCAATGGAAATGTGGCATTCTCCTGTTGGTAGACAAAAGATCAGAGAGGCGGTGCTGCATTCCATGAGATCTAAGAAGGACGTGCAACCGGGGACGCTGGCCCTGATGGTTCTGAAGACTCTCGATGTGCTTGGGCCGCTTCACGGTTACGGCATTGCGCGGCGCATCGAGCAGATCAGCGGTGACCTGCTTTTTGTGAACCAGGGAACTCTCTATCCCGTACTGCTACGTCTGGAGCAGGAGGGCGCGGTCGAGTCGGACTGGGGCCCGTCTGAAAACAATCGGAGAGCGCGGTTTTACCAGCTGACGAAGACCGGGCGCAAGCTGCTCGAATCCGAGAGGCGTGACTGGGAGCAGACGGCGGCAATCATCGCGCGCTTCTTTGAAGTGAAGGCGGAGGACTTGGCATGAGACTCCTGAATCGTTTCCTTGCACGCATCTGGAATTTCGCGACCGGCCGTCGCGGCGACGAACGGCTAAAAGAAGAGATGGAGTCGCATATAGCGGCCCAGACGGAGGACAACATCCGCTCCGGGATAGCCCCCGCAGAAGCCCGCCGTCAGGCCGTGCTGAAGTTTGGCGCGGCGGAATCGATTCGGGAAAGCTATCACGCCGAAGAGGGGTTGCCGTTGGTCGAAAGCGTGCTTCAGGACTTCCGCTACGCATTTCGGATCCTGCGAAAATCACCGGGTTTCACCGCCGCTGTTGTTGTCACCCTTGCGCTCGCCATTGGGGCAAACACGGCAATCTTCTCCCTTGTCAACGCGCTTATGCTCACCAGTCTGCCTTATCCGCACCCGGAGCGTATGGGGACCATCTTCAGGCGCGTCCAGGGCGCGAGCCCCCACGATGGGCCCCACGGTATTGACGGGAAGCAATGGGAACTGCTGCGCGACGATGTGCCCGCACTCGTCTCCGCGATCTCCGGCTCAACGACAGGCGTGAATCTGAAGGCCGGCACGCATATGGCCTATGTGCAAGACGGCCGCATCTCCGCGCATTACCTCGATGTGCTGGGCATCCGACTTGCCGCAGGTCGCAACTTTACCGCCGAGGAGGACACGCCGCATGGACCCAACGCAGTCATCTTGAGTTACAACCTGTGGCGCAATGTCTTCGGCGGCGACCCCAAGATTGTGGGGCAGTCTATTCAGTTGAAGGGTGCGCCGTACACGGTAATCGGCATTCTGCCCCAGGGCGCAACCACTCCGCTGGACGCAAACGTATACACAGCTCTCCAGCCCAGCACTCAGGGCGAGGGCGGCGGCACCAATTACGACGTCATCACCCGTCTGCGCAACGGCGTCACCTGGCAACAGGCCGATGCGGAAATCAACCGCGCCTGGGCCGGTGAAGCGAGGAGCCTGGCAAGCGAGAATCGTGCTGCGCGGGTGTCGTTCAACCTAGTGCCGCTACAGCAGGGCGAGACGGCCACGCTGCGCCCCAAGACATTGGCGTTGATGCTGGCTGCTGGATTGATCCTACTCATCGCCTGCGCCAATCTTGCCGGGGTGACGCTGGTCCGCGTAGCCCGGCGCACCTCGGAGATCGCCACGCGCCTGGCCCTCGGCGCTTCGCGCTGGCAGATCGAGCGGCAGCTCTGGGTTGAAAACCTCGTTCTGGCCGTGGCGGGCGGAGCGGCGGGCGTGGGGGTGGGCTTTCTGGCGCTCCACGGGCTGCTTTCCCTTCTGCCCCTGGGATTTTTGCCGGTCGCCGCCGTGCCAATCGACGGCACGGTGCTGGCCTTCACGCTGGTCGTTGCCTTGCTTACCAGCGTGCTGTTCGGGATGTTGCCAGCACTGGCCACGCGCCGCATCGATCTGCGCTCCTCGATGGCCAGCCGAGGTGTTGGCAGCACGGAGAGGCAGCGACTACGGCAGACGCTGATCGGAGGCGAAGTGGCATTCACGGTTCTCTTGCTGGCTGGTTCGGGATTGCTCGTCCGTACTCTTGTTCACCTGGAAACGCTGCCTCCGGGATTCAACCCGCATGGCGTGATGACCGCAAGGGCCTCGCTCAACGATGTGCGTTACGACAATCCCCCAGTGTTTCGCAAACTGCTCAACGAGAGCACCGCTGCAATGAGGCGAATCCCCGGCGTCGAGAGCGCGGCGGTGGGGCTGTCGCTTCCCTTCGAACCCACCCTTAACGATGAGTTCACGCTTGCCGATGGCAAGGAAACCGACGAAAAGATCGGTGCCGATTTTGTCTACGTGACGCCGGGTTATTTTAAGACCCTCCAGATTCCGCTGCTCGTGGGGCGCAGGTTTACTCGTTCGGATGGACCGAATGCGCAGCCTGTCGCCATCGTCAACCATGCCTTCGCCGAGAAGTTCTATCACGGCGCAAATCCCGTGGGCCGCACGCTCAATAAGGGATTAGTGATTGTGGGCATGGTGGGCGATGTTCAGCTTTCGTCGAACCTCGATCCGATTGCCCCGCTGCAGACCGAAGAGACCGTATATATCTCGGCGGCGCAAATGACGCAGCCCGCCGAGCTCGCAATGATCCACACCTGGATTCAGCCCAGTTGGATCGTGCGCACGACCGGACCGGTCCAGGGCCTCACCGGCGACATGCAGCGCGCCCTGGCCAGCGCCGCCCCAAGCCTGCCCTTCTCCGGCTTCTACAGCATGAACGATTTGCAGGCAAAGACCCTGGCGACACAGAGAATCGAAGTGGCGCTGCTGAGCGCGATGGCTGCGCTGGCGCTGCTGCTGAGCGCCGTGGGAATCTTCTCGCTGGTGGCGAGCCTGGTCGCACAGAAGACGCGGGAGATCGGCATCCGGCGCGCCCTGGGTGCCACGCAGCGGAGCATCCTCTGGCAGTTCCTCACCGAGGCCGTCGTCCTCGCCGATCAGGTCAGCGTGCGGGACGCGCCAGCCGTCGATGGACACCTCGAACGAGTGCATCCCGCGGTAGCCGATGGTCGGGATGGCCTTGGCCTCCATGCGGCCACCGCCGTCCTGGGTGACCTCCCAGCTGTGACCGGAGAAGGACGGCTTCTCGACCACGAACAGGCTGAGCCCCTTGTGGCCGAGGCTGCGGTCGGGGTCGGTGCGCGGGGTTGTGGGGCTGGTGGTTGAGGCCGGTGTCGCGCACGCAAGTTCACTGCCCCT
>JAJZVZ010000081.1 GCA_021846945.1 Acidobacteriota bacterium | reverse complement strand
GTTTACCGGCGGCTCACCATAGGCGATGAAGAGGACGTGCGCGCCTTTTTCGGCATGGTCACGGAGCGGTTGGGCAAGCCGGCCCAGGTAAACTGATTCCGGACCTGAGGGGCGGATTTTGCCGGATGGATTCGGCGCTTCTTATACCTGGAGGTCTCCGCTCCGAACCGCATGCCTGGTAGCTGACTGCGCGGGGATGTGGTTGTGTGCGACAATAAATTTTGAGGAATGCGCGCCGGGGTTCCCGGCGCGTGAAGGAGAAATTATGGGCGATCTACTTCAGCCGTGGCATCTGATGGTGCTGGCCGTGGTTGCATTTTTACTGTTTGGCGCCAAGCGGTTGCCGGAGTTGGGCAAAGGGCTGGGCGAAGGTTTGAAGGGCTTCCGGGAAGGCATTCGTGGAATCAGCGATCCGCCTCCCACGCAAACTGCGCAGAATGTTCAGCCGAATCCAACTCCTGTACAGCCAGCCAACTCGGCGCCCGTCGAGCCAAAGTAAGGTTTCGGGAAGGCGCAGCGCGCACTACGGTTTCGGACCTGCCTCATCGAGCGATGAGACACTCGTGGGCGCAAGAGCGGGAAGAGTTCCGGGCAATTGAAGAGGCCTGTGCCGCGGCGCACAGGCCTCTTTGCGCTGACAACCTGAATGCCGTTGCAATCTGACCTCAAGAGACAGGAAGGCGTCCTGCCGGGCAAGAGCTTTCATCTGCGCGCCTGAATCCTGCAACACAGATGGGCCATATCAAGCCGTGGCAAATCACCGGCTTCCTCTCACCCTCAATCTGCCAATCGACAGCCTGATTTCTTCGCTCTTGAGGAGTGGCGCGTCGAGTCACTCAACCGTGCCTCGGATGCTTACTTACCGGGCGTCCTGTCCAGAGGGGTAATAGCCCTTCTTGCAGATCACGTCCAGATTGGGGCGGTTGACGCGCACTTCGATGGAGCGATACCTGCCGTCATAGATCGACTCGTGGCTCAGGTAGCTCAGCGTGTACTGGTTCCGCGCCTCATTGGCGATGGTTGCGTAGCTCTTCTCGATACCGTTCACGCCGTTCTGGGCATCCAGATCACCGCCGGTCGCCGTCGTGTACCTGTAGAGGACGTTGTCGTACATCGTAAACGGAATGTGGAGCTTGCTGATAAAACCCTCGCCCCAGCGGGCGGAGTCGCCGACCAGAGTGCCGAAGACAGCAATCTTGTTGGTTTGCAGGAATTTAATGACTTCGCCGATGCTGGCTTTGCTGCCGTACTCCTTGCCGTCAGAGATGACGTAGATAATGCGGCGCCGGTCCTTGGGGCGCGTCGAAAGCTCTTTGGCGGCGGCCAGGATCGCGTCGTTGAGCGTGTGAATCTCCTTGGGGATCATGCTGAATGTTTGATCCCCGGTCGAACGCCCGCTCTGAATATTCGGATCGGGACAATTTCCGTTCACATAAATGGGGCAGTTGGCCATCGGGCCGGTATTGACCGGCACCAGCATATCGCTTCCGGTCGCCTTAGCCAGAGCCAGTACCGCCGGCAAGCGATTGCTCTGAGCGCCGGTAAAGCCGGTCCACTCCTTTGCGCCGTTGCTATAGGTGAAGACCGCCGCTTCATCATAGGGAGTGAGCGCGCCCTGAATAGCCCCCAGGGATTGGTTCACCTTATCCATTACGTCGCTGGGCAGGCTCTGGTCGATCACAAAAGCAATCGAGAGCGGTTGCGGATCCCTGCTGAAGACCGACAGGTTTTGCAGTTGCCCATTCTCAAAGACCTGAAAATCACGCCAGGTCAAGCCCGACACCAGGTTCCCCTTTGAATCCTTGACCGTGACCGGAACCTCAACCTGGTTCACATTCATGACGATCCGTCCGAGGGCCTCTGCGCCTTCTTCCGGAGGCGTCTTCTGCTGGTTGAAGGGCGGCTGGCTGGGCGGAGGAGGAGGTGGCGGGGCAACGGGCGCAGTCTGCCGCTGATTCGCGGAAGACGAAGGGCCTCCTTGCGTAGGCGCGGGCGAGCTCGAGACTTCCCCGGTTCCTTTGCCGGGCGTAATCGGTCCGCCAACCGAGGAAAGCGGCGGCAAAGCCTGGGGAGCAGGGGCATTGGGCACAGAAGATTGCCCTTGCTGGGCGCTAGCTATCGGGTTCATGCCGAAGCTCAAAGCCAGCAGCGCCACAAACGCCGATTGTTTCCAACCAAGCTTCACGAGTATTCCGCCCTCCTGCGCATCCGCGTTTTGCCAGCCAATGGTCTCTCGGTGCGCTTTGTGTGAATCCCCGTACGCCGGGCTCACAACATCTCTCAGACTATCAGACGCACCGGGGCCGCGCAGGTTGCCTGCCAACGCGAATCGGCCTCGATTATGCTTTCTTTGGCGGAGGATTTACGTCTAAAAACACAGAATGAGCTTGCGCAAAGGACTCACCGTCCTCCTGTCGGGCGCGTTGGCTGCAACGACGGCCGGCTGGGGGCAACTTGCGCCTTCGCCGGACGCACCACCAGTCAGTACTGCCCCGGCTCCCCCGCCAGACCAGACGCCGGTCGCAACCTTCAAACTCAACGTCAACCTGGTGGATGTCTTCTTTACCGTCACGGACAAAAACGGCAACCTGATGCCGCATCTGACACAGGATCAATGCCACATCGCGGAAGACAATGTCCCCCAGACGATGAAGAGTTTTGTCGCGGAAAACAACCAGCCGTTGACTTTGGGTCTTCTGCTGGATACCTCTGGAAGCCAGATAAACGTACTGCCGCTGGAGCAGCAGGCGGGCAGCCGGTTCCTCGATCGCGTGCTCCGTTCCAAGGACGAGGCGTTTCTCCTCTCCTTTGATGTGAACGTGGACATGCTTCAGGATTTCACCAGCAGCGCCCGCGAACTGGCGCGGGCCATGGACAGCGCGCGGATCAACACCGGTGGAACGGGCGGCGTGGGCATTCCCGGGATGGGCGGGGGCACGGTTCCCTCCGTTGGCGATCCCAAGGGCACAGTGCTCTACGACGCGGTCTACCTGGCAGCGAACCAGAAACTGAACCAGGAGACGGGCCGCAAAGCCATGGTTCTCCTGACCGACGGCGAGGATGAGGGCAGCACGACCAAGCTCAATGAATCCATCGCGGCCGCGCAAAAATCCAATGTCATCGTCTACGTGATCCTGATCGCCGATCCCGGCTTCTATGGCGGCTTTGGCTATAGCGGTTTTTCGACGATGAAGAGGCTGACCGAGCAAACCGGCGGCCGCCTGATCAACGTCGGCAGCAATGCCGACAAGCTGGAAGCGGCTTTCGGGCAGATTGAAGACGAGTTGCGCACGCAGTACGTGGCGACCTACACGCCCACCAACACCAAGCTCGATGGTACATTCCGGCATATCGAAATCAATTGCGGGAAGGGATTGAAAGTGCACGCCCGCAGCGGTTATTTCGCGCCCTCCGCGGGCAGCTAAATCGTAATTAAAGCTGAATTGTGGAACTCTTAGGATGAACGCACAACCGGAGAGAAGGAGTATCGTATTTTGTAACACCCCGGAGCCATGAAGAACGCCGCAAAGGCGCGACGACAGGAGAGTGACTCGATGCGCATGCAATGGATGGATCAGAGAAGCTCATGGCTGGCAGGAATCACAGTTCTGGCTCTGGTCTTAGGGCTGGCAGCCGGTTGCAGAAATCAGCACCCAACCGGACAAGCCGCGGCGCGCACTGACCAGCAGATGGCCAACGATATTCAGGCAAAGATCCAGGGCGAGCCGGCCTTGGCCGGGCAACAGATCGACGTGAGCGTGGCAGACGGCGTGGCCACGCTGAACGGTGCCGTGACCGACAACGCGTCGCGCGCCCTGGCCGCAGCCGACAGCAGCATGGTCAGCGGCGTCAGGACCGTCGTGAATAACCTGACCGTACAACCCGCGGAGACGGCCGCCGAGCCACCGGCCGCCCCGGCAAGCGAGAGCCGGACGCGACATCAGAGCAGCACGCGCCATGAGACGGCGCGCCGCCAGCAGGCCGATGTGCCTCCGCAACCGACGCCTGTTGCGCCAACGGTTCCCATGCAGGCTCAAGCTCAGGCTCCTGCGCCGCCGCCCATGCCGCCCCAGCCGGTGATCAAGCAAATTACATTGCCCGCCGGTACGGCTCTGCCGGTACGGTTGAGCGAGTCGCTCGACAGCAAGACCGCACAGTCAAACGACGCCTTTCATGCCACGATCGCCGGCGACGTGATGACCCAGGGCGTGGTTGTCATTCCGCTCGGAACCGCGGTGCTCGGGCGTGTGGTAGATGCCAAAGCGGCAGCTCATTTCAAAGGCAATTCGCTCCTCTCTCTCGAACTGACAGAGCTGAGCGAGCGCGGCCAGCGCATCAGTCTCGTGACCAACACCTACAGCAAGGAAGGTGCCGGGCGAGGGAAAAACACGGCGGAAAAGGCCGGCGGAGGCGCGCTCCTGGGCGCCATCGTTGGCGCGCTTGCCGGCGGTGGCAAAGGGGCAGCCATCGGCGGATTAGCCGGGGCCGGCGCGGGTGCCGGAGTGAATGCCGCCACACATGGGCAGGAGGTTCAGATTCCCGCCGAGACGCTGGTGAACTTCCAGTTGCAGTCGCCGGTCACCATTGCCGTAAGGATTCCGCCGCAAGCCGGTGGAGAGAGCCGCGGAAGCTACCAGCCTGAGCTTCAGCGCCGTTAAGGACTACGCAAGATTGCATGGGCGCTGCGGATTCGTAACGCTCACGCACGCTCCAAATTCGCCGCTGGCCAGACTCTGCGCGGCGGTAAGCATTACACGCACGATGCGAAAACTCTGCAATGCTCCAGAACGGCAAACAGAAATACAAAGCTGCCTGAAATGGCTCAGGATCTATGTAAATTGTTCATAAGAATAGCTATATAGCCATTTATCTCGCACTTTCCATTTTGGCGCATCACTTGCATTCTTTCGGGTGTCCTACCCATTGTTCGACGTCTTCACAGCGGCGCGGGGACTGCAAGGGTGAATCAAAAATGGAGGATCTTGCGATGAAAACAGTCCAACTGCTCGCAATGCTGCTGGTCGCATTTTCGAGCATTCCGTTTATGGCGCAGCTTGTGGGGACATCGGCTCAGCAGCGCGCCTCGGACTCCGTTATGGGAAATCAAACCAGCGCCTCTGCCAGCGCAAATCCTGCGGGAGCGCAGGCAAACGGCTCCGCGGCAGCGCGGCCTCTCCAGTTGCGGCCAGTCACCGGCGAACTGCAAGGCAATCTCGACTCGAAATCCGCCAGGGTAGGTGATCGCGTCGTGCTCAAGACTGAGCAAAGCATGAAGACCGGTGATGGTGTCGTTATTCCCAAGGGCTCGCGCTTGATTGGCCATGTGACTGAAGTACAGACCCGTGGTTCGGGGCGCCCGGCCTCGCAGCTTGGCATCGTCTTTGACCATGCCCAGCTCCGGGGAGGCCAAACCCTGGCGATTCAGTCGATGATCGAGTCGGTGGAACCGAGCCGGGCGGAGTTGGCTGCCCGTGCGATGGAAAATGAAGATGCGATGGCGAGTCAGGCAGGGCCTTCCATGAATGGCGGTGGCCGCATGGGCAGCGGCAGCTCCACAGGCGGCGGGCCGATGATGGGACCAGGAGCGGCGGCCAGTGTCCGCATGGGCGGCAGTGCTGTACCGGGAGCCAATGTGGGCGGAGTTGCAGATCCGGCTGGTCAGCCCGGCGGTAATCTGGGTCCGACCGGAGGCGATGTCATGCGCACCGCCGGTTCCGCTGCCGCCGATACGAGCGAACTGGCCGGAGACACGAGCGGCGCGATCCGCGGAGCATCCTCGGAAGTGGTTTCCCCTGGAGAGCACACCACCGGAATCCCAGGCGTAGTCCTCGACAGCAGCGCGTCCGGCTCTGTTTCCGGCACACTCTTGACCACAAAGAAGAACGTTCATTTGGACTCCGGAACACAGATGGTCGTCGGAGTCGCAGCCGCTCCGCAGCAATAAGGCGAAACTTGAGGCAGGACAGGAGCGGACTGGTGTAGCGGGAGCGGTGACGCCCGGTCTCATTTTTGTACAGTCCGTTACGTTTGTGCCGCGTTTCCGTAATCTGGCGGCAGAAAATGGGTTCTCGTTAATATCGGCAAAGGCTGGAAAAGCTTGAGGCTCGTCCGGAAAAAATTTCGACCTATGGCAGTCTGTTCATTCATTCGGCCCGGAGGTGTCTTGGCATGATGACCGGCGACGCCGCCTGCGATGGCTATGAAATCAGCCCACGGTTTCGCCGCAGTATTGAGGAACGGATTGAGCGTCTGGAGCGGGACGCCGTAATCGACGAAGCACAGTTGGCGCTGCTCAAAGACGCCAGCCATATCCGCAGGCAGATGCGGCTGGTAGCAGCGGAGCGCGCCGAGGCGCTGCGCATGAGGCTCTTTCTCGATCGCGCCAAAACCCGCTTGGACCCGCGTGCCCCGGCCGGTGACTGAACGGTAAAGCCTGCCTTCTCTCGCGCAGATCCTTCTTTCCCGCTCAACTCGGGCCGCTCCTTGCACGTCTTTTTCACACGTCAGGGACAGGCCGGTGTTGTTCAAAGCGAGAGAGATGGCTCGTCAGCATTGATGGGAGGCGTCCACAACTCTCTCGACAACGACAGGATCGAGTGCGTTCAACGGCCGCTATGGCTGGCCGGGAAGCGACTCGATCCTCTTCAGCATCGCCGGGACCTCCGGGTTTGCCATGAACTCTCTCCATATCAGGCCGGTGCGGTAATTTTCGATCATCACCGCCATGGGCGCCTGATTCAAGCCCATCGTGATGCCGGAATACCAATTCTGCTGGAGATTGAAGGCGTCGCGAAACCCGTAAATCCCCCAGACCTGCGCGCCGAGGTCGCGGTAGAAATGCTTCAGGGCAGTCATCGACGCATCCGGCGTGTACGGCATCGCGCTGATGGCCCCGGTTGGCGCGATCGTCCCGTCGTCGAGATCGGCAGTGGGTTCATAAGGAACATAGCCGTGCGGACCGTCAACAGCGGTCAGGCCCCAGGTGTCCGCGCCATATCCTTTCCAGTGGTTCGGATTGTGGATGCAATAGGCCTGGTTGATTCGCGTCTGGCTGCGGTTCTGGTCGAAATAGTCGATGAATCGGTCGTGGAACTCCCGCGGATTAAGCCCCATGAAGGAATAATCGGTGAAGAAGAGCGGCCCGCCTGTGCCGCTGCCCACCGGCAGCGTGATGTCAAAGTAGCTCTTGCCGTTCGCGTAGTGGTTACTGACTCCTTCTCCTGCCCAACCGCTGTAATAGTCGCCTGCCGGGATTGGATGCGTTGGAGAAGCGATGGCTTCAAGATAGGTAATCATCACCTCGTTCCATCCCGTCAGGCGGTTTGCGATATAGAAAGAGTAGTCAGGCGACCAATGCCAGTAAAGCGCGTCCCGCTTCGGTGTGGCGCGGAACCAGTTCCAGTCCACGCTCTGCCATAACTGCGTGATGTGGTCGTACAGTTCGCGCCCCGGCTGGCCGTCGTTCTTGAAGTACTGTCTTGCCGCCAGCAGACCCTCCATCATGAAAGCGGTTTCGACGAGGTCCGCGCCGTTGTCATACATGCCAAAGACCGGCAGCACACGTCCGGTCTCGCCATTCAGAAAGTGCGGCCACGCGCCATGGAATCGGTCGGCGTGCTCCAGAAAATTCGTGATCTTCTGCAGGCGTCCAATCGCCTGCTGACGAGTGATAAAGCCGCGCTCGGTGCCCACCATGATCGCCATGACGCCGAAGCCGCTGGCGCCCATGGCAACGATGTCGTCATTGCCGGGCGTGTTCTCGCGCGTCATGCCGGAGTGCGGCTCGTCGGCCTCCCAGTAGTAGCGGAACGACGCCTCCTGCACCATGGTCAGGAGTTGATCGTCCGTCATCGGGTTTGTTGAAGCAGCGGACGCAGCCGAAGGTGCCGATTCGAGCAGCGAAGCGGTGCGCGCCGTCACCTGGTACGACGCGCTCATGTGCGGATTGCCGGTGTAATCACAGAATCGATTCACTCCTGGGCGCTGCACACCGATGGGACGGAACGGTCCGCCGTTCTCTGACCGGTAGATGACATATTGAGCCAGGTTCGGATCGTGCACCGGCTCCCAGGTGATGTCGATGTGTCGTTCGTAACCCTTGGCCGCAACATCCCGCGGGCTGGGCGGCGCGGTTTCATGTGCCGCCGGATCATCTTCGATCCGGATGTCGTCGAGAAACAGCGTGTGTGAAACATTGTCCGCCACGCCCTGCACAAAAACCAGCGTACTCAAGCGATGGGCTTCAAGCGCATGTACCGATGCGGTCTTGAAATCCGCCAGCGGAATGCGCACCCGAAGCCACCTGCCGGCGGGCAGGTCGCGCGTATAGGCGCCGATTGCAAGCGGACTGCTGAAATCGCCTTCCGTATCACGCATCGCCAGCCGGGGCAGATCCTTTGCCCGCATTGCGCCGGGCGCGTAAATCCAGAGCCATAAATTGGCTCCCGGAAACTCCAGCGTGCGGTTGCGCCACTTGTAGAGATTCACTTCCGCCGACCAGCCTCCAGCCGGAGCCGAAACCCACCGCAGCTCCAGCGCATTCGGGCCGCTGATGAAAGTGCTGGTCTCTACGGGAATCTTGCCATCGATGAGGCGCAGTGTGCTGGGAGCGCTGGCCCGGCCGCTCGAATAGAAATAGCTCGCCGGCGAGAGGCTGTTGTCGAAGAAGACCTGCTGCGAATAGTTCTGATCGGCCCGCGCCGATGCCGCCGTCAGGCAGCTCGCCAGCGCCAGCAACGCGGCGCAACGCCAACTGACCGGCTTCTTCTGAAGCCTCATCTTTCCCCTCCAATTCCGGGCCCCGCCCCGGACACTCGAAGCCGGATTCTGCAATGGCGCGCGGGTCTCAAAAGCCGATCCGCTTGACAAGCACTTCACCGGATGATACGAATTGTAACCGCAGCACAACCGATTGCGCAATGATGCACAATCGATTGTTCACAACTGCGCTCATCAGCAGCACTGCCCCCTGATCAGCTTGCCTTGTGTCTGTGTCCAGCACTTTGGGCCTTCGAAACAAACACTCAGCTTCATGCACGATTTCCAAAGGAGGAAGTATGCACATCCTGCCCTCACGCAGGGTCCCCACCTTACGAACCGGATTCCGCGTCATCCAGTCGAAAGGGAGAACGAGCTTATTCGGCTTGCGAGTCGCGCTGATCGTGGCGGCTCTCGTCTGTCTTTCCGCGCCCGCATTGCGCGCCCAGTTCAATGCGTCCCTACGCGGCGCCGTCACCGATCCTACGGGGGCGGTCATCCCCGGCGCCACCGTCATCCTGAAAAACACTGACACAAACCTGACCCAGACGGCGACGAGCAACGCGCAAGGCATCTATACCTTCAACGCGCTGCCTCCAGCCCATTACAGCATCACTACCTCTCATGCGGGTTTCCAGACCAAGGTGTTGGCGCATGTCGAGATCATTCCCGAACAGGCCAACCAGCTGAACATCCAGCTGCAGGTGGGAGCGGCGCAGCAATCCGTCACCGTTTCCGCAGTCACTCTGGGCTTGCCGACAGAAACCGCGACATTGAGCGCGACGATCAGCAGTAACCAGATCCAGCACATGCCATCGTTCAACCGCGACGTCTTCCAGCTTGCGCAGCTTACGCCAGGCGTATTTGGCGACGCTTCGCAAGGCAGCGGCGGCGGCACGTACAATCTGCCCGGAAATCAGGGCCCCGGTGGCTCGGGAGCCCAGCAGGCCGGCATCTTCCAGACGGAGAATGGACCGCAGGTTCAGGACAAGGGCGGCCAATACGAAACCAACAGCATCACCGTTGACGGCATCAGCACGGTCAGCGCGGTGTGGGGCGGCACAACAGTCATCACTCCCAGTGAGGACTCCGTACAAAGCATGCACGTGGTCGCCAACAGCTATGACGCCGAGAATGGCCGCTTTACCGGCGCCGACATGGAAGTGACGACCAAGAGCGGCACCAACGACCTGCACGGCAGCGCCTTCTTCAAAGCATCCCGGCCAGGGTTGAACGCCTATCAGCGATGGAATGGCGAGGGCTCCGACATAACAGCCCCGAGCGCCATCAAAGGCGTGCCCACCACCTCCGCGCAACGGGCGGCAATCCGCGGCGTGAATCTCGACGATAGCCGCTTCAACAACTTTGGCGGCAGCTTGGGTGGCCCGTTCTGGAAGAACAAGCTCTTCGGATTCTTCAATGTTGAGGCCAGCCCGCTCTCGGCCAGCACCACCGGGCAGGCATGGTATGAAACTTCACAGTTCAACTCTGCAACCGGCATCGGTCCGATTGCGCAGAAGTATCTGACCTTCAAAGGAGAGGGTGTCGCGCCGGGCAGCACCATTATTTCCCGCACCTGCAAATCCATCGGCCTAACGGAGGGGATCAACTGCAATACGGAGCAGAACGGGTTGGACCTCGGTTCGCCACTCAAGACTGGGGTAGGCCATCAGGATCTGACGTATGGTGGCAACTCAGACACTCCCGGCGTGGGCGGCGGATTAGATACCGTGCCCGACCTGGCGTTCTTCAACACCATCGATCCGACCACAACTTCCCAGGTCCAGTACAACGGGCGCTTTGATGCCGACATCACCCAAAAGGATCGCCTTACGTTTGCAATCTACTGGGTTCCGGTCAGCACCACCTTCTACAACGGTCCTGTGCGCGCGGCCAACCTCTGGCATCACTCGCAGATCAACGACGCATTCTCGCTCATCTGGAACCACGTCTTTTCTCCGACTTTGCTGAACCAGGCGCGCGCGAACGCCGCCGGCTGGCGATGGAATGAAATCGCTTCAAACCCGCAGGAACCCTTCGGCCTGTCGCAGGATAACTTCGACGCCATCGGTACCGCCGGCCCGCAGTTTTTAGGCGCGCCCGGTCCGAGCGACTTCAACCAGTGGACGTACAGCTATAACGACGTGCTCACCAAGGTCCTCGGCAACCATAGCATCAAAACCGGAGGCGAGGTCACGCGTCTCTACTATCTGAACAATCCGGTTTACGCGGCGCGGCCCAGTTTCAATTTTCATAATCTCTGGGACTTCGCCAATGACGCTCCCTACTATGAAAACGGCGAGTTTAACTCCGGTACGGGCGTGCCGTTCTCCAATCGCCAGGACAATCGCATCGATATCTGGGGATTCTTTGTGCAGGACGACTATAAGCTCCGTCCCAACCTCACCATCAACGCCGGCTTGCGCTGGTCTTATTTCGGCTCGTTCTCTTCCAAAGAAAACAACCTCGACGTGGTACGGTTCGGTTCGGGGTCCAATCCCCTGTCCGGCCTCAACGTCCACGTCGGAGGCAATCTGTACACGCCGCAGAAAAGTAACTGGGGTCCGCAGTTTGGATTCTCCTGGGAGCCAACCAGTCTGCAAGGTAAAGGAGTGCTGCGCGGCGGCTTCGGCGTTAACTACAACCAGGATGAAATCGCCATCCTGGCCAATGGCTTCGGAAACCCGCCCAACGCGGTTCAACCCAACTTTACTTGCTCCTATCCATTTCCCAACCCCACCTGCTCGGGCACGGGGATCCTTTACGAGACGTCGACGAGCGTGAATTCGCTCTTTGGCTATGCTCCCAATCCCGCCGCCATCACCAAGTTCAGCAGCGCGAACCTGCCGCTGACCGGCTCGGCCCGCATCACCGGCTTCCCCTCGCATCCCAAGACCATCGCCAACTACCACTATTCACTCGAAGGCGATTATCAGTTGCCTGACAACACGGTAGCTACGCTCGGTTACCAGGGAAGCCTCATGCGGCACCTGCTCATCCAGAACAATTGGAACGCGATTGCGGTTGCCCAGGGACTGGCGCTCAATCCCTCCGTCAACTTCCTCGATTACTACGAGAATGCCGGCAACGGGAATTACAACGCCATGATCGCCACCGTAACGCATAACTTCTCGCAGCAATTCCAGGCTGAAGCGCAATATACATGGGCCAGATCCATGGACGAAAACTCCGGCCCCTATACCATGGACTTCTACCCGTATAACACGCATCTGGCCTACGGACGCTCCGACTACAACATTCAGGACGCCTTCAAGCTCTTCGGCTTGTGGCAGCCTGTCTTCTTCCACGGAAATAACTGGGAGGAAAAGCTTGCTGGCGGCTGGTCGCTCGGCGGAATCCTGAACGTGCACTCCGGCTTCCCGTGGAACCCGGTTTACAACGTCGTCGGCAACGTCTATTACGCGAGCAGCGGCTACGGGCAACTGCGTCCGGCCGCGTACCTGGGCGGCGCGGGCATGAAGACTTCGAATAAGACCTTCGAAGGCTTCGGCGGAATTAACCCGAACTACGGCGGAGACGGTACGAAGTTCTTTAAGTCCCCGGCCTACGTTGAAGGCGCGAAATTCCCGAACCTGTCTCCCGCGCCGTTGCCTGGAATCGCGCGCAACAGCCTCAATGGCCCGGGATACAACGACGTGGACGCCAGCCTGACGAAAGCCTTTGGGCTGCCGAACACGCGCGTGCTGGGCGAAAATTCCAACTTCTCGTTCCGCATGGACGTTTACAATCTGTTCAACAAAACCAACATCAACAGCGAATCCATCGACAACGTCATAGGATCGGTTACCCCCGGCGGCTCGACAGTCCCGAACCAGGATTTCGGTGTCGCGGGCGGCGGGCTCGGCAGCCGAACGGTGCAACTGCAAGCGCGCTTCAGCTTCTAGGAGCCTCCGAAGCTGATCGTCGCCTGGGAGGGTGTTCTCACCGGAGCACCCTCCTCTCTACGCTGCTCTTGACCGGCGGCTACGGAGGTAATCGTGACAAGCGGAAAATTCTACGCGCCGCCTGGCGGCGGAAGGATAGCCTACCGCGCGGCCTTGCGCGGAACTGCGGCGTAAATGACTGCGTACTGTCCGCTGATACTCGATAAATAGTATTTGGGAGAGGGGAATGTTTCGTCTTCATTTAGATCTGATCACAGCAGGTGCGTTGGCAGTCTTCGCCTCTTATGGGCACGCGCAGCAATCCGTGGCATCGCAGCCTCCGGCCCATGAGGAGATTGTTGTGGACGCGCACGCAGCGGGCGCTCCTTTCCCGCATTCCTGGGAAGAGATGTTTGGCTCGGGACGCGCCAACCTGGCGATGCGCGCCGATTACCAGTCCGACCTCCGCCGGGTGAAGCGCGTTACGGACTTTCGCTATGTCCGGTTTCACGCCATCCTTGACGACGAAAATGGCGTCTACAGCGAAGACGCGCACGGAAATCCTGCCTACGACTGGTCGTACGTCGATCACATTTACGACGCGCTGCTCGCCAACGGCGTGCGCCCGTATGTCGAAATCAGCTTCATGCCGAAGGCGCTCGCCGCGCATCCTGACTACCAGGGATTCTGGTATCGCCCGATCATCTCGCCGCCCGCTGACTATGCGAAGTGGGACGCCTTGATCTCCGCCTTTGCGCGTCATCTTGTGGAACGTTACGGCATCAACGAGGTCGCAAATTGGTACTTCGAAGTATGGAACGAACCGAACATCGGCTTCTGGTCCGGCAAGCCGACCCAGAAGAGCTACTTTGAACTGTACGATCACACTGCCCGCGCGTTGAAAGCAGTCAGCCCGCGCATTCGCGTCGGCGGACCCGCAACCGCCCAGGCTGCCTGGGTAGGCGACATGATTGCGCATGCCGCGGAAAACCATGTCCCGCTTGACTTCGTTTCCACGCATGTCTACGGCGACGATTCCGCGCAAAACGTCTTTCATGACCATCGCGACATCGCCCCGCATCAGATGGTCTGCGCCGCCGTCAACAAGGTGCATAACGAAATCCTGCGCTCCGCCCGCCCGAATATTCCGCTCATCTGGAGCGAGTTCAACGCGAGTTATGCCAACTATCAGTCGGTCACCGACTCAATTTACATGGGTCCCTGGCTTGCCGATACCATCAGCAATTGCTCCACCGAAACAAAGATGATGTCTTACTGGACCTTCTCGGATGTTTTTGAAGAGCAGGGCGTGATCAAGTCTCCTTTCTACGGAGGTTTTGGCCTGGTCGCCGAAGGTGGTATCCCGAAACCCTCCTACGATGCCTATATGCTCCTGCATGAGCTTGGCGACGAGCGGCTGCCCGCGCCCGCCAATGAAGCCCTTGTCACGCGGCGCGCTGATGGAACATTGGTCATCGCCGCGTGGAACCTGGTTGAACCGGATGCAACCGGCTCGGAGAAGACAGTCACGTTCGATCTGAAGGGCGTATCCAAGGACGCTTTTGCGGCCATTCGCCGCGTCGACGCCAAACACGGCGATACGCTGGCAGCCTGGAAGGCGATGGGCAGCCCAAAGTATCCGACGCAGCAACAAATCGCAGCGCTGCGCCAGGCTTCGCGGATCGGCCCGCCGCGGGACGTTGCTCTC
Source organism: Acidobacteriota bacterium (assembly GCA_021846945.1). Classification (GTDB taxonomy): domain Bacteria; phylum Acidobacteriota; class Terriglobia; order Terriglobales; family Acidobacteriaceae; genus Telmatobacter. The sequence continues at coordinate 5,492 of JAJZVZ010000081.1, read as the reverse complement.
CGCGGCGGCCGTCTCACGCTCACGATTCCGCCCATGGGTTTGGCGCTCGTGGAGATTCACTGAGGCACCGAAGCTTGGTGTTGCACAAGTGCGAGGTGGCAGTCAGTCCGCTCGGGGAGCAGTAACCTCATGCAATATGCCAATGCTCTTTGCGTAAACCTGCAATGCCTCAAACCGAGACGGGAACCGCATTTCCCAGGAGAAATTCATATGATGAAAGAGAACGGATCGTTTCCCATAAGGTTCATATGTGCTTTTTGTGCGGCGTTCTTTCTGCTGGTCACTGTGCCGAAGATGCGAGCGCAGGAAACGGTCACGATCGACGCGGACGCGCCGAAGACACCCTTTCCGCATTTCTGGGAGCAGATGTTCGGTTCGGGACATGCCATCCTGAGTCTGCGCGAACCCTGGCGCAACGATCTGCGCGCGGTGAAAGGGGTGACGGATTTCCAGTGGGTGCGTTTTCATGGCATTCTCGACGATGAAGTAGGTGTCTACACCCGTGACCAGCAGGGCAAAGCGGTGTACAACTTCGCCTATGTCGACGAAATCTACGACGGATTGCTGAAAAACGGCGTGCGCCCATTGGTTGAAATCAGCTTCATGCCGACGCAATTGGCGGCAAACCCATTGGACCTGCACGTCTTCTGGTACCACCCCAATGTTTCTCCGCCAAGGAGTTGGGAAGAATGGGATGATCTGATGGCGCACTTTGCGCGGCATCTTGTCGCGCGGTATGGGATCGATGAGGTGGCGCAATGGTATTTCGAGGTATGGAACGAGCCGAATATCGACTTCTGGGGTGGAATACCACGGCAGCAGTCTTATTTTGAGCTATACGCTCACACGGCACGTGATCTGAAAGCTGTAAGCCCGCGCCTGCGCGTAGGTGGACCAGCGACAGCGGCGGCTTCGTGGATTCCCGCGTTCCTGAAATACGTCTCGGAGAATCAGGTGCCGATCGATTTCGTGTCCACGCACGGCTATGCCGACGACACGGTCGAGAATCTGTTTGGCAACGATAAGCCGGTTCCCATAGACGATCGGGTATGCGAAGCCGTGGCCAAGGTGCGGCGCCAGATCGATGCTTCGGCGCGGCCGAAGTTGCCGCTTTTTTGGACGGAGTGGAACGTCCAGGGAATGGACAATTCACGGGACACGATCTTTGTGGGTCCGGCGCTGGCGAACACGATTCGCGAATGCGACGGTAGAGTGAACGAGATGTCGTTCTGGACGTTTTCCGATGTATTCGAGGAGGGCGGCCCCATTGCGACGCCACTCGAAGGACACTTCGGGCTGAGAGCGAAGGGTGGCATCAACAAACCGAGTTACTATGCCTTCGCATTGTTGCATCAGCTTGGCGACATGCGGATCGCAACTGCGTCAAAGCACGTGATTGCAACACAAGCTGGAAACGGATCCCTGGTAGTTGCAGCATGGAACCTCGTCGACCCGGGGCAGTCTGGAAGCACTCGGACGATCGACCTCGTGTTTCATGACGTGCCACCGAACGCAAGGGTCACGGTTCAGACCGTGGATCGGGACCACGGCAATGTGCTGCCGAAGTACAGAGACATGGGCAGCCCCTTCGACCCGACACCGGCACAGGTGAAGGAACTGAATGGCAAGACGGCACTGCCGCCGCCGCAGGAGATGCATCTGGTCGGCGGGCAACTGCAACTGAAGCTGACTCCCAACGCCCTGGACCTGATTACGGTCGAAAAGCAATAGCACCCCCGCGATCCCTGGTCGAAGTGGCTGGGTTTGGAGATAGTCGCTTCCGCAAAATGGAGCGCCGGCTCAGCGCTGCGCCAAGTCTCGCGGGACGTTGCTCTGCGCGGCGGCCGTCTCACGCGCGCCATTGCGCCAATGGGGCTGGCGCTAGTCGCGATCCGCTGCGTTGCGGCAACCGCAAACCGTGAGGGTCAGCCGCGCGGGCGTTGCGCATCGCACCGTTGCTGGGGCAAAAGAGCGGCTTTTCCTTTCGCGATGCACATGCTTTCAACAGGAATTCATCCTCACAAGTGGCGATCTGTGTTAGCGCTAGCTGGTTTTCCAGTGTTTCATTTGGATTTTCACGCGCGTGTTCGCTTTATCTTCCCTCTTTTCGCGCGGCTCCGCTCCTCGTAGTCTTGCAATTCGTTGCAGCAAGTTAGCCGGCGCGGTTGCCGGTCTTTTTTCCAGGCATCAGATCACCACCTGGCCGCGAAGCAGAGCAGGCCTCCCGTGAATCAAGTGCCGGTTGCAGTTCTTGCGCGCCTCATGCGCATGCCTTCGATCGTTCTCCAGTCGTTGCCGGGAGTCAATGCAGATCAGGCGCGGCGGCTTCTTGGTTGATGAGCCGCCGCGTGATGGGTAGAACTGCGGCGCAAACGGGATGCTCGTCGAGCGGCTGCGCGCATAGCGTGTAAGAAGATCCGGCAGACAGATTCAAACGGAGAATGGCGCTCTGGTTCCGGCCGCCCAGGCCAGAATCACAGACGCGCCTGGCTCGCTGCTGAAGCGGGCGAGCAGGCAAACACTTGGCGTGTCTTCATGCGCGCTGTCCACAAGAACCGAATGCGAGAAAGAAGGAGTGAGTTTCCGTACCATGCGGCCCAAGAAGGTAATTCTCTGCGTTGACGATAACGAACAGGAGCTGTCGGTGCTCAAGTTCATGCTGGCAACCAATGGATATCGGGTGCTATCGGCCTGCACGGGGCAGGAGGCGATCGGTGTATTTCGTGAAAATCCGGTGGACCTGGTGCTGGCCGACGCGGCCATGCCGCAAATGAGCGGCAAGCAACTGGTGGACCGGCTCAAGCAGATCGCAGGGCATGTGCCGATGATTCTGCTTGGCGACCCGCGCACGGCGGCCGGCGAGATTCATGCGGCCGATGCGCTGCTGGCCAAGAAGAACTGCTCCTCGCAGGAGTTGCTGGAGCGCATCAAGATCATGAGCGCCCGCAAGCGCGGCCCGCGCAAGGGCGCGCAGCGCATGGCGCATGTGCAGGAACTCGCGGCTGCCTCGTAAAAATCAGCGGATGAATGATCGCCACGGTCATAGCCCATCAGGAATTGTGAAGAATGGGCTGGATCGCGCGAGACCTTGTCGCCATCGATCACGGTGCAAACCTCACGCTGGTTCTGCTCCAGCGATTCACTTCGTCACATTCCCGTCCGCGGCCGCTGAGCGCTGAGCGGCCGCCTCATCTTTTCCGCCCCATAAGCCACTGTGATGATGAATAAGGATTACTGATTAGGCAAACCCAACAGGGCGACGCACAATAGCTCTATCCATCACAAAGGAGATCCTCTGAATGAAGGACATGGCGTGCTCGTCTGTCGAGACAAAGACAGAAAAGTCTGAGCGGTTGAAGCGCGAAAAGAACCCATGGGACGCGCTGGAAGAAATCCGAAGCTTTGCACGAACCGGCCGTTCCACTGTCCCTCATGAATGGGCAGCCATATACTTCAAGTGGTGGGGAGTCTACACCCAGAGTGACGGAAAAGGCGCATTGGGCGAAGTCTCACCTTACTTCATGCACCGAGTCGGTCTTCCCAATGGCTTTGTCACCTCGAAGCAGCTGAAAGTGATTGGAGCGCTTGCCAAGCAGCATGCACGCAATCGTGTTGCAATCACAGTGCGCCAGTCTCTGCAGTTTCATTGGGTCAACCTTGAATCAATCCCCGTCATCCTCGATGCGCTTCTTTCTGTAGGGCTGACGTCGAAAGGAACCAGCGGCGATGTCCTGCGCGGCGTCACTGGCTGTCCGCTGGCGGGATTCCTGCCCAGTGAACTTACTGACGCCTCGCCCTTGGTTACTGAAATCGCCCGCACCTTTTCAGCCAATTCCGAGTTTTACAACCTGCCGCGCAAACTCAAGGTGTCTGTAACAGGATGCCCTGTGTGGTGCAGTCATCCGGAACTCAATGACCTGGGCTTGACTGCGGTGAAGAGAGGCGATGAGATTGGTTTCTCCCTTCGCGTCGGCGGAGGACTTGCGCGAAGCCCTCATTTAGCCGTCCGCCTGAATGCCTTCATCCGGCAATCGCAGGTCATCGACACCGTCCGCGCCATCATGACACTGTTTCGCGAACAAGAATCCCTGCGGCAGAAGCGCGAGCAGGCGCGCCTCAGACATCTGTTTCTAAAACAAGGATGGACACCGGAGCATTTTCTTTCTGAGGTGGAGACAATCCTTGGGTATAAACTTGATCCTTCTGTTGATGAGGTGATTCCTGAAACCGCACAGAGGGAGCACCTTGGCATTCATCCGCAAAAGCAGAGCGGCCTTGATTTCGTGGGGGTAGCTGTACCCGGCGGAGAACTATCAGGCTCACAGCTTCTCGAGCTTGCGCGGCTCGCAGAGTATTACGGCTCGGGAGACATCCGCTTTTCAGTGGGGCAAAATCTGGTTATTCCCAACGTTCTGCGATCGGCGAGTTGCGAATTAGCAAAAGCCCTGGAATCAATTGACCTGGCGGTAGAATCATCCCCTTTTCGCCGAGGAATTGTTTCGTGCACCGGACCGATCTTCTGCAAAATGGGGATCGCTGAAACAAAGCTGTTCTCAAGCCAGCTGATTGCGGAGCTCGAGCGCCGATTGCCGAACTTTGCCGACTCTCTCAAAATCAACGTCACAGGATGCGGGAACGGTTGCGCTCATCATCACGTTTCAGACATAGGACTAGAGGGCAGGAAAATCAAGCAGGATGGAAAGATGATCGACGGTTTCTCATTTCGCATCGGCGGAGCGCTTGGAAAGGAAGCGGGCTTGGCAAGAACCATTGGTTATCAATGTCCCGCAGAAGATGTTTCGCCGGCCATTGAGCGGCTTCTTCGCGGTTATGCTGATGCGCATCGTGAAGGTGAAGACCTGCACGCATTTCTTGCCCGCAGCACCGATGAGGAGGTACGCCGTTTTCTTACAGGCCAAGCGCAAAGATCCCCTGCGGCATCCACCGTGTGAAGCGCTGCCTGTTTGGCGCCTTCATTTTTCTGCTGCTATCTCGCCGTCGATTTTGCATCAGAGAATGTGGCCAACCGGAGACATTCATCGATCGTCCAGTCTGGGATGGCGCCACTCCGGCTCGTAACGAGGGCTCCGAGAGCATTGGCGAAGGATGCAATCTTCTCCAGCGGCCATTGATGATGCAAGCCATGCAGGAAGGCCGCTGCGAAGGCATCGCCGGCGCCAACCGTGTCGGCAACTTTGACAGAGTAACCCGCAAACGCGTGAAACTGGCCTTCCCTGAAGACCACGCACCCTTTGCTGCCACGAGTGACACAAATGGTGTCTATGCCGCAGGTAGCAGACCAGTGGCGGCAGAACTCTTCTAACTCAAATTTGCCTGAGCTGGACGTCAACTGAAAGAGGATCTCGGCCTCGGTTTCGTTCAATTTGAGAACCGCAGCCAGCCTGGAGAGGCGCTGAACGAGCGGTAAATTCCAATGTCCCGTGCGGAGATTCATATCGTAGAAACATCGCGCACCGGGCAGGCTTTGCACC
>JAJZVZ010000308.1 GCA_021846945.1 Acidobacteriota bacterium | reverse complement strand
TTTGTGATTGGTATTCAGGGCGTCTGGATGCATGGTAAGGTTATATTCGCTCTGCCCCCGTCGCGCCTTGCGGAGTGATCCAGGGCCGATGACACGGGGCTGGCTCCGAAGGAATCGGTGATCGAGACCCTCTGCGGTTTGCCTGATGGGCTGGCCGGCAGAGGTTTTCGTGTTTTTGCAGAGATCCTCTTGGTGAGACTCCGTTGAGGGAGGCCTCTGGATCCCGAGTCGCGACGTCGCCGGGCGTTCCTTGCCCCGCATCCTTAGGGCTTTTGCCTTTGTCATTTGCCTTCTCCTGAAGCACCTGTCTAGGTGCGCCAACTGCACGGCCCGTACTTGAGAACGTGTCCGTGATGCAGCGGTCGATCCAGCATGGCGATGAAGGCGGCGCTGTCGCCCAGCAGTTTTCCCCAGTCGTCTACGGGCCTGTTCGACGTCAGAAGCGTGCTGGCACGTTCGTAACGGCGCATGATGATCTCCAGAAGTTCTTCGGCTGCAGTCAGCGGCAGCTTTCGCATTCCCAGATCGTCGAGGATCAACAGCGGCACGATGGTCAGCAGGTCCATAGACTCCTTGCGCTTTGCATCGAGGGTGGCATCGGTCATTTCTTCCAGCAGTGCGTAGGCTTCGCGATAAAGCAGACGGTACCCATTCTGGTTGACAGCGTGTCCGATGGCTTGTGCGCAGTGACTTTTCCGCTCCCAAGCGGACCAAGCAACAATGCATCTCCGCGTTTTCCGATCCAGTTGGTGGCCAGTTCGAAGACCAGATTGCGATTCATTTTGGCGTTGAACTGGAAGTCGAAATTGTGCAGGCGCTTGTCCGCATCGCGGAACTGCACCTGCTTGTGACGTCTTTCCAGCAGCCGCTTGCTGCGGCAAGGTGCACCGCTCGAAACCTGAGAACCCAATCTCAGCCAATATCGAGTTCCCGCTTGTTGAGGATCCCACGCCATTCAGATCAACCCGGTTCTTGAGGCAAAATTGTCTCCCCCCCATCAATCCACGCCGAGCCGTCCTGATTTTCTCCAGGTGCTAGATCGCCTCCCAATACATCGATCGCCGCACCTCCCGCGCTGCCGCTCTTCCGGTTTGCGCAATCATCTGCACCAGTGACGGTGCAGACCTGGCCCCGGAGCAAGCCAACTCTGAAGATCCGGACCAAGCCGATCGAAGCACCGGGGAGGCGCCATGAAGCGCGGTACTTGCCCCCCAGACCCCTACGCCCCGGATTCCCGATCCCGACCGCGTCCTTTGTCCACCGTGGCGGAGGTGGAAGACCACGTCCCTTCGCATAGAATCGTTCTATGTGTGGAATTGTCGGTTATGTTGGTCCAAAGAAGGTGGTACCGGTCATCATCGAGGGGCTGCGTCGCCTCGAATACCGCGGTTACGATTCCGCCGGCATCGCTGTTGGCGGCCCTGCTCACCCCACGCTTGAGGTCTTTCGCGCTCCGGGTAAGCTGACTAATCTGGAGGATGTCCTGCGGAACCATCCGATGGACGGCACCTACGGCATCGGCCATACGCGCTGGGCCACGCACGGGCGGCCCACGGAAGAGAACGCGCACCCCCACCGCGATTGCTCCGGCCGTATCGTCGTGGTCCACAACGGGATTGTGGAGAACTACCTTGAGTTGAAGAGCGAACTGATCGCCCAAGGGCACAAATTCGTCACCGAAACCGACACCGAGATCATCGCCCACCTGATCGAGCAGGTGCAGAAGGATGCGGCGGCTGCCCGCGCGCCTCCATCTCACTGGAAGCCGCGGTGCGCTGCGCGGCCAAGCGGCTCAGAGGCGCCTTTGCGCTGGGCGTGCTTTCGGCTGCCGAACCCGACAAGATCATCGCCGCCCGCCTGGGGCCGCCGGTGGTCATCGGCGTGGGCGAAGGAGAGTTCTTTGTCGCCTCCGATGTGCCTGGCATTCTGCATCACACGCGCAACATCTACTTCCTGGCCGACGGCGACATGGCCATCCTGACCCCGGGCGGCGTGAAGCTGACCGACTTTGAGGGCAGGCCTATCCAGCGCGAGCTGACGCGCATTCAATGGGACCCCATCCAGGCGGAAAAGGGCGGCTACAAGCACTTCATGCTCAAGGAAATCTGGGAGCAGCCGCGGGCGATCACCGATACCACGCTGGGCCGTGTCTCGCTGGATTCCGGCAAAGTCTTCCTGGGCGAGATGGACATTGCCGACGAAGAGCTTGCCGCCGCCTCCAGCATCAATATCGCCGCCTGCGGCACCAGTTGGCACGCCGCGCTTACCGGCAAATACATGATCGAGCGGCTGGCGCGCGTGCCGGTTGATGTGGACTATGCCAGCGAATACCGCTATCGCGATCCCATCGGCGGGCCGGAGGCTCTGGGGCTGCTCATCACGCAGTCCGGCGAAACCGCCGACACGCTGGCGGCGCAGCGAGAGATGAAAGCCCTCGGCTCGAAGACCGTGGCCATCTGCAACGTGGTGGGAGCCATGGTGGCTCGCGAGGCCCACGGCGCCATCTACACGCACGCCGGACCGGAAATCGGCGTTGCCTCGACCAAGGCCTTTACCTCGCAACTGACCGCGCTGTTCCTGCTGGCACTCAAGCTCGGCCAACTGCGCGGCAAGCTCGACGCGGCACAGTCGATTGAGCTGATCACGCAGTTGAGCCGCGTGCCGGCCCAGATCGAAGAGGTCTTGCGCGCGAGCGCGCCGCAGTGCGAGCAGTTGGCGAGAGACTTTTCAAACGCCCGCGACTTTCTCTACCTGGGCCGCGGCATCCATTTCCCGATCGCTCTCGAAGGCGCGCTCAAGCTCAAGGAGATCTCCTACATCCACGCCGAGGGCTACCCGGCAGGCGAGATGAAGCACGGGCCGAATGCGCTGATCGACGAAACCCTGCCGGTGGTAGTGCTGGCGACTCGCGACGAGGACGATCCCGCCTCGCGCCTGCGCTACGAGAAGACCCTCTCGAACATTCAGGAAGTGACCGCGCGCAGCGGCCGCGTGATCGCCGTGGCCACCGAAGGCGACACCACCATTGGCAACCTGGTCGAGCACGTCATCCACATTCCGCACTCAATTGAACTGTTGAGCCCGCTAATTGAGATTGTGCCGCTGCAAGTGCTGGCGTATTACATCGCCATACGCCGCGGCTGCGACGTGGATCAGCCCAGGAACCTCGCCAAATCAGTAACGGTGGAGTGAGCTCCGCCGCGTCTTTGTCGACGCTGTCTGAGTACAAAAATGTTTGTATAGGGGCAAAAGAGTCTCCACATGCGCAAACGAGCGCTTTGCCTACCGCTTCCTTCGGATTCCACCTCGCGATGGACACCCCTGCCGTTCAGCAAACACTTCCCCTTGCCGGGCGTGTAGAGGACTTCCGCCTCCAAGGAAGTGCGCCCTGGCGGGCGCACGCGTGAAAAAGCCACCCGAATGGGGTGGCTGCGCTTATCTGTCCCCTAACCGTTCTCACAGGGGTCGATTTTTGCGGGGAGTGGCGTGGCCGAAGGGGCCAGGTGAGTAGTTTTCCGGCAAGGAGTAGACCTGGAAGCGGAGCAGGGCTTGGGGGGAGGGACTTTTTCAGCGGCGAAGTTGGATTTGTGGCATAGCTCCGCCAGCTCGCTCGCGCGGCCGAAGTGGAAAGAGTCTGTTTGGATAACCTTTGAC
>JAJZVZ010000307.1 GCA_021846945.1 Acidobacteriota bacterium | reverse complement strand
GTGAGCTGATTCGGTAAAAACGCATGGCAGTCAAACGCAAATCCAAAGGCGCGTATATGATCTCGGCGGTGGCCGAGATGTATGAGATTCATCCGCAGACGCTGCGTCTCTACGAGCGCGAAGGGCTGCTCAAGCCATCACGCACCGAGGGCAACACGCGGCTTTATACCGACGAGGATCTGGAGCGGCTGGAGTTCATTCTGAATCTGGCGCGCGATCTGGGCGTGAATATCGCCGGTATCGCCATCATCCTGCAGATGCGCGAGCGCATGGAAGAGATGAACCGGCAGATGCAGAGCTTCGTCGAATATGTGCGCTCCGAGATGCTGACGCGCTTTCAGCAGGCCGCTCCCAGCTCGTCTGCGGCGATTGTGCCGCTGCGCAAGCCGGTGGTCGCCGGTCGCACCGGGCCCTCGCGCAACTCGTAAATCGCCGGAGCACAGCTTTGCAGGCCAGTTCCCGCCTACGGCCTCAGTCTGTCTCATGAACGGCGACAGCCTCCAGCGGAGCGCGCACCCGGGGCTTATGCTGGAGCAGCCGCCGCTCCAGCACGAACCATGAAATGGAAGCATAGAGCACGGTGAGAGACAGAGCCGCAAGGACTAGGAGAAGGCCGTGCAGGTACGGCGTCAGCAGGACGATGATGCCGAGGTGAACCAGATACATGGTGTAACTGATCCTGCCGATATAGCGGAGCGGAGCCGTCTGGAGCCAGCCCACGCCGCGGCCGCTCAGGGCGTAAAGCATGAAACCGAAGCACACGAACAGAGAGCCTTCATAAATGAAGGTGTTTCCTATGCGCGTGTTTCCGTAGGTGGTGAAGCCTGAATGGCCTAGAATGGCCAGACCAGCGAGCCCCAGCAGGATAACGAACGAGCCGAGCGCTGCGCCCCGCCGCCTGATCGATTCGGGATGATTCCGCCAGACGAGGCACAGCAGAGCGCCTGCGGCCAGCAGGTCCATCCGAAAGGGCGTCAGGTCGTAGATGGGCCAACTTTGGCTGAAATGAAAGGTCGCACGCAGCAGCGGCGCCAGGATGACGAGCGTGATAGCGAAGTGGCGGAGACGGCGCTCGTCCAGAAAATAGACGGCGAGTGGCCAGACCAGATAAAACTGCTCTTCGACGGCCAATGACCAAAGCGGTTCAAACGCCACCGGACGGGGGATGTGAAGCGGATCAAGGAAGTTGGTGAGGAAGACATAGAAATACCAGTGATGCAGCCAGGCCGTGCCGAAGAAGACGCTCGCTATGAACAGGGTGAGCAGGTAAGGCGCAAGGATGCGCCGGGCGCGGCGAGCGTAAAAGCCGGCAAAATAACCACCCAGCGAGTGCCGCTTGGCCTCCAAAAGCACGTTCGTGATCAGGAATCCCGAGAGGATGAAAAACAGATCGACGCCCATCCACAACAGCTTGATGTGCAGGGCATGATGAAAGAACACTGCGAGAATGGCAATCGCCCGCACGCCGTCCAATTGGCGAATTCGTTTCAATACTGTCAGTCCTTGAGATCCGGGGTATCGACTGAGGCTCCTAGTGTAGCATTCACGTTAGTAGCCGTTATCCTTGATTCCGCATGTCTCCGATACTTCTAGCCTTGGCCGTCTTCGGCCTTTTTACGTCAACCATCTTCACTGGCATGGTGCTGGTGGCTGTGCCGGGGTATCTGCGCGAGCGCAAGCAGGCGCTGCGGCAGCTTCAGGCGCGGCCGGGCTTTACCCCGCCGCTGTCGGTCCTGAAGCCGGTGCATGGCGCCGAGCCGGGACTTGAAGAGTATCTTGCTACCTTCTTCGAGCAGGATTATCCGGAGTACGAGATTCTGTTTTGTGCTCGCTCGGCTGATGATGCAGCTCTGGAGACCGCACAGCGCGTGGCGGCGCGCTACCCGCACATTCCGGCACGGTTTTTCTCGACCGGCGGAGAGCCCGATTACATCAATGACAAGGTAATTTCGCTCGAAAAGATGGAGGCCGAAGCGGCGCACGGCATTCTGGTGATCAGCGACAGCGATGTGCGTGTTACGCCGGATTACCTGCGGGCCGTGGCGCTGCCTTTCGCCGATGAGAAGGTGGGGGCTATTACCTGTCCTTATCGCGGCGTGGCCGCCGAGGGCGGATTATGGGCGCAGCTGGAGGCTGTGGGCATGAGCGTGGAGATGACCGCGGGCGTGCTGGCCGCGCGTCTCACGGAGGGGATGCAATTTGCTCTGGGTCCAACGATGGCCTTCCGTCGGGAGACGATCCGGCGCATGGGAGGTTTCCGCGTCACGGCCGACTATTGCGCGGATGACTTCGTGCTCGGCAACGAAACCTTCAAGCTGGGCGAAACGGTGGTGCTGAGTCATCACGCCATCGACCATATGGTGATTAACTCCAGCCTGACGGCCTCGCTCAAGCATCAGGCCCGCTGGATGAAATCGACGCGGTTTTCGCGGCCAAAGGGACACTTTGGCACGGCGCTCACCTTCAGCGTGCCGTTTGGCCTGCTGGGCTGGGCGGCAGCGGCGGCAATGGGGCATTGCGGCTGGGGGCTGGCTCTGCTTGGCTGGAGCGTGGCCACGCGGCTGGCGCTTTCGCTGGCGGTGGGCCGGCTGGTGGTCCGTGATCCGCGCTGGTTTGGGCTGCTGGTGCTCTACCCGGTACGTGACCTGATGGGCATCGGCTTCTGGGCAGCCAGCTATCAGTCGAGCCGCATTCTTTGGCGTGGTCGCGTCTTTCAGCTCCTGCCCGGCGGGAAGATGCGGGCGGCGGGGTAGATCACGGCACAGCCCGCGATTCGGCTACTTCAGCGGCCGGTCCGTCCACAGCGCTTTGTCGGCGATGGAGCGAACGAAGTAGAGACGGCCGGAGAGCAACTGCTCGGCCTTGTTCTGATTGAGGTCCTGGGCAAAGAGCCATTTGCGATTGCCTGTGCCCCAGATCTTCGCAAGCTGTTCCTGGCTCAGAAAGATATCGGGCGCGTCGGGGTAGCAGGAGCCCCAGAGCAGCGACGAGCCTTCACCATGCTGTCCGCAGCGTGGGAGCACGAGCAGGGCCGGCCGGCGCTCAAGGAAATTGTGGGTATAGAAGACGACCGATGAGGCGTCGGACTGGTCGCCGAAGATGATGAACGTGTCCGATGGCGAGCCCTTTTGGAGAATCACGTCGGCCAGTTGCTTGGAGCTGAGCATGGGCTCGAAGCGGGCAAAGGCAATGTGCGCGGCCACCAGGAAGACGGCGGCAGTAAGGGCCACGCTTACGGTGGCGGCCAGGTGCTTTCCTTTGCGCCGCAGTAGCCAGCCAGCCGCCGGTCCCACCAGCAAAGTGACCGCGGCCAGAGCCGCCGGCAGCCGCAGCGCGGCAAACGATGGGCCGGTCAGGTCGAAGAGGTGGGACATCGAGAGCGTGTAATCGCCCACGGCGCGGTGGGCCAGCAGGGTGCCGATGTCGGGAACGAAGGGCAGATGGCGCGAGTCCCAGAGACCCCAGGCTAGGGCGGCCGCGGAGAGGACACCAACGACGGCGAAGAAGGCCTGAGCTCCGGTCAGCCATGCCATTGAGAGCGGTGGCTTGCCGCTGCCCGGGGCGCCGTCCGGGCCGAGATTTTCTTCCATGCCGGCCACGATTCCGGCGATCAGGATCAGCAGGGGCGTCCAGGCCGGGAAGGTGTAGTACTCCTGGTTGGTCGAAAGG
>JAJZVZ010000080.1 GCA_021846945.1 Acidobacteriota bacterium | reverse complement strand
TGGAAAGGGCAAGCAGATCGCATGACACTTTGGTGGTAAAGACGAGATGCGGGTAATCATTCGAAAGTTACCCGGGACGTCTTCTCGAGTTACTTTCGAACCTGCTTTCGCCGGCCCCCGTCAGCAAGCATGCGTATTACTCCGGAATCTGCGACTCACATGAGCAATCAGCAGATACTCCGATCACCTCGGCGGCTCATAATTGAAGCACCTCCGCGGAGCAATCAGTTGAAGCGCGCAGCTTGGCTTCGGCGTCCACGGAAGGGTGCTCCCATGACTGTAAGCCCAGCCTTCTATTCCACAGGAACTACGTAGGCATCGAGTGTGAGGAATTGCTGGATGTGCGGATCGGGCGACAACAGGAAGCCCTGCAGTGGCCCGAAGTACTGGGCGCGGCCCTGATGGAGAAAGAGAACGGTATCGGCAAGGCGCGCGGCGAAGCGCATGTCATGCGTAACTACGATGCTGGTAAATCCCAACTGGCGCTTGAGGCGCTGAATCAAATCACCGAGGCGGCGCGCGATGAGAGGATCGACCATCGTCGTCGGTTCATCGTAGAGCACAACCTCAGGCTGCGCGGCCAGGGCGCGCGCGATAGCCACGGCGCGTTTGCGCCCGGTGGAGAGGCTGGCCGGCAATGCATCGGGCACGTCCTCGGCTCCCACCATGCCGATGAGACGGTCGACAATCTGGTCTACCTGCTCGTCGTCCAGCCCGCCGCGCTCGCGCAGTGGAAAGGCGACGTTTTCGCGCACGCTCAGCGAATCGAAAAGCGCTCCGTTCTGAAAGACCATGGTGATACGCTTGCGAATCGGTTGCATGCCCTCTTCGTCGAGTTCCGTGATCTCCTGCCCTTCGACGCGGACGAAGCCGGAATCCGGCTTGAGAAAGCCCATGAGAATGCGCAGGGTCACCGATTTACCCACGCCGCTTCGGCCCAGAATGCAGAGCGTTCGCCCCCGCTCGACCGAGAAACTTATGTCCTCCAGAACAGGCCGGCCACTCAAGGCGATGGAGACGTTCTCAAACTCGATGATGGGTTCCGCACTGTCCTTAACCGGGGCCACAGACAAATCGGCATGGGCGGCCAGCGCCGACGTGAGCATATCGGGAAGTTCGGGATTGGTTGCCGAATCAGACATCTTCCTGAGATCAGCTTACGCGAAGTGGCCCGCGAAGCACGCCTCCGCGCGGCGAAGATCGGCCGGCCTGTTGACATTGAGAAACCAGATGGCGGGCGGCAGAGCATCCGGGTGCGTTGCCGCGCCCGATTGCGCCAGCAGTTCAGAGGGGATGACGGCCACGGCGTCATGGAGGCTGGCCGCGGCAGCCTCGAACGCGGAATAGCATCCACCCTGCCCGGATTTGAGCCGGGCCTGGAGCGCTGGAAATACGGCTCGGTGCAAGACCGCCGGAAACGTCTGGGCAAATCCGCCCACTGACGGGACGGTGACTGCCCTGCCCGTAAGCCGCGCCCGCGCCAGCAGATAGGCCACCAACTCCGCAGGCAGAAGAGGCATGTCAACGGGCAAAAACACCGCCCACTCTGCCTGCATCGTGGCCAAAGCGGCGCAGATGCCACCCAGAGGCCCCAACCCCGGCTCATCGTCAGCGACGAAAGGCGCCGTAGCCGCAAGGAACGGGCGGGCGCCTACCACCGCGGCCGGCACGCCAGCCTGGCGCAGAACACTCAGAGCGCGCTCAACCAGCGGCAGACCCGCGAACGAAACCAGCGCCTTATCCCGGCCCATGCGGCTGGATTGGCCACCAGCCAGGACAAAGCCTGCGGCGCCGGCCTCCTGGCCGCCGGGCAGCAAGTTCACCTCCCCGCTTCCTCCAGAAAGAGAACAATCGACTCAATCCCCAGCGCGAAATTCTTCAGATGAAATTTCTCGTTGGGAGCGTGCAGGTTGTCATCGGGAAGTCCGAAGCCCATCATCACGCTCGGAATGCCGAGATAGCGCGCAAAATCGCCCACGATAGGAATTGAGCCTCCGGAACGGATAAAGACAGTCTCTCGTCCCCAAACTTCGCGCAATGCCGCGGTAGCGGCCTTCACATAGGGATTATCAACGGAAATCAGGCATGGCTCACCGGAGTGGATCAGGCGGACTGCCACCTCCACGCCGAGCGGCGCAATCCGTGCGACATAATCCTTATACAGATCGAAAGCCTTGGCCGTCGTCATCCCCGGCACCAGCCGCATGGAGACCTTGGCCGTGGCCCGGGCCGGAATCACCGTCTTGGCGCCCTCGCCGGTGAATCCGCCCGGCATGCCGTGGACGTCCAGCGTCGGACGCGCCCAGGTACGCTCCAGCACACTGTATCCGGGCTCGCCCACCAGTTGCCGCGAACCCACCTCATTGATCCGGTATTGTTCCTCGTCGAAAGGGAGGCTGCGCCAGGCGGCGAGTTCCTCCGCACTGGGCGGGATGATGCCGTCGTAGAAGCCGGGAATGAGAATGCGGCCGTCCTCATCCTTGAGGCGAGCCAGAATCTGCGCCAGAGCGATGAAGGGGTTCGGAGCAGCGCCGCCGTACATGCCGGAGTGCAGATCGGCGCGGGCACCGCGCACCTCAATCTCGGTGTAGATCATGCCGCGCAGGCCGACACACAATGTGGGCAGACCGGGAGCAAAAAGTTCGGTGTCGGATACGAGCGCGAAGTCGGAGTGCAGTTCAGGCGGCCCAGATGCAACAAAGCGCGCAATTCCCTCCCCGCCAACCTCTTCCTCGCCTTCAAAGAGAACACGAACATTTACCGGCAGCGCTCCGGCCGTAGCCAGCAGTGACTCCAGCGCTTTGAGTTGCGCAACGAGCTGGCCTTTATCGTCTACCGCGCCACGCGCGTAGAGGTTGCCGTCGCGTTCTGTGGGCTCGAAGGGCGGCGACAGCCACTCGTCCAGCGGATCGGGGGGTTGCACGTCGTAATGAGCGTAGATAAGCACTGTGGGCTTGCCCGTGGCGTGCAACCAGTCGGCGTAGACCAGCGGATGGCATTCCGTGTCAATGAGCCGCGCATTGTCCATGCCAATGCGCTTAAGTTCGACAGCCAGCGATTCGGCGGCGCGGCGGCAGTCGTCCTTGTGCTCAGGCAGCGTAGAGATCGAAGGAATACGTAACAGGGCCTTCAAGTCATCAAGAAAACTTGAATAATTCTGGCGTGCAAAAGCAACGGCGGGCGAAGTCATCCGGATACTCCCTGCGAAAAATCGGTAAAGGAAAGTATAGGCCGTTAAGGCCACGCATGCGGCCAGAGAAGTTTATGCTTCAGCCGAATCAGTTCCCGGAGGACGCGGGCCGGGAGTTTCCCCCTTGAGTATGAGCTGGCTCAATCCTCGACACGGCTCCCTGGCGCTTGCGAGCGTCCGAAATTGCGTCGGAGTCCCCCCTGGGGAACGCTGCTGCGGCAGGGCGGAAAGCCTCGCAGCTCAGCAGGATTCCGGTTTACTGTCCTGATTCCCGGGGTCAGCCGGCGACGCGCAAGGCGGTGCGGGAAGGAAGAGAGCAGTAGGAAAGGGTAAGCTAATACAAGAGGTTGCAGAAGCATAATCGACGGAAAGCCGCTATGGAGAACAACGTCAAGGTTCTCATTGCCGAGGACGAGCCGAACGCGCTGATGGGGCTCGCGGAGCTGATCTCCGGTTGGGGATATCAGACCGATACCGCGCGCGATGGCGTCGAGGCCCTGGAAAAGGCATTGGCGTGGAATCCGGCCATCGTCGTGACCGATCTGAAGATGCCGCGTTTGGACGGCATCGGCCTGCTCGCCAAGCTGGCCGAAGAGGGATCGGGGATGAGCAACGTCGCAGTGGTGATGCTTACCGCCATGGGCTCCATCGAATTGGCCGTAGACGCTATGAAGCTGGGCGCTTATGACTTCCTGCAGAAGCCCGTCGACGCCACCCGCCTCCGGACCATCCTCGCCAATGCCACGCGGCAGCGCGAGACGGAAATCGAGCTGGAAGTGGCGCGGCGAAGATTACGTGAAACCGGCGTCCTGGGCTCCCTAGTGGGAAGTTCCAAGGCTATGCGCCAGATCTTCGCCCTGATTGAGCAGATTGCGCCTTCCAACGTCTCCGTGCTCATCACCGGTGAAAGCGGCACGGGCAAAGAGCTGGTGGCGCGCACGCTGCACGAACTCAGTCCGCGCAAGACACGGCCGTTTGTGGCGCTGAACTGCGCAGCCATTCCGGAGACGCTGATTGAAAGCGAGATCTTCGGCCACGAAAAGGGCGCCTTCACCGGCGCTGTTGACCGCCGTGCCGGTTGCTTCGAACTGGCCTCGGGAGGCACGCTGTTGCTGGACGAGGTAGGTGAAATGCCCATCGGAACCCAGGCAAAGCTGCTCCGGGTCCTGGAAGAGCGGAAGCTGCGCCGGCTGGGCGCGCGCACAGAGCAGGATGTGGACGTCCGGGTGCTGGCCGCCACCAACCGCGATCCCGACCTGGCCGTCTCCCAGGGACACCTGCGCGCCGATCTTTTCTACCGCCTCAATGTTTTCAATATCCACATGCCGCCGCTTCGCGAGCATCCGGAAGATCTGCCGGCAATGGTTGAGGCCATGATCAGCGAGATGAATCGAAAGCACGGCCGCCGGGTTGCCGGCGTCGCGACTTCGATGCTCGAGCGCATGATGGTTTACGACTGGCCTGGCAATGCCCGCGAACTGCGCAACACGATCGAACGGGCGGTTATTCTCTGCCCCGATGGCGCGCCCCTCGACGCCGGACACCTGCCGCCAGGCTTTGCCAAGGGACAGCCGTTGGCCCCTTCGGTGGCCGATCCCGGTGTCATTCCCCTGCACGTGGGCAGCACCGTCAATGAAGCCGAGCGGCTGCTTATCCTGCGCACACTCGAAGCAACCGGCCAGAACAAGACCCGGGCCGCCGAGATCCTGGGCGTGAGCCTCAAGACCCTGCATAATAAGCTCAAAGAATACAGCCGGGCCCAGGAAATGCCGACAAGCTGAGCCATGCGTCTGAAGACCAAACTCGTTCTGGCGATCACCGGCCTGGTGTTCATCATCGCCAGCGTGCTCTCACTGGTTTACATGACGCAGTTGCTGCGCACGGCTGTGCAACAGTCCTACGACTCGAACCATATGGTCGCCAACCAGGTGCGCTTTGCCCTTCAAAATGCCCTTGAAACCGGCCTTCAGGATCGCGTTGTTGACCCCAATGATCCCTCCGAGCTGCGCATCCTGGTGGCTGAAGCGGTGCGCGAAGACGCCTCGCTCCAGGCCGTTATCGACTCCGTAAACCGGTACTCGCTCACCGTCTATGACGTGAACATCGCCGATGCTCAGTCCGACACAGTGCTCAGCACGAATCCAGACAACGAAGACAAGCCTCTGCCGGCGCGGCCCAACTATGACCAGCTACTCAACGCCAATCCCTTTCATCTGATGGTGGAGGTCTTCGGGCCTCCACAGGTGTTTGACGTAGTGGTTCCCCTGGACCGCAACGGCAAGCCTTTTCTGAGCGTCCATGTAGGCGTGCGCACTACGCTGCTGCGCGCCTTCTACGCGCCCTGGCTCGCCGAGGCGCTTACCCTGATGGGATTCTCGCTGGGAACCGCGCTGCTGGTGGCCTTCCTGCTGAGCAACCTGGCCCTGGGCCCGATGGAGCAAATCAGCCTGCAACTGGACCGCTTGACTGCAGCCGGCGATGCTGCGGAAGCAGCCGGACAGAAGCCTGCTCCCAATCAGGATATGGCTGCGAGCGTCTCCAACAAGATCGAGAAAATCGGCCAGCGCATGCGGAACGTCGAAGAGGTCTTTTCCGCATTGAAGGAGAATCTGGACCAGATTCTTGGCAATCTTCAGGATGGAATTCTGCTCTTTACCGGCGATGGGCGCGCGGTCCTGGTCTCTGAAGCTGCCCGGCGTTTTCTGCTCAAGGAGCGCGACACCATCCTGGGCTTGCATGCACGGGAGATCTTCGATCGCTCAACCGTGCTGGGACGAAGCATCGGCGAAGCCTTTGATGCCGGCGTCAATCTGGTCAAGGAAGAGATTCTCACTGAAACCGGCCGCCGCATCGAGGCATCGCTGGACTTTATCCACGACGACAAATCCCCTCAAGGGCTGGGAGCGCTGGTCACTCTCCACGACCTCGAATCGGCCGAAGAGATCGAGTCGGAACTGGAGTTGTCGCGCCGCATGGCTGCCATCGGCCGCCTCACCTCCGGCGTCGGCCATGAGGTGAAGAATCCAATCAACGCCATTGTCGTCCACCTGGAGCTGCTGAAAAACAAGCTTGGAGACGCCAGCGGTCCGGCATCCCGCCATCTGGAGGTGATCAACGCGGAGATTCACCGCCTGGACCGCGTGGTGCAAATGCTGGTGGATTTTTCCCGGCCGGTCGAGCTCAGGCTCCGCGAACAGGATCTGCGTCCGATCATTGGCGATGTGCTGGCGCTCGCGGCGGACGAATTGACTACCCGTAACGTGACCCTTTCCAGTTGGCTGCCGTCCAAGCCTCTAGTCGCCAATGTCGATGCCGACCTTCTGAAGCAGGCGGTATTGAACGTGATCCAAAATGGCGCGCAAGCGATGCCGGCGGGCGGCAAACTGGAAATTGTTCTAGAGGAGAACCGGAAAGCTGCCATTTTGCGGATTGCCGATGAAGGTCCCGGCATTCCGGAAGAGATTCGTGAAAAAATCTTCGATCTTTACTTCACAACCAAGAGCGGAGGAAGCGGTATCGGACTGGCCATGACCTATCGCATTCTTCAGCTTCACCACGGCAGCGTGGAAGTAAAATCAGAGGTAGGGCGTGGCACGGAATTCCAGCTGCGAATTCCTCTCACCGTCACGGACTGGGGACGCCGGTATCTTCAACCAGCGGAATTTCAGGGCCAGGAAGGGCTTGGGGAATGAAGTCGCCTAGCAGGATCATTGCGTGGATGCTGCCGTTTTTATTGACGGGATGCATCCCGTGGGTCCATCGCGCTAAGGTGCCGGTTGCGCCGTCCATCGCGCAGCCCACTCCGCTTCCGCCTGAGGTTGCTTCGCTGCAGCTTTCGCCTGCGGTGGCAATGATTCCGCTTCAGCCGGTCACGCCGAATTTCCCGATAACGACTTCCCCGCCCGAAACATCGATCTCGCACTATCGTCACAGAAGGCACATGAACAAAGCTCCGCAGGAGGCGACGGACGAAATCCCGGCTGTCAGCGCCATCGGCCAGCTCTCAATGGGAGATCCTGCTGATACACAACGGGAAACTTCGAATCTGATTGCTTCAACGGAGCAAGGGTTAAATGAAATCAGCCGCAATCTCAACGGGCAGCAGCAGAAAACCGCCAATCACATTCGTGATTTCCTTAAGGAAGCCAAATCAGCCCTGGCATCAGGCGATGTGGACGGCGCGCACAACCTGGCCGCCAAGGCTAAGGTACTCCTGGATGAGCTGAAGAAATAGAAGCGATTTTCCGCCTCCTTACCGCTCACCCCAACTCAGCTTGCTGCGCAAAGCGTCAAAGAAACCGCCTTCGCTGATCCGCACCAGCCTTACGGTGTGGATCGAGCGGCAGCAGCGCACCTCGTCGCCCGGATGCAGCCCGACTGCCTGTTGGCCGTCTACGGTGAGCAACGCCTGGTTGGGAACTCGCTCCACGCGCACGGTGAGCGAGGCATCGCCTCGCACGACAATCGGACGAAGCGTAAGCAAATGTGGGCAGATGGGAGTAACTACCATGGCGTCCACGTCAGGCGTGAGGATGGGACCATTGGCGGCAAGCGTGTAGGCCGTAGAACCGGTGGGGGTGGAGACGATGACGCCGTCCGCGCGGAACTGGGCGACACTCCTGCCGTCCAGCTCGACGGCAAAATCGCCCATGCGGGCAATGTCACCCTTGGAAACCACGATCTCGTTTAGCGCATCGACGCTGCACTGCTGCACGCCATCACGCCACAATTCGGCGTGGAGCATGGCGCGCTCATCCAAGCCGTGGCAGCCCTCGCACCAGCTCTCCAGCGTCGAGTAAAGGTCAGCCAGCCGCACCTCGGTCAAAAAGCCCAGGAAGCCCAGATTCACGCTGAGAATCGGCGTGCCTGACGCCGCAAAGACGCGGGCAACTGAAAGCAACGTGCCATCTCCGCCGAGGACGATCACCAGAGACGGTTGACGAGATGGAAGCTCGGCGCGATCAAACGATGGCGCCTCCGCCGTATACCGGCCCGCCTCGCTGTCCAGCATGGGCTCGTAGTCATGCCCGCGCAGCCATCTAATCAATTCAGGCAGAATTCGGCTCAGCTCTTCCCGGTGCGGCTTGCAGGCGATAGCGACACGAACCATGCGGTCCCAGTGTAACGGATCGGACTCCGGGGCGACGCGGTCCGGATCACCTTTCCGGATTGTTGCGCGCCATCGCGGCCAATATTTCCGTGGGCTCGACGGCAGGGCAGCGCGCATAAAGAAGAAACTCGCGATTGCCTTCCGCGCCTGCGATCGGCGACGGAATCGTCTCCACAACGCCCCATCCGAGCGACCGTACGCACTCCGCCACCTTGTTGATCGCCAACTGATGCGCGGCGGGATCACGCACGATGCCGCCCTTGCCAACGTGCTCGCGCCCGGCCTCGAACTGCGGCTTAACGAGGATAATGGCTTCGGCGAGGGAAGGCGCGGCGACCAGAACCGGCCCCAGCAGGAGAGTCGCCGAAATAAACGAGACATCCATGGTGAGCAGCGTAAGCTCGCGATCTCCAGGTCTGGCTGCGAGCGAACCCGGCTCCAGCAGGCGCGCATTGGTTCGCTCCATCAGCCGGACGCGCGCATCATTTCTCAGCTTCATGGCGATCTGGCCGAAGCCGGTATCGACGGCGGTGACGTGAGCAGCGCCGTGCTGCAGCAGGCAGTCGGTGAATCCCCCGGTTGAAGCGCCGACGTCAAGGCAGGCCCTGCCCGTGACCGCAATACTCCAATGTTCGAGCGCAGCAGCCAGCTTGAGGCCGCCGCGACTTACAAAAGGCATATCCTCGCCCAGAATCCGGATCGGAGAATCCTCGGAAACCGCCGTGCCCGGTTTGTCCACCTTCTGCTCCCGAACCAGAACCCGGCCGGCAAGAATGAGGGCGCGCGCGCGTTCACGGCTCGAAACGAGACCCCGGTCGGCCAGCAGCAGATCCAGCCGCTTTCTTGGAACACTCGCCGCCATCTCCCTGCACTCCTCAGACATGAATGTACATGGCGATACCTTTGCAAGCGAGCCATTGTCCGGCGCCGAAAAAACTTCTCCACGCCAGTAGGAAGCAATGCGCCTCAGAGCCGGAGAGAAAGGTCGCCGCAATGATAAAAGGGGCAATCCGCTCCGGAATGCCCCTTTTCACCGTGTCGTAGTTGAATATCCCTCAGGATTGCTACGGAATTGCCTGGCAGACCTGGAGGGCGCTCAGTGTGCCTGAGGCCGAAGGCGGCCCCGGCAAATTGCAGGGCTGGCCATAACCAGGCAGGCGGCTGGTGAAGTTGCTGTTGCCGCTCACCCCGTTCTGGGTGGTCGTGCGCACATCCACAACATTTCCCTGCACCAGAATCGAGGTATCCACAAGGTCCGTGAGGGTCGTAAGGATGGTCAAATAGGGCGTGTCCGGCGAAGCCACATAGACTTTGCCGAAGAGCGAGTTCTGCGTGGAGACCACCGTGCGCGGATGACCGATCACGGCCAGCGTCTTTTCCACCGAATGGCTGGACACATCCACGATGCTCACAGTGCCATCCGATTGATTCGCTGTGTAGGCCCGGCTGCCGTCATAGAGTACTGTGACGGCGGCAGGATTCCTGCCCACCGGAACGGTATAGGTGGTTCCAAAGGTGGCGCTGTCGTTGCCGTAGATATCGAGGCTGACGTCAATGATGCTGATCGTCCCGCCGTCGTAATCAGCGACGACAAGCTGTTGCGTGGCCGCATTGTATTCGGCATAGACTGGACCGGCGATGCCGCGCATGCCATTGGTCCCGTTAGGAGGTGTGATGCCCGTATTGGCAACCGCGGTGGTCGAAAGCGGCAGGGTCGGATGGCAGTGAATCAGTTGGCCGCTCTGACTTACGAATGGAGTACAGGCGTCCAGCGTGTTGTTCTGGCTGTTGATCACCGTGATCGTGTCATCGCCCCGGTTCATCACGAAAAGCCGTTTCTGATCGGGTGTTTGTATGGCATAGACAGGGCACTTGCCAACTGGAATGGGCGGATCAGTCGAGTAGTTCGCGAGTTCGATGGGAGTGGCAACACCATTCTCAGTAACGGTCGTGGGTGAGACATTGCAGGCCACACCCGTTGGGTCGACGAAATTCTGGCTGATGGCGTACTCGCGCTGGCCTTGGAGATTGGGGCTGCCAGTAATGAATACCGGCGTGGCAGGCACTGGCACGGCCAGCTTGAAGGTTGCCGGACTCCCCGAAAAGACATCTGCTACGTTCCCATTCAGATCGGTGGCCCACAGCCCCGAGGATGGCGCCAGCAGGTTGATGGGCTGCGCCGTGGAAGGAAGCGTCGTGTACAGTACGTTGTTTTCCTGCAAAGATGTCGTAATTGGGAAGTTGCTCATGGTGCCGTCACTGTTGACGGTGTAGCCGATGGAGCCAAGCGTATCCATGACAAACGATTTAGGACCGGGGCCGATGGGAGCCATGGCCATCACCGTATCGCCGGAATAGTCGATGATGGTGGCGATCCCGGGCGTTGTCGGCGACGGAGACGAGACTGTCACAGCATACGAAGGTGGCTGGGGAGGCGGCCCACTCGGGGTGATAGGTGTCACCACGGGCCGGTAGTTATTGCCGCAACCGGCGATGAGGGCGGCAACCGCAAGGGCCGCACCCGCCTGTGCAAACCGCGCGCGCGCGTGGCCTGAGATCATGAAAAAAAGCCTCATTCAGAATCTTTCCTGCTTACTTCGTGATTGTAAATCAGGCAACTGGGGTATATCTGCCGTTGCAAACGCTTGATGCCCGGGACAAAAAAGGACATGGAGCACCCTCGGACAATTCCGAAGTCTCCTCTTGCCGTACCTGCTCGAACTTGCATTTCTGACCTGTGAAGCTGCAGTTCTATTTTAGACGCGCTTGAGCGGCCCTGGAGAGTCGGATGAACCGCGAAGGTTACGATGAAGCATGGCGCGCATGAAGCTGATTTGGCAATCGAAACTGGTTCTGCTTGCCGTTTTGCCCTTTGCGGCTGCCGACGTGATCCTTGAGACCCACTGGTGGGCAGTGAATTACGCCGCGGTGGCGGTCTGGACGACAGGACTGAGCGTGCTCCTCGGACTCGTGACGTGGAAGCTGCGCGCGGCGACGCCAGCGGCGGCGGCCACCGGAGCCGCGATCACGGCCAGCCTCATGTTTTCCACCGTCTCGCTCCCCTACGAACCCTGGCAGAGTGCGCTTGTCCCCGTACTGGCGGTTTCCCTGCTGGCCTTCGCCGCCACCAGGCTGGGCCGGCAGCAGAAGGAGAGGATGGGCATTGCTGAGAACCGGTTCGGGCGCTCGTCCTCCCAGGTAGCGGCCAACCTGGGCGTTGCGGCCCTTGTTTCCAACGGAGCCATGCGATCCTGGGCGATTAACTCAAGCTGGTTCGCACACGGCTCCCTGGCGCCGGAGTCCTTCTTCGCCGTTGGGCTGGCGGCGATGGCGGAGGCCGCGGCCGATACGGTTTCGTCGGAGATCGGTCAGGCCTTCGGCGGCCGGCCGCGCCTGGTCACGACGCTGCGCGCCGTCGATCCCGGCAAGGATGGCGCCGTCACTCTGGCCGGCACGTTCAGCGGCATGCTTGCGGCCGGAATCGTTGCTGGCGTGGGAACCTTGGCGCTGCGCGGCGGCCACGCCATGTTTAGCGTCAGCTGCGCCGGCGGTGTCTTCGGCCTCTTCTTCGACAGCCTGCTGGGAGCGACCCTGGAAGAGCGCGGCTGGCTCAACAACGACGCGGTACATTTTCTCTCCACCGCGAGCGCGGCACTCTTTGCCATGGGCGCGCTGGCCATCCTGCACTAAAGAGCAGCAATCCGCCAGAAGAATCTCCCCCTTGCGGCACCGAAAAAGGCCGCCTTAATGCAGATGCAGCCGCCACGCGGTGTAGCTGAGCATCTCATGCAGAATGGGATCAGCTTCGTCTTTTCCGCCCGCAACAGAAATCCTGGGACGCGGCGAGGTAAGCACATCCAGGCCATCGGCGACGCAGATGGCATGAATGCGGAACAGGTGCGTGCCATCGCTCACGACGACCAGGCGATGCAACCCGTTGGCGCGGGCAATGACGGCCAGACGGCGAACCGAATCCTCCGTGTCGCGGCTGTGCGTCTCGGCGATGATCGCCCGCTCAGGAACTCCCATGCCCATCAGGTACTCACGGCCAACCTCGCCCTCCGAGTACTGATCGCCGCCCGGGCCGCCCAGCGTGATGATGAGCGGAGCGGTGCCGCGGTCGTAAAGGTCCAGAGCGTGATCCAGGCGGGCGCGGTAAACCGGCGACGGCCGTCCATCGTACTCGGCCGCCCCAAAGACGGCGATCGCGTCGGACGGAGCGGCCTGGTCCTGGCCTGCGTATCGCTCAATCTGCGCGTAGACCCAGTGGAACCAGAGACCAGACCCAGCGGCAAAAGCAAGAAGCAGCAAGAGCGCCAGACCCAGAATCCGCTTGCATCGTCCCGGATTGGCCCCACACTCCATGTGCTCTATCTTACGCTTGATGTTAGCGTTGCAGCGCCATGACGATTTCGTGCGTGGGAATGGCGCCCTCGCGCAGAACTTCCCAGCGGCCGGGGCCGAGCGAGAGATCCACAATCGTCGTCGGCAGGGTGCGCGCGGTCGGGCCGCCATCGACGATCAGCGGAATGCGGTCGCCGATCTGGTCGCGGACGCAGGAGGCATGCGTGCACTCCGAGGCGCCCTGGAGATTCGCCGAAGTGGCAGTGATCGGCAAACCAAAACACTCGACCACAGCGCGGGGAATGACGGCATCAGGCACGCGCAAGGCAACATTGCCGGTGTTGGCTGTCGAACGCAGCGGCAGCTTGGTGCCGGCACGAACGATGATGGTGAGCGGGCCGGGCCAGAATCGTTCGACCAGCTTGTCGAAGAGCACGTCCGTATCGTGCGCCAACTCGTAAGCCTGAGAAACGGAGGCGATAAGGAGCGACAATGGCTTGTGCTTCAGTCGCTTCTTGATCTGGTAGATCCGCTCGACGGCATGGAGGTTTACCGGGTCGACGGCGAGGCCATAAAAGGTGTCGGTCGGCAGCGCGACTACATTCCCTTTGCGCAGGCACGACACGATATAGTCGATCCGCTCCGGCTGTGGTTCATCAGGATGGACACGCAAGATCTCCGCGGACAAGAAGTTCTACCTCAGTTCCCGAAATACCCGCAGCGGCGGGCTGCAAAAACGGAAGCTAACACAACCCGCCGTGGCGGGCAAGTTCGGATGTGTGGCGTGCCTGATCGCCGATGGCCAAAAAAGCTTAGAATCGGCTCAGCACTTCAAAGGTTTCCGACTGATGCCTGTTCGTATTGTACAGAGTAAGCAGAATGCGCGGTTGAAGGAGTTACGGCGGGCGCTGGCTCGTCCCGGCCGCGAAGGGCACGGCATGGCCGGCATTGAGGGTCCGAAGCTGCTCGAAGAAGCGCTGCACGCCGGATTGCGTATCGAATGTGTCTTTGCGGCGCAGAGCGCAGAGCGCCAGCTGGAACCTTTGCCCCTGCCACGCGAGACGCAGGTTCTGCTTATGCCCAAGGCGCTGCTGGATAGCGCCTTGACCACGGAGGCGCCCCAGTCCATCGCGGCGCTGGTGGAACCACCCGACTGGACCTGGGCGCACCTGCTGGACAGCCCCCGCAAGGGCGTTCCGCTGATCGTCGTGCTGGCCGGTCTTCAGGACCCCGGTAATCTGGGCACCATCCTGCGCTCCGCCGAGGCCTTCGGCGCCAGCGGCGTCGTTGCATTGCCCGGGAGTGTGAGCGCATGGAACCCAAAGTCGGTGCGCGCTTCCGCAGGAAGCATCTTCCGGGTTCCGTTCCTCTCCGTGAGCGTGCTGGATTGCATCACGAACCTCCGCGAGGCCGGCGTAAAAATTTGGACCACCACCGTCCACGAGGCCGAACCCGCCGACCTGCTGGACCTGACGCTGCCGGTCGCGCTCATCTTTGGCAATGAAGGCAGCGGCGTGCCCGCGGAAATCGCCGAACACGCCGACGGCGCCGTGACGATTCCCTGCCCCGGCGCGGTGGAAAGCCTGAATGCCGCTGTCGCCGCCAGCATCCTGCTCTATGAAGCAGCGCGGCAGCGAGGCATTGGCGGCATGACCCATCTGGATTTGCGCGGGGGCAAGCGATGAGCCTGTTTGACAGCCAGCCGGATGAGGCAATGCTCTCGCCCAAAAGCCCGCTGCACCCGCCGCCGGGAGCGCCGCTGGCCGAGCGCATGCGGCCGCGCACCCTGGAAGAGCTGAGCGGGCAGGAGCACCTGGTCGGTCCCGGCAAGCCGCTGCGTGTGCAGATCGAGCGCGACGACGCCAGCTCAATGATCTTCTGGGGTCCACCTGGAGTCGGCAAGACGACGCTGGCCAAGATCATCGCCGAAACGACGCACGCCAGCTTCATCGAGTTCTCGGCAGTCTTGAGCGGCATCAAGGAGATCAAGCAGGTCATGGCCACGGCGGCCAAGGCGGCCGAACTGCACTCGCGCACCATCCTCTTCGTTGATGAGATTCACCGCTTCAACAAGGCGCAGCAGGATGCCTTCCTGCCTTACGTGGAGCGGGGCACCATCCGCCTGATCGGCGCGACCACCGAGAATCCTTCATTCGAAATTATTTCGGCGCTGCTCTCGCGCTGCCGCGTCTATGTGCTGAAGCCGCTCAGCGACGAGCAGATCGCCAACCTGCTCAAGCGCGCTCTGGCCGACCGCGCGCGCGGGCTGGGCGCGCTGGAGCTGACCGCCGACGACGATGCGCTCGAGCTGATCGCCGGCTATTCGAGCGGCGACTGCCGCAACGCCTACAACACGCTGGAAGTGGCAGCGCAACTGGCCGCGGAAAATGGCCGGCACATCACCAAAGCAATCGCCGCCGAAGCCGTGCAGAAGCGCGTGCTGATGTACGACAAGCAGGGCGAGGAGCATTACAACCTGATCTCGGCTCTGCACAAGAGCGTGCGCAACAGCGATCCCGACGCGGCGCTCTACTGGCTGGGACGGATGTTCGCGGCAGGCGAAGATCCGCTGTATCTGGCGCGCCGCATCGTGCGCATGGCCATCGAGGACATCGGCCTGGCCGCGCCTGAAGCGCTGAATCTGTGCCTTTCGGCCCGGGATGCGATGGATTTTCTCGGCTCGCCGGAAGGCGACCTGGCGCTGGCCGAGGCGGTGGTATATCTATGCCTCGCGCCTAAGTCGAATGCCGTGTACATCGCCTACGGCGCGGTGCGGGAGGAGATCGAGCATACGCGCCAGGAACCGGTGCCGCTGCACCTGCGCAATGCGCCCACGCGGCTGATGAAGGAGCTGGACTACGGCAAAGGCTATCGCTACGCGCACGACGAGGAAGGAAAAGTAGCCGACATGGATTGCCTGCCGGAGTCGCTCAAAGGCCGCAGCTACTACCAGCCCACCCAGGAAGGCCGCGAAAAGCTGCTGGCGCAAAGGATGGAAGAAATCCGCCGCATCAGAGCAGCTAAGCGCGGCGGATCATGATGACAGGTTTTATAGAAAGAGATGTCAAGTAAGAACTCTTTCCCTTTCCGCAAGGATGGGATTTCTGACATCCCCCTTTGTATAGATTTCGCCCTTTGGATTCGAATCCCGGCTCCGCCCGATTCATAAACTCCCGGTCATCAGGTGCGACGCCCGCCGAGCTAGCGCGACAAATTTTTCAATGCCGTTGGCGGCTTGCGGTTTCAATCAACCCGGGGTAACATTCGATGTCGTATTGGGAAGGAGACGCGCCATGAGAATAGGCACGGCACTCATCGTCAGCTTCGGCTTGACGCTCAGCGTTTCGGTCGCCCAAGCCGCAACAAATCAACCAAAGTCGGACATTGTGGTGGAACCGTCAGCTGCTCTACCGGACCCTACACAGGAAGCCAGCCAGGATATGTTCCTCCATTTTGACGGAGCGGGCATACCGTACTTATACCTGGAACAACAGCAGGGGGAACGCTTGATCATCGTTGACGTCAGCGACCCTGCGCGCTTGAAAGTTGTTGCCTCAGTCGCGACAGGCGTGCACAAGCCTTACGATTTCGCTGGAGCGATTGAAGATATATATCAGCAAATCCTGTTTCGCGATGGTTCCGGAGGCGCTCTTTTGAGCTTGCAGTCTGCCAAGGCTCCTAAGATCATCCATATTCAAAGCAGCCTGGCCGTTCCCATACACCCGCTGGGCCATTCAGGCTACCTGGCAGAGGTGACCGATCCAATGAGTGAGCCGGCCAGTCCCCCCGGGCAGACCTATCAAGTCATGGACGCCCCAACCGCCTCTCAACCACTGGCTTCGTTCACCGATGTGACCCGCATAATCAGACGCCCGGATACAGGAACTGTATTCCTTCTTGGAAAACATGGCCTCATTGTCATCCGTTGCCTCACCTCGGAACAACGCCACGTGGCCGAGGAGGCGGTCCTGCGCCACAACTAACAATCGGGCGAACTGGCGGGTGCCTCACGACTCGGGAGGCGTAGATTCAATAATCCGCGCCGCTGGGTCGGCGAGTGGCCCGCATCTCCGGAACGGTGGCGCCACTTCTGAATCAGGGTGCCCCACTTGAAACCCGGGCCATCCGCCTGTCGGTGCGTGTTGTGTCCGCTCTGCTCCAGAGACGGCAGGAAGGTAAGTTTATAACCACGACCCACGAAGGGAGAGTATTGATATGGCTTCATTGACCAGCATCGCGGAAAAGTTCTTCGACGCTTGCGAGACGGGCAAAGGTTGGGAGAGCTGCAGTACCTATTGCAGCGCGGACGCGACCTTTTCGGCGCAGGCTTCGCCGCTGAGCGAAGTGAAGACCCTCGCGCAATACACCGATTGGATGAAGGGGATAGTGGCCCTGTTCCCTGACGCTCGCTACGAACTGAAGTCATTCGCGACCGACGAGGAGAGGAAGAACGTAGCGGCTTACGCGGTGTTTCACGCAACCCACACCGGGCAGGGGGGGCCGGTACCGCCAACCGGCCGGCGCATGAGCACGGATTACGTCTACGTTATACAGTTCAAGGGCGAGAAGATCGTACACATGACCAAGATATGGAATGCCGAATTAGCGCTGCAGCAGGTGGGCTGGGCCTGATTCCTGACATTCTCCGAAGCGGCAGGTGGCCCGAACCCCCACCTGCTTCCACCGATCGAGGCGCTTGACCTTAGGGGCGACATACGTAGAACTACTGTGTATGATACTTCTACGTATGGACATGAGTAAGGACCTCATCGCTGCTTCCGCCACGCCGCTCGTGCTCGCGATCCTTGCCGAAGGCGACAGTTACGGCTACGCCATCATCAAGCGAGTGGTCCAGTTGTCAGGCGGGCAGCTGCGCTGGACCGACGGCATGCTCTATCCCGTGCTGCACCGGCTTGAGCGCCAGGGTGACGTCGCGGCGAAATGGTCCGTGTCCGAGAACGGCCGCAGGCGCAAGTACTACCGCATCACGAGAGCAGGCCGGGCGCGGCTCGCAGCCCAGCGGCGGCAGTGGCAGGTCGTGGACGGCACCCTGCGGGGGATCTGGATGAAGGCGTGCACGGCATGACGACCTTCGCCGATCTACCGCTGGAGGAACAGATCGCGCAGTGGCGGGAGTACGTGCGCCGCCGACAGGCCCTTCACGGTCCCGACGCGGAGGAGCTCGAAGGACATCTGCGCGACCAGCTTGCGGCGCTCATCGAGGCCGGCCTGGCAGCGGATGAAGCTTTCCTGGTCGCGGTCAAGCGCATGGGCAGCCTGGATACGCTGTCACGCGAGTTTGCGCGCGCGCACTCCGAGCGGCTGTGGAAGCAGTTGGTGCTTGCCCCTGACAGTGCCGATGAGCCGGCGAACACCGCAGGCGCCGAGACGCTCGTCGTCCTGATCCTTGCCGTCGCGGCGGCGCTTGCCATCAAGGCTCCGGCGCTCTTCGGTCTGCGCATCGACAACCCGTTTTACGCCCGGAACGCCAGCCTGTTTGTCATGCCGCTGCTTGCGCTCTACTTCTTGTGGAAGCGCGGGTCGGGCCTCCTATGCGGCCTCTGGCTTGCGCTGCCCTTCGTGGCCGGCGCTGTTTTCGCCAACGTCTTCCCCTTCCGCAAGAGTAGTGACACTCAGGTGCTGACCGCTCTGCACTTGCCAATCGCCTTATGGCTCGCCGTGGGCTTCGCATACCTCCGAAGCCGCTGGTTCGCCAACGATGGGCGCATGAACTTCGTGCGGTTCTCGGGCGAGCTGGTCATCTACTACGTGCTCATCGGGCTCGGCGGGGGCGTCCTTACCGGCTTTACGCTCATGATGTTCAGGGCCATCGACATGAACGCTCAATGGTTGGCGCGGGGTTGGCTCATCCCCTGCGGGGCCATGGCGGCCGTCATCATCGGAGCCTGGCTCGTGGAGGCGAAGCAAAGTGTCATCGAGAACATGGCGCCGGTGCTCACCAGGCTGTTCACGCCGCTCTTCACGGTTCTGCTGCTGGTCTTTCTGGCCACCATGGCGTGGACAGGCAGGCCCATCAACGTGCAGCGCGAGGTACTTATTGGCTTCGACCTGCTGCTGGTGCTGGTCGTTGGGCTGGTGCTCTATGCCGCCTCCGCGCGCGAACCGCAGGCACAGCCCGACCTCTTCGATGGCCTGCAACTGCTGCTCGTGGTCAGCGCCCTCGTGGTCGATGGGATTGCGCTCGCGGCCATCGCAGCCCGCATCTCCGAGTTTGGCTTCACTCCCAACAGGGTGGCGGCTCTTGGCGAGAATCTCATTCTTCTGGTGAATCTGGTGTGGTCGGCGTGGCTCTATGCAGGCTTCCTGCGCCACCGGAGCTCGTTTGCAGCCTTGGAGCGATGGCAAATCGGCTACCTGCCCGTGTACTCCGTATGGGCGGCGGTGGTGGTTGTCATCTTCCCGCCCCTGTTCGGCTACCGTTGATGCCCCGCCGGACGTGCCTCAGCCTTCTTGTCCAATATCGTAGAGAATCTGCGCATCTCCGCATACACATTTGCGACACTTGGAATTAAGCCCTTCGGCAGCCAGGTGGCCCGGATCTCGAAAGCCAATTCGACCAGAGAACGAGAGTCTCCAGGTTTCGTCCGCCGCGGCGGAAGACCTGGGAGGGAACAGGTCTCAACTGATCAAAATCCCAGTTCCCTGATCCCTGTTCTCACTGATTCGCAACCGATGAGAACACTCGGGAGCGCCCGACATCCCACAGAGCAGGCTGCCGCGCTGGTACGGCACTTCGTACAAAGGCACGCAGCCGCGCTGTCGCGACTGTATGGAGCCCGCCTATATACTGGGCTGGCCGCTATCAGCAGGCTTCGATCTGCATGGTTGCGGCAGAGCGGCCGGTGAGGAAGACCGACCACCCTCCGGCGCCAGGAGAAGCGCAGTGGGATTGAAGAGACGGGATCTGTTGAAGACGATGGGGGCCGCTGCGGCCTCGTCCGCATTTGGTACGCGCCCGGCTCAGGCAGACCGCGCCGCGAATGGTGAGCAGCGTCCTGCCCGCAGGCCCAACATCCTGGTCTTTCTCACCGACGATCATGGGCAATGGCTGCAGCAGGCCTACGGCAACTCCGAAGTGCATACGCCGAACATGAGCCGCATCGCCCGCAACGGCGTGCTGATGCGGAATGCCTTTACCACCTGCCCGGTCTGTTCTCCGGCGCGCGCCAGCTTTTTCACCGGGCGCATGCCGTCACAGCACGGCATCCACGACTGGCTCGAGGAGAAGACGCAAGCCTACGCTTATCCGTGGCTTCAGGGCCAGACGCTGATCTC
>JAJZVZ010000306.1 GCA_021846945.1 Acidobacteriota bacterium | reverse complement strand
CGGCCTCGCGCACCGCCTTACTTCGATGGCATGGCTCAAAAGCCGGCGCCGGTCGCGGACATTCTGGGCGCACGGGTACTGGCCTTGCTGGGCGACTCGGTGACCACCGACCATATTTCACCAGCGGGCGCCATCAAGGCCAACGGGCCGGCAGGCAAGTATCTGACCGAGCATGGCGTCAAGCAGGCGGACTTCAACAGCTACGGCTCGCGGCGCGGCAACCATGAGGTGATGGCGCGCGGCACCTTCGCCAATGTGCGCCTGCGCAACAAGCTGGCGCCCGGCACCGAGGGCGGCGTCACACGGCTGCTGCCTGAGGGCGAGCAGACGTCGATCTTCGACGCCAGCGTGAAGTACGCCGGGCGCGGCGTGCCACTCATCATCCTGGCCGGTAAGGAATACGGCTCTGGATCATCGCGCGACTGGGCGGCCAAGGGGCCGAAGCTGCTGGGCGTGCGCGCGGTCATCGCTGAAAGCTTCGAGCGCATTCACCGCTCGAATCTCGTGGGCATGGGCATTCTTCCGCTGCAGTTTGAAGACGGCCAGAATGTGGAGTCGCTGGGCCTGACAGGCGAGGAGATCTACGACTTCCCCGGCCTGACGCAGTTGCTGGCGGCGAAATTCGCCAACGGCCGCTCGATCACGGTGAAGGCCAAGACAGCCGACGGCGCGGTGAAACAGTTCAGCGCCAAGGTCCGCATTGACACACCGCAGGAGATCGAGTACTTCGAGCACGGCGGCATTCTGCAGTACGTGCTGCGGCAGTTGGCGGCAAAGTAAAGGCGCGCCGCACCAATCCTGAAGGGAAACACCGCTGCGATCCGCAGCGGTGTTTCTTCTATAGCACTCCGCGGGAAAGCGGCCAGCCACGGCCTGAAGGCCGCAAGCTCTCAGCTTTCAGCCTTCAGCTAAAAAACTGATGGCTGACAACTGAAGAGCTGCCTTCGAGAAGCGCTCCGATTACGGATTCGAAATCCTCGGCGGATTCGGCGACGGATATCTCTCGAAGGTCTTGGGCTTCCGGCCCGTCCGTTTCGTTTTGGCTTCAACGGCCTCGCGCACCGCCGCTTCATCTTCGCGCGGAGTATGAAAACGCACACCCTCCAGGCTCTGCTCGCCCATGGCATGCAGGCGCAGGAAGTTCGTCGACCCGGACTTGGTGCGTGTCCCGGCCACAATCGCGATCACTTCGCGGGGACGCACGTAACCGTTCTGCTCAAGCAGATTCTCCGCCACCTCGACCAGCGCTTCGGTTGTGTACAGCTTGGGGCAACGAATCGGCGTTGTACCCCACAGTAGATTGAGGCGGTTAATGGTGACTTCAATCGGGCTGAGCGCAAAGATCGGCGCTGCGGGGTGGTACTTGGAGAGTTGGCGAGCCGTCGAACCCGACTCGGTGAAGACCGCAATGCCGCGCAGATCGAGGTCGTCGGCCGCATGCGCCGTAGCTTCGCAAATGGTTTCAGCAATGGAAAGGTGGGTCTGCCGGACATGCGGCTCAAAAAGATTCTGCTCGCGCATATGCCGCTCTGCCTCGCTCACAATGCGCGCCATCATCGCGACCGCGCCCACCGGGAATTTGCCTACGGCCGACTCGCCGGAGAGCATGACGGCGTCCGTGCCGTCATACACCGCATTGGCAACGTCGGAGACCTCGGCGCGCGTTGGCCGCGGATTTTCAATCATCGATTCCAGCATCTGCGTCGCGGTGATCACAGGCTTGCGATGTTCAGCCGCGCGGCGGATCATGTGCTTCTGAATGGCAGGGACTTTTTCCGGCGGAATTTCAACCCCTAAGTCGCCGCGGGCCACCATAATGCCATCGGAGACCTGCAGGATATTGTCAAGATGCTCGATGGCCTGCGGCTTTTCCAGCTTGGCAATGATCCATGTTTCGCTGCCGTAGGCTGAAACGCGCTCGCGCACCAGCCGCACATCTTCCGCGGTGCGGACGAAGGAAACGGCAATGGCGTCGATGCCGTTCTTGAGCGCGAATTCAAGATCCTGCGCGTCCTTTTCTGTCAGCGACGGCACGCGAACGAGAATCCCGGGCAGGTTGATGCCTTTGTTTTCGCCCAACATCCCGCCATTGACGATCTCGCAGATCACATCGTCTCCGTCTACTTCGTGAACACGCAATTCGATGAGCCCGTCGGAAAGCAGAATACGCGAGCCTTGCTCGACATTTTCCGCCAGCGTCTTGAAGGTGGTGCCGACCAGGGAGGCCGTGCCTGGAACATCACGAGGCGTAATGGTCAGGCGATGGCCGGCCTTCAGCAGAACCGGTTGATGATCCTTCAGTTTTGAGGTGCGGATCTTGGGCCCCTGCAGATCGCCCAGGATGCACAACGGCTTCCGTTCGTCGCGGCTGACCTTTCGGACCATCTGAATCAGCGGCAGTTTTTCTTCGGGCGAGCCATGAGAAAAGTTGAGGCGAACAACATCAACGCCGGCGCGCACCATATCACGGAAGACACCTTCGGTAGTGGATGCCGGCCCGAGGGTGGCAACGATCTTGGCCCGGCGCTGTGAGGGCGCTTCGACCAGGCTAAATTCAGCAAAAGACATGAAATGCAACTCCAGGAATGGATCAACTTGGGATAAAGGGGCACCAGATGGATATGCGGGAGCAATCGCGTGCAGCCCGATTCATTTTACATGGAGCATACAGGCACGCCCTCTTATTATCATGCACCACCGCGAAGACGATCATCCGTGAGCGGCCTCACTGATCAGGAGGAGTTGCATTGGATTTACGTACCGACGACATCCGCTCCTCGCGATTTGAGTAGAGGCTTCCATTCAATTCCGCTCCAGCTAAAACACTGAAAGCGGTGATGTAAAGCCAGACCAGCGTGGCAATCGCGGCGCCAAAAGAGCCGTAGAATCGCGTGTAGTTGGCGATGCGCGTCACGTACCAGCCGTAGGCCAGCGTCGTCGGGAACCAGACGACGGACCCCGCAATCGCTCCAGGAGCGACCCATAACCAGTGCTCCGTCCGTTTTGTTCCAAAGTGGTAGATGGCGCTTAGAACAGTGACACTTGTAACAAGCGCGATCGACCACCTCACCATGCGCCAGAAGAAGAGCACGATATACCGCATTTCGTGACCGGCGTCTTTGATCATCCACAATTCGATCTGGTGGCCAAAGACGATGACCAGAGTGGCAACAGAAAGCGGTACCATCGCGATGGGCAACAGCAGCAGCGCCCTTATTCTGCGTCCCAGAAAGCTCCATGACTCAATGGGAAGGCCATAGGCGCGCCGAAAGCCCTCCATCAGCGACAGCATCACGCCCATGCCCGCAAAGAGGCTCAACGCAGTCGCAGAGAGGAGGACCTGAAATGAGTGAAGAGGCCGGGTAAGGACGTAGGTCTGCAGCATCTCCATGGTATCGGCCGGGAGAAACTGCTCAAAGAAGGAGCGAATCTCGCCGACAAAGGTCGTCCCCGCCTGTACCTGTGCGAGCAGCGTGGTAATCACCAAGAGCGCGGGAAATAGCATGAGCATGCCCGAGTACGCGGCAGCCTTGGCCGTATTCAGCACATCATGTGCAACGACCCGGCCCACGAGGCCCCTGGACTTGGCGAGTAACCTTTTCAAGCGCATCACTGGCAAGAGTAGTGCATCTGACGGGTTTTCGCGAGAAGCCTTTGTGAATAGACAGGTTGGCGACGCCACAGCGGCAGCACCGAATACCCGCCGGCAGAGATTGC
>JAJZVZ010000079.1 GCA_021846945.1 Acidobacteriota bacterium | reverse complement strand
CCCGCATCATCCCACGCCGACACATTCGGCGCAATCTCCCGGGCTGCAAACTCGCGAATCTCGTGCCTGAGTTGCTCCTGCTCTTCGGTCAGAACAAACGGATATAAGCTCTCGACCCGCTCTAACTCGACTCCCATCTTCGAGCTCCTTCCCGGCCGGATTGCGTTCGTCTGCGCTCCTCACTGCAACATAAGACGCTTCCGATCCTGCTTTGATACTCAAAAGGGGCAAAAAATTGCATCAGGTTTGCAAGACTCCCGGATTGAATCGCGGCACGTCGGGATTGAGAGCGCACGACTCCAGCGCCGCAATCAGCACTTCTCTGGTTTTTGCCGGATCGATGATGGCGTCGATCCACAGCCGCGCCGCGCCATACCGCGGATCAGCCTGCGCGTCGTAGCTCGCGCGGATTTCGTCGTAAAGCGCCGTTCTCTCCGCGTCCGTCATCTTCTTTCCCTCGCGCTCCAACTGGCGCGCGCGCACTTCGGCCAGCGTGCCTGCCGCTGAAGCGCCGCTCATCACCGCGTAGCGCGCCGTGGGCCACGCGAACAGGAAGCGCGGATCGTAGGCTTTGCCGCACATGGCGTAGTGGCCGGCGCCGAAGCTGCCGCCGACAATCACCGCGATCTTCGGCACCACGCTCGTGCTGACCGCTGACACCATCTTGGCGCCGGCGCGAATAATTCCCGACCACTCCGCATCCTTGCCCACCATGAAGCCATTCACATCATGCAAGAACACCAGCGGCACAAGGCTCTGATTGCAGTCCATGATGAAGCGCGCGGCCTTCTGCGCGCTCTCGGTGTAAATCACGCCGCCGACCTCGATCCGTTTTGCGCCCGCGGCTGTGCCTGTTGCAACCGTCTGGCTCTGATTCGTCTTCTGGTTGGCGATTATGCCCACAGCCCGTCCGCCGATCCACGCATAGCCGCACAGCACCGTCCGGCCGAAATCCGCCTTGTACTCATCAAATTCGCTGCGGTCCACAATGCGCGCAATCACCTCGCGCATGTCATACACGTTGCTGGCTCCCGGCGCGGGATTCAGCAAGCCATACACGCCCTCGGCGGAATACTTCGGCGCGTCGCGTATCGCGTCGAACTCCCGGCGCCGAAAGACCTCCGCGCCAGGATCTGCTCCCGGACGCCGGCCCATTTTTTCCACCAGTGAGCGCACGCGCGCCAGGCAATGCTGATCGTCCGGCTCCTTGAAATCGACCGTGCCCGAAATCTCCGCGTGCATTGCCGCGCCGCCAAGCTCCTCCGGGTCCGTCTTCTGCCCGATGGCAGCCTGCACGAGCGACGGCCCGGCGAGGAAGAGTCCTGAACCCTCCGTCATCAACACGGTGTCGGTCATTACCGGCAGATACGCTCCGCCTGCCACACACATGCCCATGATGGCCGTAATCTGCGGAATCCCCAGCGAGCTCATCACCGCGTTATTGCGGAAGACTCGCCCAAAATCGTCGGTATCTGGAAACACATCTTCCTGCAGAGGCAAAAATACCCCGGCAGAATCCACCAGGTAGATCGTCGGAATACGGTTTTCGAGCGCAATTGTCTGCGCGCGCAGCACTTTCTTTGCGGTCATCGGGAAGAAGGCTCCGGCTTTTACCGTGGCGTCGTTGGCAATGATCATGCACAAGCGGCCACTTACTCGCCCGAGCCCCGTCACCACACCGGCGCAGGGCGCGCCGCCATATTCGGCATACATTCCATGGGCCGCCCAAAGCCCGAGTTCCAGCAGCTCCGCTCCGTCATCGAGCAAGAGCTTGAGCCGTTCCCTTACGGTCAGCCGCCGTTTGGCGTGCTGTGCTGTTGCCGCTTTCGCTCCGCCACCTTGCCGGATGACATCCTCTTCAGCGCCCAGCGAGGCCAGCAACTCCAGAAGCGCCGCGCGGTTCGCCTTGACTCGCGGAGCCTCCAGATCAAGCGCTGACTCCAACTGGTTCGTCGATCTAGGATCTTCCGTCATCACCCTCCCGCGGTCCTGCCTGGACGTTCATTGCTCAAGGAGCATAGAGGCACAGCCTCTTTAAGGTCATCCTAACGCGAAAGGCGTTCCCGCGTTGTTTCCGTGCTCTGAATATCCGCGATGCATCGAGTCTTCGAGGGGCGCCGTGTCAGGCGCGATTTTCGCTCGCAACGCCGTTCTCCCCAGGCGTTGTTAACAGGCAAATGGACGGGAGGGTTTCATATCACTGAGGCGCTGACCCTTCTTGTCCCAGGGAAATCTCAGGCAGGAATTGAAGGCAGGTTTGGGTACTTGTTTCAGTCCCAATGGTTACTTTCGTCAAGCTGATGTGATCTGCGCCTCTTTACTTCAGCTCGATTTGGGTACAACATTCAAACCTGCTTCCGCATTATGCATTCTTCGTACTGCGTCCGGCGCATACGTGCGCGGATGCGGACACAGAATCAACGATCCAAAATCGGATCGCCTGATTGTGGAGCAGACTTCAGCGAGTAACGATCACTGAAGTCTCATCTGCAGCACTCGCAGCGTATCTGCGTTGCCTGGCTAATAGGAGCCCCAGCGGGCCGTCCTCTGAGGCTTTGTCTGTAAACGCGCGCAATCGCGGCTGAGGGATTGTGGCTCAACAGGCTCTTATGTGCCCTCAACCGACCTTTAACATGCATTGCAACCCATTTGCGGTAGGAGGATTTTGCCATGTCAAAGTACGTCTATCTGGTTGCCATCCTGGCCTTGTGCAGCGTAGGAGCATTTGCACAAAGCTCCAAGGCAACTGCGGCAATCAACACCGCGGTCTGGTGCACCTACAATACCTCTGGCAGCGCGAGCGACACGGGAGTAGCTTCCGTGAACTCGTGCACGGATTTGTTTAGCGGCGCGGAAGTCACGGAGACGCCTGATCACTTCATTCAAGTTATGTCGTCGACCATCAAGGTCTCGAACAGCCAATCTCTCTTTGTTACGCCTTCTCTGGTTACGGGGCTTTACACCAATACCGCCGTGAAGAACCATACTTCGGGTGGCACTGGATCCACATCAACCGCAGTAGCCATGGGAGGAGTCTATCTGCGCGCAGTCTTGTACGATTCAGACGGCAACATGATTGTTGCTTATCCGATCAATGAATGCTCAGGTGACATTCTTGGCTGCCAACTAGTCCCCAGCACTGGCGGCACGGGTAGCGGCTACGGAGTTGTGCTGGACTCGCGAATTCAGACGCTCAGTCAGACCCTCAGCGGCTGTACGGTGTCAACGGGAGGAACGTGCAGCTTCGACCTGACGACACAGTTAATTCTGCAGACTGCCACAGCGCACACCTTCGGGTTCATCTTCCCGAACGTAGGCGTGGGTACTTATACGGTGTCGATTCAAGCGGCCGTGAATTCAAATGCAAACACAAGCGGCACTGCTTACGCTGTGGGCGCGTCGGCGTTTGGCCTTGGTTCAGTTACTGTTGAAAGCGTCCGGCTGGTGCATGGCTTTTCGTTCTAGGCCAGCGGGCGAAAACCCCGAAATCCAACACAAAACGGGCCGGCGCTCATCGCGATTGCCGGCCCGTTTTTGCGGGCGCGAGCTCTAAGAGGCGGCAAAAATCCCGCCGGGATGGGAAAGTCTACGCCACCGCGGTTGGCGTAGACTGGCTTTCTGCCTCGATGCTGTTGCCTACCTCTGCCGCAGCCTCAGCCAGTACCCGATGGTGGATGGTGAACAGAGCCAGTTCCAGGCGGTCGCTGACGCCAGTCTTGTCGTAGATGGACCGCAGGTAGTTCTTGATGACTTGCTCAGTGGTTTTGAGGCGGAGAGCAATTTCACGGTTCTTGCATCCCTGCACGATGAGGGCCACAATGCGCATCTCCTTGGGAGTGAGGCGATCGCGCACGCGCGCGCCCACTAGATCCTCCTCCGGGAGGCTGGGCTGGACAAGCTGAGGGGGTACCCAGAACTCGCCTGCAGCAACACGATGCACACACTCCACCAGGGCCTGGGCGGTCACGCCCCGAAAAACCACGCCCCGGAAACCCTGCTGCAAGTAATTCGCGGCCGTCTCGTGATTTTCTGCGATGACAATACCGCGGCTGTTAGTCGTTTCAAGCAGCATCCGCAACCGGGTCAGATCCGGCTGCAGGGAAGCAGCGAAGAGAACGATCGCGCCGGGGAAAGTCATGATGGCGTGGTACATGCGATCCAGATCGGCACATTGCGCAATAATGCGCAACTCCTCATCCGTTGCCAGGACCTTCGCAGTCCCTGCACGGAAGATTGCCTGTGAATCGGCCAGGATAATTCTATTCATGGTATACGCCTCATCCTCTGCAATCCCCGGATCTCGAGTTCATGACCAACCAACTCGCATCGTCTACATACTGGAGCCCTGACCCGAGCTGAGACCTCCGTTTCTGCCTTCGTAGTACTATCGGCAGACTGGCAGAAATCTTGGCCCTGTCTATATTTGCGACATGAGGAGAGGCCGAGACTCCTCTGCTAACCAGCCGAGCACGGAAAATCTCTTCGACTTCGATTTTCCTGCAGTGATAATTTTCTCTAAATAAGATTACAACCTGTCAACCTAAACTTCACTAAAATTTTGTGAAGGTAGCTCGGAAGGAAATGGTCCGGGGGCCGGGTGAGACCCTACACTGGGGAATATGGCCAGACCGATTCTGCTCGCGGTGGACGATGATGTAGGGGTTCTGGAGGCGGTGGTGCAGGATCTGCGCCGGCACTACGGGGCTGCCTACCGTGTCATGCGGGCAGCCAGCGGCCAGGCTGCGCTGGATATCCTAACGCAGCTCAAGATGCGCGAAGAGGCGGTGGCACTGCTGGTCAGCGATCAGCGCATGCCTGGCATTACCGGCGTGGAGTTCCTGGAGCGGGCGCGGGAGCTGTATCCGGAGGCCCGCCGAGTGCTGCTCACCGCCTATGCCGACACTGAGGCGGCCATCCGGGCCATCAATACGGCCCGCATTCACTATTACCTGAACAAGCCCTGGGACCCGCCGGAGGAGAAGCTCTATCCGGTGCTGAGCGATCTGCTGGAGGACTGGCATGCCGGCTACCAGCCGCGCTTTGAAGGGTTGCGCGTGATCGGCCACCGCTGGTCGCTTAAAGATCACAAAATACGCAACTTCCTCTCGCGCAACCACGTTCCCTACCGCTGGTTCGACATCGCCGGCAATGAGGAAGCGCAAAAGCTGCTGACCGATCGGCAGCTCGACCCAGCCGGACTGCCGGTGGTGATTTTTGCCGATGGCAGCTCACTGGTTGACCCGGATCTGGACGCGCTGGCGGGCCGAGTGGGCTTGCGCGTCCAGGCCACCCAGAATTTCTACGACATGGTCGTCGTCGGAGCCGGCCCGGCGGGACTGGCGGCGGCGGTCTATGGCGCCAGCGAAGGGCTCCGGACGC
Organism: Acidobacteriota bacterium; assembly: GCA_021846945.1. Classification (GTDB taxonomy): domain Bacteria; phylum Acidobacteriota; class Terriglobia; order Terriglobales; family Acidobacteriaceae; genus Telmatobacter. The sequence continues at coordinate 14,772 of JAJZVZ010000079.1, read as the reverse complement.
TGGTGATCGAGCCGGAGGCGCCCGGCGGGCAGGCTGGCTCCAGCTCCAGAATCGAGAACTACCTCGGATTCCCCTCCGGCGTTACCGGAGCGGAGTTGGGGCGGCGCGCCCACACGCAGGCATCACGCTTTGGCGCGGAGTTCGTGACCCAGCGGGCGACGGGCCTGCGCGTCGATGGCCAATACCGCTTTGTGCAACTGGCCGACGGCCGGGAGGTATCAAGCCACGTAGTGCTGCTTGCCCCGGGTGTCCAGTACCGCAAGCTCGATATTCCTGGCGCCGCGCAACTTACGGGGAGAGGCATCTACTACGGCGCCGCGCTGGTTGAGGCCGCGGCCTGCAGGGACGAAGAGGTCTTCGTAGTGGGCGGGGCCAACTCCGCCGGGCAGGCGGCCCTGCACTTCGCCAAGTTCGCCTGCAAGGTAACCATGCTGGTGCGCGGTGAGGGATTGTCGGCCACCATGTCGAAATATTTGATCGATGAGATCGAACGAACATCCAATATTGTGCTCGCGGCTCGAACCCAGGTCGTGGAGGCGATGGGCCGGGAGCGCCTGGAGGCTTTGCGGCTGTGCGGCCCAGAGGGGGAACTGGTGGCGCCCGCGTCGTCGCTGTTCGTTTTTATTGGAGCTGAGCCGGGAACCTGCTGGCTGCCGCCCTGCATCCTGCGCGATGAGAAGGGCTTTGTGCTGGCCGGGCCGGATCTGCGCGTGGACGGCAAGCTACCCGAGGGATGGCGCGAGCCGCGTGAGCCGTTTCTGCTCGAAACGAGCTTGCCGGGCGTCTTTGTGGCTGGGGATGTGCGGCACGGATCGGTGAAACGCGTGGCATCGGCTGTAGGTGAAGGTTCGATCGCAGTGCAGTTTGCACACAAGTATCTGGCCGGATTCTAGCGGAGGGTGAAATAGCGGAGATGGGCCGGGAAGGACAATTCATCGATATCGAATCCATCCCCCTGCGGGAGGTTGCGGATGTCCTCTGCCGAACACGCCCGTTTGCGGAGACCAACCCGTTGATGGAAATCGCCGCTCTCAGAGGCATTGACCGGGTGGAGCGCGTGACCGCCAAGGCAGGCGCTGTGCTGGTCGAGCCTGCGGAGCTGTGGCGCTTTTATTGGCTTGTGCTCGACGGCGAAGTGCGCGCGGAGCGCACCGAGCCCGATGGTTCGCGGATCCTGGTAGGTTTGGCGCATTCAGGCGATGGCTTTGGCGAGGTGCCGCTGCTGACTGGCAAAACACATTCGCCTTTTGTGATCGCAGCCGCGCGGGATTCGAAACTGGTTCGGATTCCCGAGCAGGGCTTTTGGGAACTGATGGCGTCCTGTCCGGCGGCGCGCAAAGCGGTGCTTGCTGATGCGGCGCAGCGGGTGCAGGCCTACCAGGTGGAGGCGCTCCACCGCGAAAAGCTGGTGTCGCTGGGCACGTTGGCGGCCGGCCTGATGCACGAACTGCACAACCCCGGCTCCGCGGCCAAGCGCGCCGCCGGCCAACTGCGCGAGAATCTGCTGCGCCTCCAACAGCTCAGTCTGCGCAGCAGCAACAAGCCGAAGACGGCGGTTCAGTTGGAGTGCATCAAAGGGTTGCTGGAACACACGATGCACGGTTGCCGCCTGAAGGCCATGAGCAGTCTCGAACAGTCCGACGCCGAGGAGGAAATGGGCGAGTGGCTTACGAGCGCCGGCGTAGAAAACGCATACACGATCGCGCCCGTCCTGGTCGGCATGGGTTTCGACCGCGAGGAACTCCGCTGTGCGCAGGCGTACTTCGATGCCCCGGATTTTTCCGATGCGCTGAACTGGTTGGGAGCACTGGTATCCAGCGTTTCACAAGTGTGCGCGATCGAAGAAAGTATCTCCCGCATCTCGGACCTGGTCATGGCGGTGAAGAAGTTTTCCTATGACGAGCGGACTGCGGGCAGGGAACTGGACGTGCACGACAGCCTGCAAAGCACGCTCACCATTCTGGGCCACAAGCTGCGAAGCAAGCAGATTACAGTGGAGAAGAAATTTGCCGCCTCTCCCTCGACGATCTTTACGCGCGGTTCGGCGCTGAGCCAGGTATGGACGAACCTGATCGACAACGCCGCCGACGCCTCGCCGGAGAAGGCGCGCATCGAGATTGAGACATGGACTGAGCCGGAGTGGCTGGCAGTGAGCGTCATGGATCATGGCGCTGGGATTCCAGCCGATGTGCTTCCGCATATCTTCGAGCCGTTTTTCACGACAAAACCGCAAGGCTCCGGAACGGGACTGGGTCTGGAGATCGTCCACCGCATTGTGACGCAGAAGTTCAGCGGGAAGATCGAGGTGAACTCCGAGCCGGGAAGCACGCGGTTCATTGTGCGCCTCCCGGCCAGGAGCGGGGCTGAAGCTACTTAACCGTAATCGACGCCTTCAGCGGCGTGTTGGCCGAAGAGTCTCCCACCATGACCTGGAACGTCCCCGGCGCTACCTTCCATGCATGCGCCTGCTTCGACCAATACGAGAAGGAGTGCGCGTCGAGCGGCAGCGTAACCGTCTTCGACTCACCGGCGTTCAGCATAACCTTGCGGAATCCCTTCAACTGCAGCGGCGGCTCGTTACCCTCGGCGATCGGCGGGAAGCCGAGATAGAGTTGCGCCACCTCGGCACCGGCAACCTTGCCCGTATTTGTCACCTTGAAGCTGATGGTGGCGTCGTCGCTGCCGGGCTTCTGGCTGACCTTCAGACCGTCGAAGCTGAACTGCGTGTAGGTGAGCCCGAATCCAAAGGGAAAGAGCGGCGTGATGTGGTTGGCAGCATAGCCGCGATAGCCCACATCCAGCTTCTCGCTGTATTGCACAACGCCATTCACGCCGGGATACTCTTCAGGATTCCTTGCCGTCGTGTCGTTCACGCTTGCGGGAAATGTCAGCGGCAATTTGCCTGATGGATCCACCTTGCCCGTCAGCACGTCGGCAACCGCATGGCCGTCTTCTTCACCGGGATACCACGCTTCAAGCACTGCTGGAACGTCCTTCAGCCACGGCATCAGAACCGCCGAGCCGCTCTTGACAACTACGATCGTCTTGGGATTCGCCTTGGCGACCGCCTCGATCAATTGATTCTGCGCAGCGGGCAGTTCAAGGCTCTGGTCGCGGCCTTCGGTATCCTGATCACCGACCATCACAATCGCCACGGAAGCACGCCTGGCCGCCTTGGCGGCTGCATCGATGTCGCTGCCGTCAAGAACTGCGACTCTGGCGGCTACGGAGGAGGCGAGACCGTCATCGGGTGTGATGGTGTAAAGCGGAACTACGTGGGAACTGCCGCCGCCACCGGTCTCGGCGCGCACGGCGTAGGGACCAATCACTGCGATGAACCGCATGTGCGTGGTGTCGAGCGGCAGCAGGCCGCCCTCATTCTTCAGCAGCACAATGCCCTGCGCGGCGATCCTGCGCGCAATCGCGCCATGCTCCAGAACCGGAATCGGAGCGGGCTTGGCCTGTGGCCCAAACAAGCCGAACTCGATCATCTTGGCAAAGCGCTGAACCAGCTTCTCATTGATCACGGAGATGGGAACCTGGCCGGATTCGACTGCTTTCTTCAGGTCGTCTCCGAAATAGCGGCCGGTCGGCATCTCCACATCGAGACCCGCCAGCGCGCTGGGCACCGTGCTGTGTGTCGCGCCCCAATCGGAGATCACGAACCCGTCGAACCCCCATTCCTTCTTCAGCACGCCGGTCAGCAGTGGCGTATTCTCGCAGTTGTAAAGCCCGTTCAGTTTGGGATAAGCGCACATGAGCGATGCCGAATGTGCCTCCTGGATCGCGGCTTTGAAGGCCGGCATATAAATTTCGCGGAGCGTGCGCTCGCCGATCTTTTCATCGATGGTGAAGCGCTGATCCTCCTGGTTGTTGGCGTCGTAGTGCTTCACATTTGCCAGCGCGCCGGCGCTTTGGATGCCTTCAATGTCGGCCACGACAATGCGCGAGTCGAGATAGGGGTCTTCACCGAAGCTTTCAAAGACGCGCCCGCCCTGCGGCTGGCGCGCAATGTTCACGTCGGGCGCCTCGAAGAGCTGGCTGCCCAGTGATCGCGTCTCTTCGCCTTCCGTTTTGCCGTAAATGTAGGCGAGACTCGGATCCCAGGTTGCGGCCAGCGCAATGGGCGCCGGCATCGCTGTTGCCGGCTTCTGCGGGCCGGCTCCTCCGGGGCCCACACCGGCCGGGCCATTGGTCATGTGCAGCGCCGGAATCCCAAGCCGCGGGATGCCCGGTACGACGCGGAAGTCTGTCGGATCGTGTATCCCGTGCAACTCGGTGATCTTCTCGTCCAACGTCATTTTGGCGACGATCTGGCGGGCGCGGGCGACCGCCGCGGCATGAGAGGTGTGTGCCGGCTGGGCTGTTTGCGCCGAGGCGGCTGTGAAAGCGAGGGTTGCTACCAGGCCCGGAAGAACGGATCTCAGAAATCGAATCTGCGTCTTACAGGCAACTCCACGAATATGTTTCATAAACAAATCTCCGTTCCCGGCGCCGCCTGAGCGTGCAGCCGGTCCTGTATTCTCGATCGGGGGTTATTGATTCACACCGCTGGCCAGGAAGCCTCCATCGACGACCAGTGTCTGGCCGGTCACAAACGAGGCGCCGTCAGAGGCGAGATAGATCGCCGCTCCTACCAGTTCTTCCGTCTTGCCGAAGCGGCCCATCGGCGTGCGCATCAGCAGTTCCTGCCCGCGCGCGGTGCTATCGAGCAGTTTGGCATTGATGTCGGTGCGGAAGACGCCGGGAGCGATGGCGTTGACGGTAACGCCTTTCTTCGACCACTCCACGGCCAGCGACCGCGTGAGCGAAGTGACGCCTGCCTTGCTGGCCGCATACGCCGCTACCTCAGTGAGCGCCACAAAGCTGTTCAGGGACGCGATGTTGATGATGCGGCCGTAGCCGCGCTCCAGCATGGGCCTGCCGAAGATCTGGCAGGCGCGCAGCGTTCCGGTCAGGTTGGTATTGAGAATGCCGGCCCATTCGTCTTCTGAAATCTCCAGCGTGGGCGTGCGCTTGATGATGCCGGCGCAGTTGATGAGAATGTCCACCTTTCCGAAGTGCTCCATCACGGCGGCGCGCAGGCTTTCCAGGCTGGCGCGGTCGCAAACATCTGAAGTCACGCGCAGAGTTTTGCGTCCGTGCGCTTCGATTGCGGCGGCGGTTTCCTCCACCTGCTGCTGGCGGCGCGCGGTGGCGATGACGTTGGCGCCGGCGCCGGCGAGGCCAAGGCTCAGGGCGCGGCCAATGCCGGAGGTGCCTCCGGTCACAACCGCTGTTTTGCTTTCAAGGCTAATAAGATTTGCAGACATGATCTCTCCGTTCTCAGGAACTTGCATAAGCCGAACTTTTGCAATGGCGCGGCTTCAACCACCTCGGCGAGCAGTCTCGGAAATTCACTGATTTCCAGCTTTCCTGCGCATGCGCGCGAGCGAGTCCCGATTTACTTCTTGCCCCCCCAGAAAGACGGGCACAATATGGCGGTCGTACAGATTCTCCGTCACGTTCCTGGCAATTATTGCTTCATTTGCTTCCAGCAGGTCCAGATAACGGCGTCCCATCCTGGCCGCAACCTTGAATCCGACGTGGAGCAACTGGCGCAAACTGTTGTTGTAGGTCTTTGCCTCACGCACATGGCGCAGAGCCGACGTATATTGTTCCGAGGTCCAGCCGCGGACTTCATCCGGCGAAGGCAGCCTGGCCGGATCAATGTCAATGACGGTGGCATAGGGGCCGCAAAGCTCTTCGCGATGCGCAAAGGCTTCCGCGTAGATCTCCTTGGCCAGAGCCAGTCCATCTCCGCCCGCTTCCGCCAGGCCGATCAGTTCTTCGAGCCACGTGGTGCCGGCGGTCTTCAGGTGCACGCCCACGCCGAAGCGCTTCATCGCCGCGTGAATCCCGGGGTAGATTGAGAACTTATCGCTGCCCGAGTGCACGCTCAGCTTGAGGTTCTCCGGCAAACCAAAGTGCTTCACGGCGTAAGCGATGGCCGCGACATCGAGCGCAAACTCGCGATCGAACTGGGCGACATCTCCCACGTAATCGACTCCCTTGTTGAAACGGCCGCTGAATTTGGGGGCGATGGTCTGCACCGGAATGCCTTCATCGGCGATGGCCGAGAGAATAATCAGCAACTCTACCGGACTCTGCGCACGGTCGGTCTCGTCCATAGAAACTTCAGGGACAAAATTGCCGGCGCCCTTGGCGTTCTCAACTTTGCGGTAGACTTCGCCCGCCTTCTTCACGGCCACCAGGAACTTCTGCGCGGTTTGGCGCAAAGTTCCCTCGGTGATTTCGAAGGTTTCATCCACGCCCTCCAGCCGTATCTTGCCGAGCAACTCCGGATGCCGCTTGACGAAGGCATCAATGTCTGCCGCGGCTGCGGGCTGGCCGATGTAATCGGCAACGTCGATGGTGAAGAAATCGCAGGCATCCATGAACCGGCCGACCGTCTCAATGGTGATGTGGTCGGCATCGCAAAAGTAGCTGTGCTTCCATCCGAGCGTCTTGACCGCGGCATCGGCGGCCTGGCGCACGGAAGAAGGTTCCGAGCCGATGATCGTATGCTCGCGGTTTGATTTATTCCACACAGGGATGATTTCGACACCGCTATCGAGTGCCTGTATGCAGGCCTGCAACTGTGCTTTGGCCTGATGCGCGAACCTATCCCCTGTGCCGACCGAATATTTATCAAGTTTCATTCTTACTCCCAGTGGTTCAATCTATTTCAAAGCCGGCTGCGGTGCGCCCATAGCCCCAGCCCCGGATTGGAGACAAAGAAAATCTCTTCGCCATCCACCTGGTTATATCCATGCTTGAGCCTGGCCGGATCGTAGCGCTTGAGCATCGCGTTGAGATCGCCGTAGATGTAACCGACGCTTTCCACCTCTTCTTTGCTGAGGTGGGCGGGGCACCAGGTAATTTTGAAGCGCCCCTCCGACGAGCCGTGAATCAGGTGCGCGGCGGCGCTCAGGTCGCTGCCGAGATCCGCGTTGGCGTTTACGGCTTCGAGTGTTGCCTGGGTGCCGCGATAGCCATATTTGCGAATCATCTTGTCGATGCCCTTGTCTTCGCCGAACTCCTTGACTCCCGGCGCCAGGATGATCAACTCGGCGCCGTCGGCCAGCGCCATGCGCGTGCGGTAGACGGCCTTGTTACCGATCCAGGTGCTGTGAAATTCACTCGGATCGAGAAAGACCACTGCCTTGCGGATCGGCTCATCGACCAGTTCGAAGTTGACCTTCAGGCTGAGTTCGGCCGCGCGCAGGAAGCATTCGATATCGTCGCCAATGAACAGCCCGCGCACCGCCAGGCCGCCCTCTGACTTGCGGCCGACGACGGTCTGCACGTACACGATGGGCAGGTGCCGAAGGAAATGATCGGAGGCGTAGTTGAGCACGTTGCGCACGGGATTTTCCGCATGGCCCATGATGCGCTCCATCCCGTAGACCGCGGCGAGATAGTGACTGCGGTTGATGCCCTCACGGCCTCCCGTGCCGATGAGAATGTTCTTGGTGTAGTTGGCCATGCCGATCACTTCGTGCGGCACAACCTGGCCGATGGAGAGAATCAGGTCGAACCCGCCCCGCGAGATGAGCTTGTTCACCTGCGCCGGCCACGAGTAGTTCAGCTTGCCTTCCGATTGCTCCTGAATGAACTCCGCTGGCACCTCGCCGACGGTTTCAATATCGGTGCGCCAGTCGTGAGCGCGGAACAGCTCCGCGGGCACTCCGCAGAACATGTGCGCAATCTGATCGGGGCGCATGGGGGTGTGCGTGCCGAGGGCGGGAAGCACCGCTTTAAGACGGTCTCCGTAATACTCCCACGCGTACCGTGTGAGAAGACCGGCGCGCGAGTGTTCGCGGCTCTGATCCGGGGGGACGGCGAGCACGCTGTTCCGCTCGCCGAGCTTGGCTAGGCTCTCGGCGAGAAGGGATTTCAACTCTTCGGCAGAAAGATCCGTATCAATGCTTCCGACGGCACAATATAGGCTCATGCTTCTATCTCCGCCTTTCTCAGCCCGGGTGCGAGCAGCGAGATCAGAACCCAGGCCAGGATGTACGCGCTGGCTGCGATGAAGAACAGCGGCGCGTAGGTGTGCAGGTATTGGAGGATGAAGCCCGCGACAGAGGCGATAACGACTCCGCCAATGGCGCCGGCGGTGCCACCGATGCCGGTGACCGATCCAACTTCGCTGCGCGGGAACATATCCGAGACAGTAGTGAACAGATTGGCGGAAAATCCCTGGTGAGAGGCGGTAGCCAGGCTCAGCAGGCTGACGCAGGCCCACTCATTCTGCATGTAGGCAACCAGAAAGATGGGGATCACCGCGCAGGCGCAGGTCAGCATGGATGCCATGCGAGCTCGAGTGACCGACATGCCCAACTTGCGGAAGGGTGTCGGCAGCCAGCCGCCGAAGATGCTGCCCACCGTGGCGGCGGTGTAAACGATGATGAGCGGCAGCCCTAGACTGGAGAGCGTGAGGTGGAACTTGCTGGTGAAATAGGATGGCAGCCAGAACAGATAGAACCACCAGATGGGATCAATGAGGAACTTGCCGACGACGAATGCCCAGGTCTGCCGGAAGCCGAAAAGCTTGATCCATGAGGTGCCGGGCTTTGGCGCTTCAGTAATTCCTTCCATGATGTATCTGAGTTCGGCATCGCTGACCCGGGAATGTTCTGTAGGCCTGCGGTAGTAGGAAAACCAGATGACGATCCATGTTGCGCTGAAGATGCCGGTGATGAGAAATGCCGCATGCCAGCCGTAGTGCGCCGCCACCCACGGCACCGCAAGGGGCGCGAGGATGGCGCCGAGGTTCGTGCCGGAATTGAAGATGCCCGTAGCCAGGGAGCGCTCTTTTTGCGGAAACCACTCGGCCACAGTCTTGATGGCAACCGGGAAGTTGCCGGACTCACCGAAGCCCAGGCAAAAGCGGGCCACGCTGAATTCCATCACTGTGTTGGCCAGTGCATGACCCATGGCCGAGAGGCTCCAGATGCCCATCACGACCATATAGCCGATACGCGTGCCCACCCTGTCAATGATGCGGCCCATGACCAGCATGCCGAGGGCATAAGCAGCCTGGAAGGCATCCACGACGTAGGCGTAGTCCAGTTCAGACATGCCAATGCTGTGCTGGATGGTGGGCTTGAGCAGCCCGATCACCATGCGATCCATGTAGTTGAGCGTGGTGGCGGCAAAGAGCAGAGCGCAGATGGTCCAGCGCACATGTCCGATTTGTTCGCCCATGGTTTCCTGTTCGGTCGGTGCGCCGGAAGCCATTTCACTTGCCATACATTCTCCTTACAGTCGATACGCTTTCTTGGGCAGCCCGTAGGCCAGGTCGTGCGCTACTTCAAAGGCTTCGTCCTCTTCCAGGCGATGCTCGGCGACCAGGCGGCCCAGGAAGGCGCAATCCACGCGCCGGGCCAGGTCATGCCGCGCCGGGATGGAGAGGAAAGCCCGGGTATCATCGTTGAAGCCCACGGTGTTGTAGAACCCAGCCGTTTCTGTGGCCTGCTCGCGGAAGCGCATCATGCCCTCAGGACTGTCATGGAACCACCACGGGGGGCCAAGACGCAAGCAGGGATAATGGCCTGCCAGCGGCGCCAGTTCGCGGCTGATGGTCGATTCATCGAGCATAAAGAGAATAATCGTCAGCCCGGTCTCATTGCCGAAGCGGTCGAGCAGGGGGCGCAGCGCGTCTACATAATTGGTTGGCCGCGGGATATCCGCGCCCATGTCGCGTCCATAACGCTCATAAAGCTTTCGATTGTGGTTGCGCACGCTGCCGGGGTGAATCTGCATGACGAAGCCGTCTTCCATGCTCATCTGGGCCATTTCAGTCAGCATCTGCGCGCGGAACAGCTCCTGCTGCTGCGCGTCGGCCTTGCCGGCCAGCACCTTGCTGTACAAGGTTGCCGCTTCTGAAGCAGGCAGATCGGCGGTTTGCGCAGTGGGATGGCCGTGATCCGTGGCCGTGCAGCCGAGAGCCTTGAAGCGCGCGCGCGCCTTGCGAAGCGCCTTCAGATAACCGTTCCACGATGCCGTGTCTTCGCCCTCAATCTCGCCCAGTTTGGCAATGGATGCCGCAAAATTCGGGAACTCCGGATCGACCACCGGGTCCGGACGGAAGGTGGGCAGGATTCTTCCCTTCCAGCCCGATTCGCGAATGGCCTGATGGTGCAGCAGAGGATCGAGCGGAGAGTCAGTCGTGGTGAGCACTTCCAGATTGAAGCGCTCGAACAGCGCCCGCGGCAGAAACTCCGGCGTGTTCAGTTTTTCAGCGATCGTATCGAAGTAGAGATCCGCGGTCTTCTCCGAGAGCCGCTCCGTGAGCCCGAAGAGTTCCTGAAAGGCGAAATCGAGCCAGATCCGCGTCGGCGTGCCGCGAAACAGATAGTAATGGCTCGCAAAGATGCGCCACACTTTGCGCGGGTCCTTGATCTTCGGCTGCCCGATTCCCATATCATCCATGGGAACGCCCTGGCTGTACAGCATCCGGAAAACATAGTGGTCTGGCTGCACGAACAAGGTTGACGGATCGGGGAACGGCTCATTCCCGGCGAACCAGGACGCCTGCGTGTGCCCGTGTGGGCTGATCAGTGGCAGATTGCGTACATGTGCGTAAAGGGCTTTAGCAACTTTGCGCGCTGAAGGGTCGGCAGGGAACAAGCGGTCCTCATGGATAAGCATGGCTGTAATTTTACCTCGCAGTGAATTGGTGTCGTGGTCTGACCAGTAATGCTGCCATGCACAAGTATACAGACACGGGCGGCGCGTGCAATTTCCACCTTAGTGGAGGCATCGGATCGCCGCGCGAAATCATGTTCATACGCGTAAGGCTGAGTCCGGCGATGCGAGCAGAGGGCGCAACGGCCGTCATTGAGAAGACCATGCGACGCAAAGGCAGTGCGGGCTGAAATTCATTGCGGTTGTCCGCCGCATAGGGGAGTGACTATCATGGTTGGGTTTAACGCCAAGCCGCCTGCGCGTTTTGAAACGCAGCAACCTCCCGCACTGCTATGCGGAATATGGAATATTTTGGGAGCCCAAATGAAATTGCATACAAGATTTGCCTTGATCCTCTTGTTCGCCGGACTGGCGGGCGGCGCCCTGAGCGCCGCATATGGGGCCGAACAGCCCTGGTCGCAGCGTGCCGCCAATGCCGCGCTGGAACGCTGGGCAGACGGACGCGTTACGCCCGCCGGCGCGCCGCTGGCCTGGACGCATGAGCAGGGCACACTGCTCGACGGCATCGACGCCGTGTGGTTGAACACCGTCGATCGCCGCTATTTCGAGTACATCATGAAGTCGGTCGATCCCCTGGTAGCCGCCGATGGCTCCCTGCCTGCCCTGAAGCCCGGCGAGAACCGGCTCGTTGACATGCAACTTGGCCGGCAACTCATGCTTCTCTATGGCGTGACCACGCACCGGAAGTACTTCAAGGCGGCCACCGTCCTCTATGATCATCTCTCGCATCAGCAGCGCACTCCTTCCGGAGGCTTCTGGGCGGCGCAGAACACGCCCAATCAGATGACGCTGGATGAGACCTACGAGGCGCTGCCGTTTTACGCCGATTACGCCCTGACCTATCACCATCCCGAGGCCTTCGCCGATATCACCAAACAGTTTGTGCTGTTGCAGCAGCACACACGCGACGCCAAAACCGGTCTGCTCCACCAGGCCTGGGACGAGTCAAAGCAGGAGCGCTGGGCCGAGAAATCGACCGGCGCGTCCTCGCAGGCATGGGGCCGGGGCATGGGCTGGTACATGATGGCGCTCGTCGATACGCTGCCCAATTATCCTGAAAACGATCCGGGCCGGAAGCAACTCATTGCCATCCTCGCCCGGGATGCGGCTGCCGTGGCGCGGTATCAGAATGCCGCCAATGGGCTCTGGTATGAAGTCCTGGACAAAGCCGGGGCGAAGGGGAACTATCCTGAAGCGTCCGCCTCCTGCATGTTCGTTTATGCGCTGGCCAAGGGCGTGCGTCTGGGCTATCTTCCCGAGCGCTACGATGCTGTTGCGGAGCGCGGCTACCGGGGCATTCTCAGTCACTTTGTCACCACCGGTCCTGATGGCTCCTTCACCCTGAAAGGCACTGTCGAGCCGACGGACCTGGGCGGGACTCCCTATCACGACGGCAGCTATGGTTTCTACGCCAGCCAAAAGACCATCGCGGATAGCCCGATGGGCGTGGGAGCGTTCATCCTTGCCAGCACTGAAATTGAGAATGTCCAGAACGCCAGGCTGGGCCGCGGCAAAACAGTGATGGTCGATGCCTGGTTCAACAGCCAGAAGCGCACCGACCCCACCGGCCGCGAAATCTACTTCCACTACAAATGGGACGACTGGAGCCCCGCCGGCTTCTCGCTCTTCGGCCACATCTTCCACAACTTCGGCGCGAAGACAACGACACTCTACGCCGCACCCACCGTGGCAGGGCTGAGCAAGGCGCAGGTCTTCATCATCGCATCGCCTGACAACGTGGATAAGAATCCGCACCCGCACTATGCGAACGCGCAAGACGCCACGCAGATCGCCGCATGGGTGAAGGGTGGCGGCGTGCTGGTCATTCTCGAAAACGATACTTCCTTTGCCGACCTGGACCACTTCAACGTGGTTGCCGAGAAGTATGGCATGCACTTCAACAGCATGCTGCGCAAACACGTGATCGGGACCAACTGGGCGATGGGCAAAATCGATCTTGCTGGCAACGGCCCCATCTTTCATCATCCGTATACGATCTACGTGAAGGATGTGTGTACCATCTCGCTTAAGCCTCCAGCCACGCCGCTGCTCAAGGACGGCAGCGACATCCTGATGGCCGAGGCGAAATACGGCAAGGGGACCGTCTTTGCTTTCGTCGATCCGTGGCTCTATAACGAGTACACAGACGGGCGCAAACTGCCCGCCGAGTATCAAAACTACGCTGCCGGCGAGGAGTTCGTGCGCTGGATTCTGGAGCAGGTTCCGCATGAGGCAAAGCCGGCATCAGCGGCCAAAGCTGCGGGTGTGATGCACTAGTTCTCTGACGGTTTAGACATGTATCAATCCTGGGAAGCCGCGACGCCGGGATGCAAGTGCATGCCGTCAGAGACGCGGCCTCAAGTCAAATCGTTCTCGCGTGCCGGCTGTCCACCTCCTTTCCGGGCTGGCACGCGGTACGCGACCCGTGAGACGCGCAGGATTCGCAAAGCATTAGAATGGACTTGCTTCTGGCAGTGGGTCTGAAACGGGATTGAGCTGGCACGGGCGGCTCCGCCACCAGCTGAAGGAAAGGATGGGAGAAACGATGAAGACAGTTTTGATGGCTGCCCCCGTGCGCTATTCGCGCATGACGACTGAGGAGATTCGTGAAAATTTCTTGATCACGAATCTTTATGAGCCCGGCAAGCTTCATGTGAACTACGTGGATCTGGACCGCACGATCGTCGGAATCGCAGCGCCGGCGGATGCGGCCATCGCGCTGCCCACATACCCGGAACTGCGGGCGTCGTACTTTACCGAGCGGCGCGAGTTGGGCGCTCTGAATATCGGCGGCAGCGGCGTGATCCGCGTCGAGGGCAAGAGCTACGAGCTTGAGAATCTCGATGTGCTTTACATTGGCCGCGGTAATGCCGAAGTCACCTTTGAGTCCAAAGACAAGAAGGCGCCGGCAATCTTTTATCTGCTGAGTTATCCGGCCCACACTTCGCATCCGGTTGCGCTCGTCCGCAAGGAAGAAGCCAATCCGACCACGATCGGAAGCCCCGAGACCTGCAACCAACGCACCATCCTGAAGTACATCCATCTGGGCGGAGCAAAGAGCTGCCAGTTGGTAATGGGCGTAACGCATCTGCATGAAGGCAGCAACTGGAACACCATGCCGCCACACACGCACATGCGCCGTTCCGAGGTGTACATGTACTTCAACCTGAAGGCGGACGCGCGCGTCATGCACTTCATGGGGCCGCCGAACGAGACGCGCCACATTGTGATGGCCGACAAGGACGTGGTTGTCTCTCCCGGGTGGTCCATCCACTCCGGCGTGGGCACGCGCGCTTACAGCTTCGCCTGGGGCATGGGCGGCGAGAACCTGGATTATGCCGACATGGATCCGGCTCCGCTGGAAACCCTGCGGTAAAGCAGGGATCAGGAAACAGGGAACAAGACATGCGCCCCTTCAGGTTGCGGTTCCGAAACCTGGAGGGGCGCAATTTCTATCTCACTACGAACAAACTGAAAGCTGGCAGTCACACGTTATACGTGGTCGAAGAGACCCTTCCGCCATGCCCCGTCCAATTGGTATGGAAGAACTGGCCGCGGGGCTGGTCCACGCGCTCGTATGTATGCGCGCCAAAGTAGTCGCGCTGCGCCTGCAGCAGGTTGGCCGGCAGCCGCCCCGCGCGGTAGCCGTCAAAGAAGGCCAGTGCGGTAGAGAAGGCCGGCGTGGGCACGCCCATCTTAACGGCATGCGAAACCGCCTTCCGCCACGATGACTGGTACTTGTTGACCGCGCGCGAGAAGAACTTGTCGAGCAGCAGATTATCCAGCCCCTTGTTCTTGTCGAAAGCCGCCTTGATCTTGCCCAGGAACTGGCTGCGGATGATGCAGCCGCCGCGCCACATCAGCGCGATGCCGCCCATATTCAGGTTCCAGTTATTCTCCTTGGCCGCGGCGCGCAGCAGCATGTAGCCCTGCGCATAGGAAATGATCTTGGAGCAGTAGAGCGCCCTGCGCACGTCCTCAATGAACCGGGCGCGGTCGCTTACCTTCGTAGATCGG
>JAJZVZ010000078.1 GCA_021846945.1 Acidobacteriota bacterium | reverse complement strand
CGGGTTCTCACCGTTATCTGCGCCCTGGCCGCAGTCGCCGCCATCTCCGTTCTGGTGGCCGTACGCCACGTCCCCACGCCTGGCGACATCTCCAATGCCCTCAGCTACAACCCCGGCGTCTACAAGCTCTCACTCGGGCACATGGAGGATCTTACCCTCGACTCCTTCGCCTACCTGCGCCTCCCGCTGGCCCTGGCTGCCGCGGCCTTCGTGGCCGGCGTGTTCGCCACGCTGCGGCCGGCGCGCAGATTCACCTACTTCGGCATCGCTCTGATGATGGTGGTCTTCTTCCACGCCGCCCGCCTGGCCATGGTCACGTTCGATCCGTACCTTTCCTCTCGCCCTTTGGTGTACGCCCTCGATCGCTCCCCGCAGGGCGAGATCATCGTCGACCACCACTATTTCTGGTACTCCTCGGTGTTCTTCTACACCAATCGAACCGGACTCCTGCTCGATGGCCGCAGATTCGGCATGGTCTACGGCTCCTATGCCCCAGGCGCCCCAGACCCCTTCATTGACAACACCCAGATGCAAGCGCTCTGGAAGACCCCAACCCGCTACTACCTTTTTGCCAAACTTTCACAACTCGATGGCCTGAATGCTCTTCTCGGAGCCGGTCAGATCACTGCGGTGAGCTCCAGCGGAGGCAAGATTTTACTCACCAACCACCCAATACAACCTCCTCCAACCCGTAAAACGGCGGAGACTTCCCAATCGATTGCCACGCCCATTGCTCCATCGGGACCGGCCGCCGGGTACATTCGCCGGCTCGAAGCCCCTTTGCAAGCAACTCTCCCCGCAGATCCGGGTTAGTGCGGGAAGGACATCCCGGCCATGAAGCCGCCTTCCTCTGGAACCCGTTGAACAGGCGGCTGACCAGCTTTTGTGGAGCGGCTGTCAACTTTACATGAACAAAAAGCGTCTCTACCTAAAAATCTGCGTCGACACAACAAGTTTCTCCGCATGATGAACCGCTAAAATACAACTTGGAGTCAGAATGAGAATTGCCATACTAGGCGGCGATGGTTACTGTGGATGGGCCACTGCCCTATACCTTTCGAGCAAAGGGCATTCGGTTGCCATTGTCGATAACTTCTCCCGCCGCCTTTGGGACTTTGAACTGGGCGTCGAAACCCTTACCCCCATTCGCTCGCTGCCCGAGCGCCTCGCCGCATGGCAGCAGCTCACCGGCAGAACCATGGAAACCTATGTTGGAGATGTCGCCGATTATGACTTCCTGGCCGGCATGATCGCGTCGTTCGAACCGGAGGCCGTCGTTCATTTCGCCGAGCAGCGCTCCGCCCCCTACTCCATGATCGACCGGAAGCACGCCGTGTTCACCCAGGTAAACAATGTCAGCGGAACCCTGAATCTGTTATTCGCCATTCGCGAGCTGGCTCCCGAGTGCCACATCGTGAAACTCGGAACGATGGGCGAATACGGCACGCCCAATATCGACATCGAGGAAGGTTACATCACGATTGAGCACAACGGCCGCCGCGACACGCTCCCCTTCCCCATGCAGCCCGGATCCTTCTACCACCTCTCCAAAGTGCATGATAGTCACAATATCCGGTTTGCTTGCAAGATATGGGGAATTCGCGCCACTGATCTGAACCAGGGCGTCGTCTACGGCACGCTCACCAACGAAGTCCAACTCGACGAAGCACTCATCAATCGCTTCGACTATGACGAGGTCTTCGGCACCGTTCTCAACCGTTTCTGCGCCCAGGCGGCCATCGGCTCACCCCTCACCGTCTACGGCAAGGGAGGACAGACCCGCGGATTCCTTGATATCCGCGACACCGTGCGCTGCATCGAACTCGTCTGCCTCAACCCCGCTTCCCGCGGCGAGTTCCGTGTCTTCAACCAGTTTACCGAGCAGTTCTCCGTCATGGATCTCGCCCAGCTTATCCAGATGGTGGGCCGAGAGATGGGTCTTCCCGTGGAAATCGAGCATCTGCCCCCGCCTCGCGTCGAGGCTGAATCGCATTACTACAACGCCAAGCACTCCAAACTCACGGATTTGGGCCTGCAACCGCATTTGCTCTCCGACTCGCTGGTGAGCTCGTTGATCGAAGTCGCTCTGCGCTATCGTCATCGCATCAATCCGGCCTTCTTCACCCCGCAGGTCAATTGGCGCCTGACCCGCAACGAGCGCAGTACGGCGCTTGCCGTGACCCCCCAGTGAGCTTCCGGATGGCAACTCGTCAGCGGGCCGCAGGCTGAACGGATTTCAGGCTACGGAAGGAGCGGAAGGTTCCACCACCGCTCCTTCCGGCCAATCCACCCAATTTGAAGAAACTTCGGTCAAGCCGGTTTCACCGGGACAAGATTACCGTCCACGATGTCGTACCGTTGCCCTCGCCACGCAATCGATTTGCGGGTAAAGCTCATCAGCCAGATGAGCGTTGCCAGTGCATCCCAGGCTGGAATCAGCAGCAGTTTCGCCCAGACGCCGCGCTGTCGCAAGCCCAACGAGCCCACCAGCCATGTCAGCAGGCAGCGCACCACAAAATACCCGCCCAGAAACCCCGCCGCCACCTCGGCTCTCGGATCGACGGCGACTGCCGCCAGCGCCCAGGGCAGCCCCAGTGTGAATACCAGTCCCACATGACCCCACGGCCGCATGTGGCGCATCACCGTCATCCAGCGCAGCCGCTTGAAGAACAGTTCGCGGAACGAGCTGTAATCGGGAACCGTCGAAATCGCGTAAGACAGCAGGACCACCTCGTAGCCGCGCTCAGCGATCAATCTTCCCACCCAGAGATCATCGGCAGGTTTATTCTCGATGGAGGAGTAACTTGAAAACTCCGCCAGCCGGCTCCGCGTTGTGCAGATCGTCGGTCCCAGCGCGAACTTCACACCTTCCAACTGCCACGCAACCAGAATCCCCGGATAAAAATCCGACAGCATGCCCACGTCTTGCAGCCGCTGCACCATCGTCGCATCCTTGGTGGGCACATAGAAGCACGTCACCGCGCCCACCTTCGCATCGGCCATGGGCGCGATGAGCCGCCGCAAGTACTCCGGCTCAACCCGCACATCGCTGTCGCTAATCACCAGATGCTCGTACGCCGCCTCTTCCACCAGCCGCGCAAGCTTGGCCACCTTGTCGTTGGTCGCTACCCGCCCGGTTCCAACCAGTATGCGGATCCGCGAGTCGGGAAAGTCCGCTTGCAGCCTCTGGAGAACCGGATACGCCGCATCGTCCGTATCGCCCACGCAGAATACAATCTCGTACTCCGGATAATCCTGCCGGCAAAAACTGGCGAAGTTCTCGTAGGCCTCAGGATCGAGCCCGCGCACCGGCTTCAGCACGCTGACCGGGGGCAAAAACTCCTTCACGGGCAGCTTTGCGCTCTGAAAGAACCGCAAACTGCTGAAGATTGCGATCCCATAATAGACAAATGGAATCGCGGCAATCACGAGAAACACGAATCGCATGGTGGAAATGACTGGCAGAGCTGCCCTTTGGCTTTGAGAAGCTACTTCACTGTACCATAACCGGCAAGCATCCGAAGGTGACGCCTGGCCCAGACCCCGGTGACATGAAAAACCCTACACAAATCAAGGTGCGTCTACCCGTTGCAATTGGCGCTTCAAAATTGGGCGCTGGGCGATCTTCAGACAGCGTGGAGCAGGGATTGGAGCCCGTTGGCAAGGTTCCGGGGTTGCACTTCGGCGATCGGGCCGTTGGGGGTCGTCAACGATCTGGACCAGCACCAAAAGGGGAGAGCCCCGTTTCAAGGCTTTTGAGCTTGGCGGAGCCGATCAGCGAGAAAATAGCGGAAGACCCCACCCCCAGCTCAGCTTGACCCGGAAAGAGCCCGCCGCCACTCGAAAACCCTGCACGAATCCGCAACTTTGGCTTGCGGCGCCTTCAAATCCCACCCGCCCTGGAATCGCCCCACCCCACCCGCGCATCCGGATCAGCTCTTTCCCAGCACCACCAGCGTCACGCCGAGCGCCACAAGCAACACACCCACCCAGCGCCAAAGGGTCACCCGCTCATGCAGAAAAATCATCGCGCCCAGCGCTCCGGCAATGTAGCTCAAGGCCGTCACCGGAACCACAAAGCTGACATTATAGATGGAAAGCGCGCCCAGCAGAGCGAAGAAGGCCGTTGCCATCATGCTCACGCCTACCCACATCCACGGCTGGCCCAGCGCCCGCAGCACCACCCTCGCAACCTGCGCAGGATGGAAGCTGGTCGCCTCACCGACGCGCTTCATCGCGCGCGAAACGCAGAGTTCCCCTCCGGTGCCCGCCAATACGATCACAGCAAAAAGTAGGAGATGAGCCAATTTATTCCCGCTCCATCGTTTCCCATGTGTGGGTTCGCGGAGTCGTGCGACTCACCACGAAGACTCCCAGGCAGATAATTGCGATCCCCGTCCAGCGCAGCGGCGAAACACGCTCACCCAGCATCGAGTAGCCCAAAAGCGCCACCATCCCGTAGCCCAGCGCCGATGCAGGCCGCACAAAACTGTAATCGGCCCAGGAGAGAACCAGCATGTCCGCGATAAAGAAGACGATCAGAGACCCGATCCCCATCCAGATCGACGGCGTCGTCAAAATCCTCGACAGACTCGAAATCAGGTGCGAAACCGGCCAGACTCCAACGCTCCCGATTTGCTTCATCCCTTTGCCCAGAAATGTGTTCCCCAAGGGTCCGCAAACCACCATGACCACAATCATCAAAAAGGTTTTCGGCTTGAGAACGTGGTGAGGTTGGCGTGCTTCTTCCGGCGCTTCCACGGCATCCTTCCAGTCTTTATGCACCCTTCCATTGTAAATGGACCGTGCCTCGCAGACGGCATCCCCGCCATCGGCGCCGTCCGGCCTTCTCCGTCTCAGTTCCCACCCCTGGCCGGCCCGCTCGCCACGGGTTCATCAAGAAGCATCCGCACCGCCTGCTGGTAGCTGATCGTCGATGGCACTGCATGAAAATCGGTAGAGATCTGGCTGGTCGAAAAGTCCACGCTCTTCACCATCAGGATCTTGCCCTTCAACCGCAGGCGCAGCAAGGTCGATTCCCAATGGTGCGAATCCTGCCCGCCCACGTCTTCATTCTCTTCCAGCATGCTGCCGCCTCGATACAGCCTGCCAAGCACGCCCCATCCGAAATCCACATCGGTAATGAGATGCGCATCGATTTTCACGATCCGCTGCTGCATTTGATCGATCCAAGCCTCACCCACCATGCCGTGAAACACCTCGCCTTCACGATCCTTGGGCGCGAAGTTCGGATTGGGCGTGAAATGCAGCCGATAGCAAGGACCATTGGGGCCGTTGATCATCCCCTCACTGGTATAGAGGAACGCATCGGGCAGCATATGCACCATTTCGTCCTCTCGGTCGTCGTTCTCACGTTCCTGTTTGTATCGCCGAAGCTGGACCTCAGGATGCGCCAGCAGATTCTTCAGCCGGGCAATCTCGGCCGCATTCGCCCTCCCGCTCAATGGACGACCGTTCTTCTCCACCAGCCGAGAAATGGTTCCCTCGCGAGTTTCGATCACCAGCTTTACGTCGCTCCCCTTCGCGTCCTGTTCTGAAATTCTGTAACGAAAAAAATGCGGTGGACCGTTGGAATGCATCTCGTTCCAGGAAGCATCGCGGACAATCCTTTCCACTTCAGGCGGAGTCTGCCCCGCCTGCGCCAATCCGATGGATGTGCCGGCGATCAGCATCAGGAGACACAGCATCCACGCTCTTTCGGCGCGCCTCACCCGTCGTAAAAAATTCAACCTCCCCACCCGGCAGCTCCTCTCTGGCAAGCTACGAAGATTTGCTCCCATCTTCGAATCGGCCCTGAATGCCCGTCCCAGCAACATATCGACCTCCGGATCTCCATTGCGGCGTCTTCCACCCCAACAACCCACCTGCCCAGGGCCTGTCATGAATCGAGCAATTGCCAGAGGCTGCTTTTGGAAATGGCACGGACTCAAGTCACAAAGCGCTCCGCACCACCAGCCCAGAGAGAGCTTCGCCCCGGAGCAGGATCTCACCGGCGACGAGCCAGCCCGGTTCCGCGCCAGCTATTGCCATTGTGCCGCTCGATGGTTACCTCTTCCAGATCCGCAGTCGAAAACCAATCCACGACTTCCTCCCGGCTGTGGTAGTAGGCAGTGGGCGCCACAAGCTGGTCGAAGACGTTCCAGAAGTTCTCCGCAAACGTGTATCCCGAGATCGAGCAGAGGTACTCTGAATAAGGCAGCAGACGCTTTAGTCCCGGCCGTGTCTTCGCCGGAGCATACAGAAGCTTGAGCGCCGCGAACAGTACCACCGCCAATGGAAAACATAGGCAGCGGGTGATCCACCGCGGAAGCCGAGAGGTAACGTTCTTGCGCAGAGGGTCCACGAAAAGCTCGATCCAACGGTTCCCTTCCTTGCCATAGACCCAGGCGGAGATGCGGCCCCCGGGCTGCACATGCCGGGTCAAGGAAAGGAATCCTTCCTTGGGAACCGGAAGATGATGAAGGACACCCACGCTGTAAATCAGCGTGAAGGGGTTGCGGAACGGAAGCTCCAGCAGGTCGGCCTGGACGACGTGTACATTCGCCAGTTCGCGCGTATTCTTGAATGCCGCTTCCACCGCATCGGAAAGATCCACACCCACAACCGTGCCGGCTCCGAACTGCGAGGCGAGATAAATATGCCTTCCCTTCCCGCAACCGCCATCCAAAACCACCTGATCCCGGAAATCTTCCGCGCTCAGGGGCGCGATCCAGGCCAGAAACTCGTTCTTGTCCGCCTCGGTAAGGGCCGAGTAGTGCGTCCATTCATAGCCAAAAGCCGCCGCGGTGGCGCGTTTTTCCGCACTCAGGCTTGCGCCTACAAAGCGCGGAATTCCGCGCACCACCGGAAACCGTTCCGCGCACCCACCGCACGTCAGCGCGCCTTCCATAATCTCGGAGCCCTCCGCCGCCTCGCTCTCCAGGTTGAGGTCGTGATGGCAACGGGGACAGACCAGTAACGTCAAGAGTGATGACTTCAATGAGATCTCCGGATATCTATATATTGGCGACGCTTTTGTCCGATTCAACCAAATTCGCGGCCCGTGAACCGCCGGTTTGCCCTTGAACGATGGGTTGACGACGCTTCAGCATCAGCAGAACCCAGAAGCAGGCCACCCCCGCAATCAGGTGCTTTAGCGTGTGGCCGCTCACGGTTCCATGCAAATCCCGGTAAATCGGAAAATCGTAATTCTCAAAGAACTTGGCCAGCACGTAAAAGAGAAATGCAATGGCAAGAAAGCGAAAACCCGTGTACCGGGGCGGGAAGAAGGCGATCAGAAGCGTCAAGACCACCGGCGAAAAAAACTGAAGAAACAGATAGTACTTGTAATCTCCATGACCAGTCGCGTTCGTGAAGTACCAGTAGAAAACCGTGGAGGCTCCGACAAGCAGCAATGGCGCAAGCGCCGCGTATCCGGCGCGCACATTCACGCGCTCCATGTACGCTGCGACCACCAGGGCGACAAACGCGCAGGTCATCGGAACAAGATCCCAGGGGAGCCGTTGATTGCACGGCGCAAGATGATACCAGAACGAGCCAACGCCAGTGAACATCACCCCGGCGAAGAAAACCAGGTAAGGAATCCTCTCTCTGCGATCAAGGAATCCGGCGCGGCCGGCATCTCGCATCAGCCAGAGCAATCCCCACATACCCACAAAGAAAAACGGAAGGTTGGAGAGTACGTCGAGAGCGTTCGGGATTCCCCACATCGTCCGCGTGTCGGCAAACACGTGGTAGGCGGGTCCTATGGGCATACGCGGCGCCAGACTCAGAGCCGTCGCCGCCGCCACGCAAACGCTCGCAATCAACATCAAACGGCTGCGACGTTGCCAGGTACGCGGCTCCCAGATTTTGAAATTGCTCTCTTCACTCACCTCAGAGACCGCCTGCCGCATGGATCTCCTTTCTGAGCCTATTGCAAGCGGACCTTATCCCGGTCATGGACGACTCTTCCCTCAGTACAGCCACGGCCCTTCTTTGCACCCAGTAATAGAAGAAAAACCCGAGTGTGACTTTGGACGAGAGAATCCCGCTCCTGGAGCGAAGTCGGGGCAAACCTAGCGCCTCAAACTCTCTTCGGGAGAACGATAGCGCACAATGCGGTCAATCGCATACGGAGTATTCTGCGATTGCGTAAAGAAGTGGCGCACCTGCAGCTCACCCAGCAGCCCCACCCCGATCAACTGAATCCCGGCTAGAATCAACACCGCCGCCACAGTGAACAGCGGCGCATGCTCGTCCATCACATTAGTTCCGGAGAGCAGCTTGTGCAGAAGCAGCCACATCGCCATCCCCCCGCCCGAAATCACTCCAAACGCTCCCAACGAGCCAAAGAAGTGCAGCGGCCGCGTCATGTACTTCAGCAGGAAGCGGACCGTTAGCAGGTCAAAGAACACCCGGAAGGTGCGCGATATCCCGTAGTGGCTCTTCCCATACTCCCGCGCCGGATTGGAGATCGCCACCTCGCAGATGCTGGCTCCGAACCAGCTCGCCAGCGCCGGGATGAACCGGTGCATCTCTCCATACAAGGGAATGCTGTGAATCACGTCCCGGCGATAGGCCTTGAAGGTGGTGCCGAAGTCGTGAATGTCCACGCCCGAAAGCCGCGCCATCATCCAGTTGGCTATCCTGGAAGGAAATCTACGCAACATCATATTGTCGGCCCGTTGCGCGCGCCATCCGCTCACCACGTCGTAGCCCTCTTCGAGCTTGGCCAGAAACATCGGAATCTCGGCCGGATCATGCTGAAGATCCCCGTCCATGGCCAGGATGTACTCCCCCGAAGAGTGATCAAACCCTGCCGCCAGCGCCGAGGTCTGGCCAAAGTTCCGCCGCAGCTTGATCAGCAGCACCCTCGAATCCACCGCCGCAATCTCTTCCAGAAGACGGTAGGTGCGGTCGCGCGAGCCATCATCGACAAACACCATCTCGAAGCTTGAGCCCACCTGTTCCATGACCCCCTTGACGCGGTCATAGAGCTTGGTGACGTTCTCTTCTTCATTGTGAAATGGAACGACGACAGAGTACTTTGGCACGACTTCAATTTTACCTCCATACAGGGGTTGCCGATCGATTTCGTCCTTTCCCTGGAGTTTCACTCCCGCGATACACTAAGACGGGCGTTCTGGCCGATCCGCACGATCCGCTGAGCAGCCCCCCAAGTGGCCCGGTAGCTCAGTTGCATAGAGCAGCGCACTCCTAACGCGAAGGTCGCAGGTTGGACTCCTGCCCGGGCCACCAATAAACTCCAATAAATACAAGGGTTTAATCACCAACCCCCGATTCCTCCCGTTTCGATGGAGAGCCTTTGGTGGCACTTTGGTGGCACTTTTACACCGTCTACCCACCCTGAAGGCAAGTTATTTGTCTTTCCGTGTTGGCCTTGGCTTCAGTCGCCTTCCGGGTTCCTTGCTCCAAGGCCAACACGGGGCGGCGCCACTTGCATGATCGAGCGGCGTTAAAAGGGCGATTCGAGTAAGTGCTCCTCGCGAAGGAGGACATGCTTGAGCGGCGATGTCGAGGACCGAATCAAGGAGTTGAAGGCGCTCGACCTGAACCGCACCAGTTGCAAGCGCTTCTGGGCCAATCAACTGGGTGGGCTGATGGCCACCGCGGCCTATCTGCAGATGCAGGAGATTCGCCTCGCGGCGGCCCTGACCTCGCTGGCGCGGGCACAGGTGTGGATGCTGCGCGAGCAACTGCTGAAGCCGGGCACACGCATGGTGGCTTCGGTGCGGCGCATCGTGGCGCACTTACCGCAGTTGTTCCCGTGGCAGAGCGACTTTCTTCACATCGCCGCCGCACTGGAAGCCACGAGTGGATAACTTGCCGCATAACTCATATGCAAGTCTGATCACTCAATGGATCCCTGCGAGCGCGAAACCTGTCGGGCATGGCCTTGTCTGCAAAATGCCCCATCGCATCCAAAGTTGCCTCGCTTTCACCCCCATCCGCGCTTCGGGATGGTTCGACCAGGCTCCAAGCCAGCAAGACGGCTCCATCACCCGTCCGGCTCTGAACTCCATAACCCTGCAGCACCTTCGTTGTTAAAGTTAGGTTAACCAAGTGTATACACCGGCGATTCAAAGTCTGCTAGTGTAGCTGCCCTTCTGGCACGGTCTTGTTTAGCGTCAGCAGCATGACCGAATCACCTAACCCCACAAGCCACATCCAACCAATACTTATCAGCAGGAACGAGTGTGCCGCTACACTCGGAATTTCTCTGCGGACCGTTGATTACTTGATCGCCAGCGGCCAATTAGCGAGCCTTAAAATTGGTAGCCGCCGTCTCGTTCGCTGCGTTAGCATGGCGCAGTTGAGTCGGCGAAATCACCATCTCAGGCCAACTGAATCCTCAATGCCACCAAGCGCTGCGCTTTGAGGAGCAGGTAGTTCAGGTTGCGATAGTTCCGTCCGCGGCGCATCAGGGTTCCGATGTTGCCTTTGACCGCCGCGGCCACACCCAGCCGCACTTTGGTGCGGCGGTAGTTGAGGATTCTGTCTGGACGGTTCAGCCTGCGGATAGGCCCGGCGAAAAGCCACGCCCGAGGCCATCGAGCGCATGCCGAAGATGTGGACCTTGCGCACCTGGCCGTCCAACTTCGGGGCCCCTGCGGACAGGTCTTCGTCCGTGGGGTGAAACTCGGCCTAGATCTCGTGCCAGTCCACCTGCGTCTCGCCGCCGAACTTGCAGCGCTGGGCAACGAAGACCTCCCGTCCCAGCAGTCCGTCGCATGCTTCCGCCGGCGCACATACTCGCGCACCGTGGACTCGGCAACGGCCACTTCCGACTTCTGCTGCCGCAGCCGGATCCAGACGCGCCGTGCGCTGTGCCGCCGCCTGTGCGGCGCCTAACGGCCAGCTTCCAGAATCGCCTCGATGAACGGCAGCGCCACAGCCAACTTCGGACGTTCACGTTCCAACTTCTTCCGCTCTGCAGGCACTGCGCCAGCCAAAGCCCGACGCACCTCCCGCCGATGGACTCCCAATCTCCGCGCTACCGCGCGGATCGTCCCGGCCCCATGCTCGTACCCCCGCCGGACCTGCTCGTATAGCTCCATCCTGCCCCTCCGTATCGCCAAGCCGTCCTCGTTGCCGGGATTGAGACCCCAAAACAAGGGAACGGGCCCCGCCTTCAGGCGGGGCCCGTTCAGACCATCAAAGGGGGTCAATCCAGAGTGCCGCAATCATACTTCGCACGCGAGGCTAGGCTCCATCGGTTGGGGCGCTGCATCACCGGTTTGAAAGCGTCCCATCGTTCGCTATGACTGCGGGTCCGCAGATGATGGCTGTCGGGAAGGAGGAAGCGCTCTCAATGGATGCGACAAATACATTTTCGGCTGCGGTGAAACGCCCGATGAGAAACACGTCACAGGCACCCAACCAAACTCGATTTCTGCGCCTGGATGCGCTCGGCTGCTCGATAGTGCGAGTCAACGCAGCAAAGAATAATGCGAGTTTGGTTGAAGTTTTGAGGGTTGGAAATACAAAGTAGGTTAACCAAGTGGATACACCTCCGTTATGGAGGCTTCCAGTACGACTTCACACATGGCTCGTACCCCTTTACGGTGGGCACTATGAGCAACTCACCTAAGTCCCAAATCCGCGTCGCACCATTACTTTTGAGTAGGGAAGAGTGTGCGTCTGCACTCGGTATTTCTACCCGCTCTGTTGATTATCTGATTGCCAGCGGTCAGCTGGCAAGCCTTAAGATCGGCCGCCGCCGCCTAATCGAGTACTTTTCAGTAAGCCAATTTCCGCGCAGGAACCACCATCTGAGACCAACTAAATGACCTTGCCCTCAGAATGCGTACCCAATAGCTGGCTAGCTTTGAGAGATTAATCCATCTCGTGGCAATCGCAGCAATGGGAACGTGGAAATCGGTTTGATCGATTTGCGAGGTAGGTGGGAAGAGCGGAAAGACAGTTTCATTGTTTTCCATGCTTTCCACCCACCGCATTTCCGCCGTCGGCTTCGGTTGCCACAGATCTCAGGCTACCGCCTGTGCGCTGGTGTTCTGCAGGCAGTGTTCAAATTGCGCCGGTCTCAGATAGTTCAAGGTCGAATGCATGCGTTGGCGGTTGTACCACAGCAGCCAATCCAGCACTGCGTCTTTAGCCTGCGGGATTGAGTGGGATCACGGTTCGCAACTTTCATTGATGGAGAGAGTTCCGGAGAAAGACCCACTTCAGGAAGGTATCCGTTCTGCCGATAGCTGAATCATGACATTTGATCTCGTGCTGCTCGCTTCCGTTGTTCGAGCAGACGCTGGGGAGGCCTCGATCCGACTCCTCGTGACACCTCCGGACCACGGATTGCGGGAGTCTTGAAATGACAGTGGTTTCGACTCGCTATATAAGTGCAAATTCGCAGGTAGGGGCATTGACGGACCAAATCGGCTCACCTGACCTTGCTCGGGCCCTTGACGATCTTCTGCTTCTGACCGGCGGGCCGGAGGATCTGCGCTGCCTGCTTTACGTTACGGAGGCTCTGCAACGCGGTTTTGATGGAAGAGTTTGCTGGACTCGGGTCAAGCCTTTTTCGGCGTACCAATTCCTTGCCGAACAGGTGAACGCGAAAGCATCCATGCTTGTAGGGAAATATCCCCATCTAAAGCCACCGCCGAAGGTACAGCACCGCGCGGATGGAACAACAACATGGCTCAACCCGATGTATGGATATATCGAAAAGCACCCACTGTGGGCAATGCTTTGTGCCGCGAGTGAAGATGAGGACCTGAGAACCAACTACGCGCTTCTCCAGATGCATATCCTTTATGCACGGCTGCGTGAAGCCTTCCATAAGGCAGGTGAACGGGAGCAAACGCTGGCCGTTATATTGAGCGCGACCGAGAACGATAGGGAGATGCGAATTCCCATTGAACTTGGGAAAGCAGTTCGCCGTCTATCGACCTTCGCTGGTCTGCTCAAAGCGCTTGATTCATGCCTGAGTCCACCTTTGTTTCGGAAGCACCTTGAGAGCTGGACAGACAGCGTCGACAGCGAGGCTGGCTCCATATTCACCGAGATCTTCAATCATGTTGTGGTAGAACGTGGTGCCCGACACGGTGGGCAGAGCAGCAAAGGCAGCAAAGGATTCAGGAAGGTTTGCCGAAAGAGCCATCCCGAGCACATTGAGCATGGCGCTGATCGGATCCGGTTCGCCATCGAGAATCATGATGAAGATGGATTAGACAGCGGAGCTACCTACCGGTTAAGCACGCCCACCGACGCCGACGACCCGAACACGGACAATGAGACCCGGAATAAGGAGCAGCACAAATTTACATCGCCGCTTGACGCCGCCAGGAAACTCGGTCTCCACCCCGCCGAGCTCGGATCACTCTCGGGAATCCATGCCAACGTCCCGGGGGCGAAGAATACGGGGGATGCGAAGCAAATTGCGCGGGCTCGCTGGAGAAGCAGAGAGATCAACAGAAGCCTTATGCCCTGGAGTTCGGACCACCTCTCCTTGAGGGAATTCCATAGAGCGATCCTGCCGACCCTTGAAACAGCCTTGACCTCCCCCGAGATGCAGCTAAGCGATTTGAAGTCGGCTGTGCTGGTGGCCCTGTCGATTGACTCCGGCCGCAAAATGGAAGACGTAATCGAGCTGGCGGTTGAGCCAAAGGTCCAGATGGCGTCCTTCAGCTATCAGCCACCCAGTAAGGGTCGGGGAGATTGCGGCATCTGGAAGTGGGATGCGATCGCTCCCGAATATGAGTCCATTTTTGAAGTGCCGCAAGGTATGCAAATGGCTCTCGCCCCGTTTCTGCGCTATCCCGCCTCCAGGCTGGTGACGGAACTCGTCGATAAATACCGCCGTATGGCCACGGTCCGGACCGTGCTGTTCAGATCCGAGAACGATGATGTTGCCGAAGCCCTCCGATGGATCAAGCGGCGAAGCGGCTGCGAGAACGTCACCCCGGGCCGGCTTGCCGGGCTCAGGTGGCAGGCACTTCATCAGGTCACTGGGGGCGAGTTGGCCAGTTCATGCCTCATCCTCGGGCAGCGAGCGCATCTGGCATCTGTCGAAATGCACTACGCTGTGCTCGAAGTGACGGAAGCGCGTGCGCAATTCGACCAGAGTTCAGAGATTCTGTGGGGTGAGCCTCCGACGGCATTCGACTTGCCTGATTCGGCCGATTCGGCGGTAGTGGGGGCACGAGCGGTTCCACGGGTCTCACTGGTAAAGGAGAAAGTGAGCCGCCTGGAGGCGGCAAGCAAGCAGTTTTTTGCGATCTCTCCACACGCCTTCGAGCCCCAGCATCATGGCGAACTCCTCAATGCCGCTGTGCTCTATACCGTCTGGCACCAGTTCTTCAGCTTCGCAACGCGGTCGATTCAAAATGCGTACCAGGAGAGTTCACGCTTCGCCCGACACCATCAGGTCGCCATCCTGAGCGACAAGGACTTTGAGGATCACCACAAAGCGCGTCTGATCCTGGCCAATAAACGTCTGCTCGATCACATGAAGGCGATCGAACAACGGCTCGATGCGATACGCAAACACCTGAAGAGCCATCGGTTTCCGAAGAACTCGCCGCTCTTTTTTCTGGACGATGGCAAGCGAGCCCTCCGTATCACGCCAAAGACAGTAGAGGACCAGCTGGGAGACGACTTTCCCTTCGAAGTCAACGCACCGCGCAAGTTGATGCGGTTCCTGGTGCGCAAGGCTGGGTTGTCGCACGAGGATGCAGAGGTCTATATGGGTCACTGGTGGGAGGCCCGGGAGCCGTGGTCGCCCTTTTCCAGTTTCGAGTGGCCGGGTTACTTGGCGCGCATCAACGCCGTCGTTCCCGCCATCCTTGATAGTTTGGGGTTCACCTGGATCCCAGGGGAGGAACCTCGGTGATCCCTCACCAAGAGCGCATCGAGCAAATTCTCGCGTCAAGCGATCTACCTGCGGCGGTCCGTCTTTTGAGGAAGAAACAGCCGGAGCTGCAGCATCACGAGATCGAGCAACTGGAGGATCTCGTCCTGATCTCCGAGTCGGGGCCGGCCCGGTTGGATCGGCTCATGGACGCGCTGCACCAGAGAATCGGCGACACCTACGAGGTGCTCCACGGCAAGCTGGCGACACGCGTTGCCTTTCAGCCTCCTCAGTACGACAATATTCTCGCCGGCGGATTCGAGGGTCCCGAACAGGTATGGCGACAGGCGAAAAAATGGCTTGATGCGCATGCTGAGGGCGATCCGGCGAGCGAGCCTGCCCGTCTGCTCGGGCAACTCGCGGTCAGGTTGATCGTCGACTTCCAGATCCTCGATGCGGATGCAGTTCCCGCCCTGGTCCGTTCGCTCCGCCAACGCAGGCGCATCGTACTCGATCAGTGGTCTGGCGCAATTCCCATCGAGATCGTGAACAAGACCGCTACGAATCGCATTGAGCGCCTGTTGCATCCGAAGGGCGCATCACTGAACGTCATGCGATCCCTCATGGAGGATCAGGGCGCACAGCAGTACCTCGCGACACTTTTCGCGGAATGCGCAAAGGATAGCGGTGCGGCGGTTCGCGCGATCGAAGCCATCAAAGTCACATCGGGCGGGAACAGGCTGAAGATCAAGATCAAGCCGCTGATCGAAGCGGCGTGCCAGATGGCGATTCTGAGGATGCGCACCTCCGTGCTAGGGGTCAGAACCGGCGCGGTTCGGTCCCACGCACTCAATCTCGCCACGATGCAGCGAATCAGCAGATCCTCGCCTCCGGTGCTGCCGTTCTCGGCGCCAGCGGACGAGAAGGGCAAGGAGGATCTCCCCGGTGATGCCGAGGAGATCCTTGAAGAAGACGTTCGAGCATGGCCCTGGATGCAGGATCTGCGCAAACTGGTCAGAGCGGATGCTCATGACAAGCCGGGCCTTCAACGGTTGGTGCAGAGTGGCGGGTTCTGCGGAAAGACTCTGGCCGGCTATGCTCTATTTCTGATTGGAAGGAAGTCGTTTGAAACCTCGACGGTCCACAAATACGTGTTCCTTATAGCGAACCGCCTGATGTTGAAGTTCGCTGCCTGGGACGAGGAGCGTGCAGGCGATAAATGGCAGAGCCTGCTCGCCGATCAAATCGCCTGGGAGGAACTCATCGAGCAGGTACTTGATGACGATGCGTACTACCATCGCCGGCAGTATTCGCAGCGTACCCTGGCCGACAAAGGATTGGATCTTCCCTCTCCGCCCATCGCCAAAGAAGCTGCGGACGGCACATCGGACGCGGAGGTTCCTGCCGAGTCGTCCGGATCTGCGCCTGGCAATGTGCCCGGTTGGAATACTGCGTCTCCCGAGTTCCCAAAGTCGGACCCAGATCGCGACGCGGCAGGTTACTCGCGCGCCCTGCTGAAGGCTCTCGGCAACTTCATCACCTACCTGAATCGCGGCAAGCAGGCTTCAGAAGAATTGACGACGAAGCTTCCGCCGGCAGGCCTGATCCGAGTTGACGCCTCCATGATCACGGTCGACGAGTTCCGGCAGGCGCTCGAATGGTTTGATAGCCCGAACGTCAATCAATCCCAGGTTCACCTCAGGAAGACGGCGCGTGTGGCTTTGATCCTGGCCTTCCGCTGTGGACTGCGACGCGCCGAAATTGCCTATCTGCGGGTCTCGGATCTGGATCGTCCCCTGCCGAATGAAGACCTCATGACGACCGACCTTCGCCTGCGCGTCCGGCCATGGCTCTTGCGCAAGCTCAAGACCGCCAACGCGCTTCGCGATCTGCCTCTGGGGGTGCTGATGCCCGTTGAGGAATTGCGGGAAGTACTCGACTGGGTCCAGGAGGTTCGCACGCAAGGCGGCGACGGCGCCCTGCTCTTCCACATGGTGGGTGCGAAGAAGAAGGCAGACTACCAAAAGCCAATGAGTTTCGACGCAGTGGTCGATGCACTGACGGATGCCTTCACGAAGAAGGTGAAGGGCCGTCCGCCCATCATACCCGACTGGCACCTGCATCAGTGCCGTCACGCCTTTGCAAACCTCATGCTACTTCGGCTATGGCCAGAGTTGCATCTGGTGGCAAAGCAGGTGTTCCGCCACCACCCGCTGACGCTTGCGTGGATTGCGGACCCGGAAGCGTTCCGCCTGGATCTGTTCAAGGTGGCGGGGATCCGCGGCAGCGATCTGCAGGCGATTGCGCTGCTGATGGGCCATGGCGCGTCGGCGACGACCTGTGAACACTACCTGCATATCTTGGACTGGTACACCCCAGTTGCGGCCGGAGAACTGAATGTTTCCTGACCCCGGAATGACCCAGCGGTCGTTGAACAATTCGCCGGCGTGTTTGGTCAGGACCCCGCCGCGCCAGACCGTTCCCGGGCAAGTTGACTGCGCAAGGAACGGTTGTCAATCGCCATCGTCGGTTGGCCGATCACCTCCATGGCGGCGAGCAGACTGATGCCCTGCTGGCCTGCTTCGCTCACATGACCTACGCGTAAAAAGGACTTGCGACTATCCCAGCGGATTTCGTCCCTGAACGGCTGTAGAAACGGTTAAGAGGGGAGCGAAAGCGAACCACCGGCCGGATTCCTTTGGATGTTGCTGAGAAACGAAGCTTCCAAGGAGGACAGACGAAATGGCCCCCAAGAGAGAGTATTGAGATTTTGTCAGGATGGCACGTCGGTCAATCCTGCTCCAGGTGTTCCTGCGGACAGTTCTCGGCGTGAGCCCTGTAGCAGAGGATCCTCATGGACGGTAGCAACAATATGAATTCGAGAAGAATTTCGGCGAAGGAAGGACGTCCCAGCAACCTAGCGCTCTATCGGGAATACTGGTCTCCAGCGGAAAGCATCACTCCGCTGAATGGTGCCGTAATGAACTGCGCCGAATGGTTCCAGTTGTATGGCGGCTACATCTTCCGGACGTTCAGCACCGGTGAAGCGACTGACTCCTTCGAAATTCCAGAGACGATGTGCGCCTACATCCGGAGTCGTCTGGAAAGGATCACGACCGAATCTGCGGAACGGGAGCAACCAGCCGGCTCTGAACAGCCTCGATGCGCGTTGATGAACAAATTGGGCAATCCATCCGATGCCCAGTTAGCCCGCTGGTTCGTACCACCCCTCAACCCGAGCTTAACTACTGCCCTTCCACCGCTTCACCTCTCGAAGAAAGCATGGGAAAGATCTGTATCGCTCGCGCGGAAACTGATGACTGTGGCCCGACGCCAGCCATATCTGGTGCGTAGCGCTGTGTCGGGGTACTGCTACGCCGCGACAACTCATCGCTACGTAATCATCAGCGATGCACATGATGCCGAATACGGCAAGATGCTCTTCAAGTTGGTAGACGAACTTGACCTCGACGGTCCGACTCTTCGCTATGTGGGATTCCGGGCAGGGGCCCGCCAGAACGCTGTGCAGGCCCTGGCCAGGTCATTCGGCCTGCCTTCTGCGCCCGGTGACTATGAGACTGCCAACAACCTCGAAAGCCTTGCCCGCCTGAACCACCTCGGCATCCGGATTTGCTGGGGTGACTCGCACCGTTCCAGCTCAGAATGGCATCAGGTCGCCGTTCTAGCTGCGGTCACGGAATTATGGCGCTGTGTCACCAGTACGAAAAGGTTCCATTCTGCACTGTAACCGCAGTCGACCAGATTCTGGTTGTCTGCAAGGAAACCCTCTCAAGGGAGGCGGAAAACTGCATTTGTGGCCGCAGTGAAAGCCTTAATGAGAGACAGGATGCAAATTGCAAACCAAACTCAACTTGTGTCTTCGACTGCGCTTGAGTGCTCGACAGTGCAACTCGGTGCAGCAAGCTTCGACTGGAGTTTGGTGGACTTTCAAGAGGTTAGAATGCCTACGTCCGGCTGCTCTCCGTCAAGAACCCGGAAGCACGGAAGTTCTACGAGGCCGAGGCGCTTCGCTCCGGCTGGTCTGTCCGCCAGCTCGACCGGCAGATCGGCAGCCAGTTCTACGAACGCATCGCGCTTTCGAAGAACAAGGCCGCCATGCTGGAGAAGGCGGAGACCGCCAAACCGGGCGATGCGATCACGCCTGAAGAGGCGATCAAAGACCCATTCGTCCTAGGTGGCTGTCGGGCATAGCGTTTTTGGGTGAGCGTATTTCGCCTTCTTTCGACGGGACGTGTCGCTGCGGTGGAGATCCAGAATCGGCGATTCCGTCCTCCTTCGCGGCGAATCGCCGAACCGGAACTGCGAGTGGAGTCCAGATGCAGCTTCTCCTCCCGTTTTACGCCATCTGCGCCGCCCATCCGTACTTGAAGAGCTTCAGGAGATTGCTCACCGCGCACACCAGCTTCCACTCGCAGCGGGCGGCGAGCTTGCCGCGCATGCTGAAGCGGCGGAATCCCCTGACTTCCTTGATCTGTCCGAAGACCGGTTCGACGATTGCCTTGCGCATCTTGTAAACCGTTCGCCCGGCCTCGGTGCGCAGCTTGTGTTTCATCTTTTCCTTGGGCGTGGCCTCCGGTGGCGGCGGTTCATTGCTCGTTACCGCGGACTCACCGTGCTTGTCGCGACCAGTGGCCACGTATAGATCCACGTCCTCGACGGATTCATTCGTAACGTTGTCTTCGCTAAAGTAGCCGGCGTCGGCGCTGACTTTCTCCGGCAGGCCATGGAGATTCTCCTTGACCAGCGCGATCATCGGCACCAGTTGCTTCTTGTCGTTGCTCTCTTGCGTAATCTCGGCGGCCACGATCACCTGCGAGGCGGCATCGACGGCGATCTGCGCGTTGTAGCCCTGCACGAAACTGCCCTTGTTGGCGCCATCGGGCAGGATGCGGCTCTCCGGATCGGTGAAGTTACGCTGTGCCTTGTCGTCGGGCTTGGCCTGCTCGGGATCGGGCAACTCCGGCTTGCGGCCACGCGCCTTCTGGCCCGTGCGCTGCTCTTCGGCTTCGCGCTTGGCCTGTTTCTCTTCGGCTTCCTGGCGCTGCTGCTCGGCCTGCTCTTTGGCGGCCTGCTCCAACGCCTGCTTGGCCGCTTGAATCTTCTTCAAGCGGCTCTCGCGCCGCTGCAACTCTTTGGGTAGTTCTTCGCCGCTACAACCCTTGCCGAACTTGGCGTCTTCTTCGGCGTCGGTCTGATGGGCGGCGGCCAGCAGGGCTTCGACCTCCTGCTTGAGGCGGGCCTCGGTCTCGTTCATGTGCTTGTAGCTCAGCGCCTTGTGCTTGCTGGCGTTGGCCTTGATCTTGGTGCCGTCGATGGAGACATGCCCCAGCTTGACCAGACCCGCCTCGAAGCACAGCAGCAGCGCTTGCGTAAACAAGCCCGCCAGGGACTCTTGATGCCGCTTGCGAAAC
>JAJZVZ010000077.1 GCA_021846945.1 Acidobacteriota bacterium | reverse complement strand
AAAAGCTTCTCTTCTTCAATATCCCCTACCTCGATACAAAGCACGAAGCAAGCCGCGGCGATCGGCCGAGGCCAGCAACTGCAACGTGGATAAGTCCAAGATTGACAGTCACCGATGCTTCCCGGGGCTCAGAAACCCCAAGCTCGGAACCAGTTTCTTCCCAGGTTATGACTTCCGAAGTATAACAAAGCGAGCCGGACCTCTGGCGTGGTCCGGGCCCGTGCCTTAGCATGACAAGAGAATGGCTAAATTCACCGAAATCTTCGCCGACCGCCCCCTGCTCGCCGACGGAGCCATGGGGACGGTGCTTTACAGCCGCGGCATCTTCATCAACCGCTGTTACGACGAATTGAATCTGTCTGACCCTGCGCTGATCCTCTCGGTGCATGAGGAGTATCTGCAGGCCGGCGCCGAGATTCTTGAAACCAACACCTTCGGCGCCAACCGCATGAGGCTGGCTCGCCACGGACTGGCCGCGAAGGTGCGGGAGATCAACGCGGCTGGCGTGAGACTGGCCCGCCAGGCCGTCGAGCACTTGCGAGAGAAACAGGCAGGCGAGGCGTGGGTGGCGGGTTCGGTAGGTCCGCTGGGCGTGCGCCTGGAACCGCTGGGCAAAACCGGCCTGGACGAAGCGCGCGCGGCCTTCGCCGAACAGATTCGCGTTCTCGCCGAGAACGGCGTTGACCTGCTCATTGTGGAAACCATGCCCGCGCTCAATGAGGCCCAACAGGCGCTGGAAGCCGCCCGTGAGGTCGCGCCCGATCTGCCCGTCCTGGTCATGGTCACCGTTGACGACGAAGGCAACTGCCTCGACGGCTCCTCGCCGCAGCATGCCGCGGCACTGCTGACGGAATGGGGAGCGCAGGCCGTCGGTGTGAACTGCTCCACCGGGCCGACCAATGTGCTCACAGCCGTCGAAGCCATGCGCGGGGCCACGACCCTGCCCCTGGCCGCCATGCCCAACGCGGGCATGCCGCGGGCCGTTGAGGGCCGCAACATCTATTTGTGCTCGCCCGAGTACATGGCAAGCTTCGCCCGTAAGGCCATCGCCGCCGGCACCCAGATTGTGGGCGGCTGCTGCGGCACCACGCCCAACCACATCCGCGCCATGCGCTCGGCCATGCGCGCTCTGGACGCGCAGGCGCGCGTCGAGGTGCCCGGAACCACGCCGTCGCTTACCACCGCGACGCCGCCGGCTCCGCTCGCCGAGCGCTCGCGGCTCGGGTCGCTGATCGCTCAGGGTAAATTCGTCACCCTGGTCGAGATTGTGCCGCCAAAGGGCATCGATTGCTCGAAGGAGATTGAAGGCGCGCACCTGCTGGCGCAGCTCGGCGTGCATGCCATCAACGTGCCCGACTCGCCACGCGCTTCGGCACGCATGAGCGCCCAGAGCCTCTGCATCCAGATTCAACAGCACACCGGAATTGAAACGGTTCTGCATTACACCTGCCGCGACCGCAATCTGCTTTCCATTCAATCTGATTTGCTGGGAGCTTCGTCGATCGGTCTACGCAATATACTCTGTCTCACCGGCGATCCCCCCAAGCTGGGCAACTATCCCGATGCGACTGCTGTTTTTGACGTGGATTCCATCGGACTGGTCAACATCGTACAGCGTCTGAATCACGGGCTCGACATCGGCTCGAACGCCATCGGGGCCAGCACTAACTTCACGATCGGCGTCGCCGCCAATCCCGGCGTGCCGGATATCGAAAACGAACTGCGCCGCTTTGCCTATAAGGTCGAGGCCGGCGCTGAATATGCCATCACGCAACCA
This sequence comes from Acidobacteriota bacterium, assembly GCA_021846945.1. Taxonomy (GTDB): domain Bacteria; phylum Acidobacteriota; class Terriglobia; order Terriglobales; family Acidobacteriaceae; genus Telmatobacter. Next base: position 18,516 of record JAJZVZ010000077.1, on the reverse strand, counting down.
GTCTTCGACCTGCGCCTGCTGGAGTACTTTCTGGAGCGCATCAAGGACATCAGGATTCCGGTGATCGCCGGTATCTGGCCGCTGACCAGCCTGCGCAATGCCGAGTTCATGAAGAACGACCTGCGCGTCTCGATGCCCGAGGAGATCATGCTCCGCATGGCCCAGGCCGACACCCCCGATGCCGCGCGGCGCGAGGGTATCAAGATCGCCCAGGAGATGCTGGAAGCGGTCCGTCCCTATGTGCAAGGCCTCCAGGTCAGCGCGCCCTTCGGCCGCTATGCCGCGGCCGCCGAGGTGATTGCAAGCGTGCTGCCCAAGGGCACCAATCCGATGGAGTAACCGCTATGCCCTCGTTTGAAGAATCGCTGAATAAGCTGGAATCGGTCGTCGAGCGTCTGGAGAAGGGCGATCTTGCGCTAGAGGAGTCTCTGAAGCTCTTCGAGGAAGGAGTGAGTCTCTCGGCGGCCTGTAAGCGGGAACTGGACGCTGCCGAGGGCAAAGTGCAGATGCTGGTGAAACAGCGCGACGGCTCGCTGAAGCCCGAGCCGTTCCTGAATGAAAAACCGTCCTGAGAACCCGCATCGATGACAAAAGCCTCAGCCGGGATAAAAGCGAGAGCCGGTCTGGCATTTTGTCCCTCTTGAAATAAGCGCGCGCTTTCCGGCAAATGCTTAAAACGGAAGATATTCTGCCGGCACGATGAGGAGTGGCTATGCTCTCAAAAGCACTGCCACCCCTCAACTCAAAGTATGTCGCTGCCGGCAAGGGAGCGGGAATCTCTAGCGATGGCCGCCGCCACCACCGCCGCCGTGAAAACCTCCACCTCCACCGCCGCCTCCACCTCCATGGAAGCCACCGCCGCCACCACCGCCACCGCCGCCATGGTAGCTACCGCCTCCACCGCTGTGGAAGCCGCCACTGGATGAACGGCTGGGAGCTGAATACCCCCGCGACGGACCAGAGAAGCTACGGCCTGAAGGCGCATATGCCCGGCCTGGGCCGAAGGAGGGTCTGCCTGCCGTGCGTCCCACCGAGGTGCGCCCCGCCCCATAGCCCGAGCGATTGACGACATAACGTGGCTGCGTCGATCTGGGTCCCATCACCACAACGCCCGTGCTGTGATTCATGCCCGCGCTCAGAGATCCCGGCCGGCTCATGTACCCAGAAGCGGCCCCACCGTGGTTGAATGCAGTCCGAGTCATTGTTGGATGCAGCGGCACCACAGTGTGTCCGGCGATCCTGACCGGGGAAGATCCGGTCCTCGATGGAAGCTGCCGGCTGCCGCCGGGCGGCGCGTGCCGGTTCACAACCACCACAGGGTAGGGCCGCTGGCCCACTGGCCAGTGCGAGCGCAGCGGGGGCCGCGCAGGTGGGGTGTAGCCACGATAACTATTCCCGATGTTCGGGCCGTAATAGCCGCCGCCCATCCCCCACCACGGGTTATAGCCGCCCATCCCTGGGGCCCAACCCCATCCAAACGAGGGATAGTAATTCCACGCTCCGAAGGCGTAGGGCAGATACCCCCAGGGATAGCCGGATGCCCAGATGTAACCGAAGCCGGGCGATGGAGTCCATGCCCCGTATCCGTAGGGATCCCATCCCGGGCTGGAAGCATCATAGGGAGACCAGACCTCGCCCTGCCCTGGCACGTCGTACCAGTTCCCATTCGCGTTCAGATCATTCCAGGCGGGGTTGTTGCTGTTCACATAGCCGTTATCCGAGTTGCCAGCAACGGCGCTGTTATTCTGCTGCGACGCTTCGGCCGCCAACGCCTGGTCACGATCGGAGTTCCACGCATCCCACGAATTCGACTCGATCGATTCGGCCAGATCATAGCGGGTCGGATCATCGGCATTCAGCGTTACGCTCTCCCCACCATGCACATCGAGGCTGAGCGCAATACCGCGGTCGATGTGCGCGTTGCCTGAGAACACTGCAAGCTGGCCGGGAGGGTTATCCATATCGACGCGCAGGATGGTGAAGCCGGTCGTGGTGACTACGCTGTCTCCGAAGCGGACACTCATCTGTCCGGCCTGCCCGCTGCCCTGCAGCTCGAAGTAACCCAGGCCGCGATTCAGCACAATGACCGCATTGCCGTTCGTGCCCTGCCCATCAAGCTTTTCAAGCGTCATCGCGCTGTCCGGCGCGATCCGCGCCACGCTTCCATCCTCAAACTGAACTTCAGCGCGGCCATCATCGGGGGTTGTCAGCTGCGTGCCTTGAAATAGCGGCGTATTCATCATCGCCTGATTGGTAATTGGCTTTCCGTCCTGCGAAAGCGTCACACTACCATACACGTCGCTTAACCGCACCGCACGCTGAGGCGACTGCACATTTTGAGCTCGCACACCAGGCGCCAGAGCCATCGTTCCTATCGCCAGCGCCATCAGCCCCAACAGCCACGTCTCTCGACGGTTCCCTCTCGATGTTCCGCGATTTTCTTCGCAGACCCCCATGCGAGTCATCGTGCCACCGCCTTTCCGGCTCTCCGCCCGCCCCGCGGGTTCCGACTCCAGAGATCCCCGCTTCTTCTATTGTAGACACGTCTTCAAAGTGATATGTCGCGCTGAAATCATTCTGACCCTGCGAAAAATTTACCGTGCCGGGCGGAATTATCGATCTGCGCGCGCAAGCAAATCCGTCGCCCCTTTTCTCACCCGATCCAGAACTTCGGGGTCGTTCGCCAGCCGCTCCAGAATACTCCTAATTGCGCCGATTTGCTGCGCCCTTCCCTCCTTCACGGCGTTCGTGAGATACCTCATCTCACGGTCCAGACCCAGGCGGTCGTGTTCGAGCAGCATCTCCAGCCGGGCACCCTCCAGAAGGGTCTGCACGACCGCCTCCAGAGAGTTCTCCAGCGCCTGTATCTCCCTGTTCTTCGAGTAGTTAAACTTGCAGGAACCCTTGCCATCCGGACCGCTATAGCTGAAGGTCTTCCAGCCCTGGAAGGCCACGTTCAAGTGGCTCTCACACTGCTGGTTAAAGAAATGGTGGCGCTCGGCTACCTGAAAGACATGCTGAGCATATGCGGGGCTCACCTGAATATTCTCATCCTGATCCGGCACAACCATATGTTGCTGCTTGACGCCGGCGGGATCGGGCTTCATTACAGAATGGAAATGCCCACTGCCGTCAGGATGAAGGGTAAGGGTCCACTGCGAGGGAGAGATCCCCGGATTCGAAAAATCCGCCTGAAAAACCGCGCTTGCCGCCGGTCCGCCCTGACCCCATCCGCTTGCCATCAGCGCGGCTGCCGCCAAGGCCGCCCATGCCTTCCTCATCGTTCCGCCCCCTGCAACGCCAGCGTTTGTGCCGTATGAATATGACAGATCGCGACAGCCAGGGCATCGGCGGCATCCGCCGGCTCCGGCACTTTGTCCAGCCCCAGCAGCCGCGCCACCATGAACTGCACCTGTTCCTTTGCGGCCAGCCCATAACCCACCACGCTCGACTTGATCTGCAGTGGAGCGTATTCGGCCACCGGAATCCCCTGCCGCGCCGCAGCCAGCAGCGCCACACCCCGCACCTGTCCCAACTTGAGTGCCGATTTCGCGTTCACCGAGTAGAAGACCCCTTCGATTGCGACCGTATCGGGCCGCCAGCGCTCCAACTCCGCCGAGAGGTCCGCAAACACCTGCTCCAGGCGCACAGGAAGCGGTTTGGACTTCACCAGCCGGATCGCTCCCATGGCGACGCAAAGCAGTTCTGGCCCGTAGCCGGTCTCTACAACACCGAAGCCAGTGATTTCGGTCCCACAATCGATGCCAAATACCCGCATTGCGTCCAAGTTTACAGCAGGTGGTATGCGCATTCCCTTCCGTTCCGGTGCTGAATGCAACGTCGGGTACATCGGTCCGCAACCGGGGCGCATAGATTCATCCTGAAACCTGCCCATGGCAGGCCGGGCCAATGCTTCCAGGCAAGGGCCATCTCAAGTTAGAGTCATGAACCATGTGGAGCAGCGGTTTGCAAATGACATGGCTTCGCAGCCTGGGGGAAAACGCCAAGCAACAGGCAAATTGAAACCGACGCTTCCGGCTGAAGCACGTTCCTTGTTTGGTTGCAGTTGCGGCAGGGTCAAAAATCGCACCCCAACCCATTGAACACACTCCCGACCACGAACGCAGATTTTCATCTTCTTTCACGGGCCACAAACCCAGCCCGGACCCGGATGAAGTTTCTCAGTCGGCGGACAGGCATGCTCTCAAAAGAAATAGCTTCGCGATGTACCAGCAGTTCGCCGCCTTCGACATGCTTGTAGAAGGGTTTGGAACCATAGCAGCAAATTCGCTCCGCTGCGCGGAATGGCAGGTACACGAGTTAGCCGGTGTTTATGGCAGGCCTGCGTTTCAGCCATCGCGGGTCAGGGCGGCTGGCGAGGGACTGTCACAAGGCCCCGCTCTCATTGAGTAATGCCGCGATCTCTATCAGCCGAAATACGCAGTCAGGGTCAGCACTAAAAGCACCATGCCGATGACGATGGCTGTGTATCCCACCACCCGGGAGAAGTTGATCTGCCAGCTTCCCGGCGCTTCCGCAAGGCGCTTTTCCAGCTTGCCTTCGCGGACGAGCCGCTCATACTCCATCGGGCGCTTGGCCTTGAACTCCTCTTCGCTCTCCACGCCGGTAAAAATAACCATGTCCATGGGAAAGCTGTCGGGACGCAAATGAGTATTGACGAAGTGGATGGAAAAGATAAACAGAATCGCGAGCAGCCCCTCTTCGCTGTGAATCACCAGGACTGCGTTCAGCGCCCAACCGGGCAGGAACCGCGCAAAGAACGGCGCGAACCACATCGCGTACCCTGAAAAGCCGATGACCACCATGCCCCAGAAGACCGCCCAGTAATCGAACTTCTCCCAGTAGGCGTAGCGCTCGAATCGCGGTCTTGGCCCGAGGCCGAGAAACCATTTGAAGTGTCCGATCAGGTCCCGCGCATCCTTCCAGTTGGCCACCATCGAGGTCGGTCCCCAGAAGATTCCCTTTTCGCGGTTGACCAGCTTGCGCGTAAAGATGTCCTTGACGTGGATAAGGAAGGCGAGCGTCAGGACGGCCGCGCAGAGCTTGTGAAAGAAGAGAATCGCGCCGAACCCTCCGACTCCTCGGGCAAAGGCGCGCGCCCATACGCTTTCACTGAAGCGCAGCGGAAGCCCCGTCGCCGCCAGCCCCAGAAAGGTTGTAAACAGGACGGCATGAAGATACCTCTGCCCGCTGGTGAAGCGCAGGAAGTAACGGGTCTTTCCGCTGGCCTGCTCTTGGTTTTCCATCGCTACCCGCTCCAGTTCAGGCATGGTTTCCTCCATTCGCTCCATTCTTCTTCACCTGCTCGTAACGCGAGCGGATCAGCCACATGATGGTGTGAATCACGAAGAAGGTCAGCACGCTGATGAGCAGCAGGTTCATGAAAAGGCGGACGAGATACAGTCCCGGATTCAGCTTCAGGTCGCGCGAGTTGGCGTGGGGTTCGTACTGTACAAAGCTCGCGTTGGCGCCCGCGTGGCAGTGCCCGCAGGTTGTAACCAGGTTCGCCTTGCTGATGGATGAATGCGGATCGGTGGCCGGCAGAACATCGTGCGCCCGGTGGCAATCCCAGCAGCGCGCCGTCTCCACATAGCCGCCGAGCAGGCCCAGTTGCGAGTGGAAGGTGTCACGGTAGGTGGTGAACTTGTCGGAATGGCACGAGCCGCAGATCGGCGTAGACTGCATGCGGAACGCAGCTTCAGTCGGCTGCAGAATGGCGTGCGCCGTGTGGCAATCGGTGCAGACCGGAGCCTTCAAATCCCCGCTCGCCAGGGCCTTGCCGTGAATACCGGCCTCATACTCGGTATCGATCTTGGCATGGCAGTTTCCGCAGGTTTTGGGGATGTTTGTCTTGTAGGTCGGACTGGATGGATCCTTGTGGCTGAGGATGTTGTGCGAGCCGTGGCAGCTCTGGCAGTTGGCCGCCACCAGCAGGCCTTCCTCGGTCAGCGCATATCCGTGGATGGAATCCATGTACGACGGGTAGACGCTGGGCAATCCGTGCTTCTTCGCCATGCCGTCGTTGCTGTGGCAGTTGCCGCAGGTTCGCGGCACATTCAGCGGATAGACGGCCGACCGCGCATCGGTCTTCGGGAAGATCGCATGGGGATCTCCGTGGCAACTGGTGCAGGGATGCTCCTTGCCATCGGCGTGCACGCTGCCGGTCAGCGCGGTTGCCTCATCGACGTGGCAGGTTCTGCATTGCACCGGCGCCGGATGATCCGGATGCGGATATCCCTTGATGTCCGTGTGACAACTGTTGCATTGCAGGCTGCCGTGAATGCTGGCGCTGAACTTCTGCCCGTCCACCGCAATGCTATGGCCCGAGGCATCCGTCATGCTCTTGTCCGCATGGCAGGCCAGGCAGTCTGTAGCGGCTCGCGCCTTGCCCGGAGCTGCGGCCAGCAAGAATGCTGCGAGTCCCGCGCCCAACATTCCGGTTCGAACCGGAACCCTTACCCGGCGCCACAGCCAGTTCGCGGCACTTTCCACCAACCCAAGCTCATCTCTGCTTCCTCGCAGCGCGTGGCCCAACACGCCGGTTGCCCGGCGCAGCAGCCTTGCCGTTGAGGAAGCCTGCGTCCTACTAGCCTCTTCCATCGTGCCGTTTTCCCCTTCCGGAAATGAAAGCCACTGCAACGCTTCTCTCCCGGTCTTGCTGGTGCAATCTCGGCTTCTGTCTCTCGAACACCCGGTTCCTGAAGTTCTTATTTACGAGGAAAATCCTTTGCGATCAACAGCGCAGTGATTGAAATCACCATAGGGTCCGATGTAGATCACAGGGGCTGAGGAAGATCACATTCCCTGCGGCGCCGGGAAGGCTCTTCTCTCTTCTGGATGAACCGGCGCGGCTTGCTCCACTGACAGCTTCGCCGGACATCGGAAATCGGCCGGATACGAGCACCGACGTGACCTCTCCGCCCGGCTTCTCTACGACAGGGGCAAAGTCGGGAGATTACCCAGCTAGGGTGATGTGGATCACATGCCGGGCCGTGGCCCGTCGCAGACAATTAATCCGCGGTTTGAGGATCAATCTATGGGCACAGTTGCTACCTCTGAAATCAAGGCCATGCTCACCCTCCCCGGCGACGCGGTGCGTCAGATTCAGTGGCGCTTTGCCGATCGCTTTGATCTGCAAATGCTGGTGCAGTCGGCGCGCGGGGTGGCCCGCGGAACCGTGGCGCGGCTGGTGGCCGGCGGCGAGCGCAATACCCACGAATGGACCCCCGCCAAGGCTGAGATGCTCGAAGCTTTCGATCGCTCCGGCATCACCGCCGCATTTATGGAGCCGGAGGAGGGCGGTTTTATCGCCGGGCCGAAGAACCTCGCCCTGTCCCTGGCTGCCTTTGAGCTGGCCTGGGTGGATGGCGGCGCGGCCACGGCGAGCCTGGCCAGTTTCCTCGCGCTGGCTCCGATCCATGAGCGCGGTACGCCGGAGCAGGTGACCCGCTATAAAACCCTTGCCGCACCTCCGCAGCCCGGCGAAGACCGCAGGCCCGCCGAGGCGGGCAAGCCCTGGCGCGGAGCTTTTGCACTCACCGAGCCTATTCCTTACGTCGGCGTCGATACCGGCATGTTGAGCGGCAAGCTGCGCGTTGCTGAGTGGAAAGACGGCGAAGAGCCGTGGCTGCAAGTGGACAAGCGAGGCCGTTTCATTACCAACATCGCCTTCGCCAACTTCGTCACCGCGGCGGTGAACTCTGATGATCCGCGCATCAAAGGCAGTTGTATCGTCATTCTCGAAGAGGGCGATGAGGGTGTCTTCGACCGCGGAACGGCCACTAAGAAGCTTGTCCACCAGCTATCCTCCACCGGCGATCCGATCTTCAACCTGAAGGTTCCGGCCAGCCGTATCGTCGGCGGATACACGGTGAAGGATGGTGTCATCGTTCCCAACTTCAACCACAGCGAAGTGATTGAAGCGGTCTTCCGGCGCACGCGGGTACCCGTTGGGCTGATGACAGCCGCCAAGTTGCTTTCGGCGGTTGAGCCGGTCATCCGGTATCAGCGGCAGCGCTTCCGCGGCGCCGAGGGATCCAAACCCGGTTCGATACGCTATGAGCAGGGCATCCAGCAGCGCGAAGACGCTCTGCACCGCCTGGTGGATGTATGGGCCGCAGGCGAGGCCGCGACCTCGCTGGGCTTCGCCGCAGCGCGGCTCTTTGACGCTCTCGATCCGCTGGAAAAGCATAAGACGGCGCTCCTCAAGGAGCGCGGCATCCAGGGCGGCCGTGCAGAAATGAAGGCTCTGCGCGAGAGCGAGCAGCGCGCCATAGAGCTGCTCTCGCTCAGGCCGAGCGACCCTCGACGCGCGGACCTTGAAGCCGATCCGCTGGTCGAATTTGTGCTGAGGGACTCCGAAGCCAACGTGCTCTGCCCCGCCACCAAGCTCTGGAACACCGGCCACGGCGCGAACATGCTGCGCGAGGCGGTGAGCCTGATGGGCGGCTACGGCATCACCGAAGACTGCCCCGGTTTTCTGGCGAACAAGTGGATGGACGCGCAACTCGAAGCCACCTACGAAGGCCCTGAAGCCGTGCAGCGCCGCCAACTCACCGTCACCATGACCGGCGAGGTATTTCTCGCGCAGTTCCGCGCGTGGACGAAGGAGATGCGCCGCATTGCCAGCGACCGCCCCGGCACCGGCGCCTGCACGCTGGCCTCAGCCATGAACCTGTGGCTGTGGACGCTCGACTACCTGCAAGATGCCGTCGATCCGGACGGCAACAAGCTCTATCACGGCCAGCGCCAGGGCGTGACCTTTGCTTTGGCCGACGCGCTCTGTTGGCTGCTGGCGTCGCGCGCGCAGATTCTGGATGTTGTGGAACTGGAGACGCGCGGGCCCGAAGACCCCTCCGTCGCAGAAGGGCTGCCAGGCACCGTGCAGTTCCTCAGCGATTTGTGCCACATCCAGGCGGCGCAAGCCGCCGGCGAGGTCTCCCGCATCTGCGCCGAGCTGGTCTTCGGCTACAATCACCATCCCGCCTGGAACGAAGAGGATCATCGCAATTGCTTCCTGGCCGATGAACTGGAAGAGTTCGAGGGAAGCATGCCCGGCATCACCGCAATGGCCTTCGATGTGCTGGCCGCCGACGGCAGCCATCCGCTGAAGGCCGGCCCCTGCGCGGGCTGCGCCGGCAACGCCGAGTTTCTGCGGTTGCAAAGCAAGCTGACCACCTGCTTGACAGGCGCACGGCTGGCCAAAGACCGCGCCGCCGAAAATCTCAGCAAGGTCATGATCCCCGAGGCATTGGATTACCCCGCGGCAGGACCTGCATGAGCAACGGCGTATACATCGATAACATCATTGGCTCGCCAGGCCTCGCTGCGGAAACCTGGGAGAAATTTGACCGCCCGTCGATGAAAGTGGACATCGCCTGCGCCGGCTTCGGCCCAGCAATGGGCGGCTTTCTCACGACCCTCACACAGGCTTGGAACAAGAACCCCGGCGACCCGGCCTTCCAGAGCAAAGCCGCGCCGGGAATGCCCTTGCAGGTGCTCTGCTACGAGCGCGCCGACGAGATCTCCGCCGGCGTCAGCGGCGTGGTCACGCGCGCCCACGGCATTCGCTCCAGCTTTCCGCAATTGAACACCGCCGATATCCCGATGGCCGCCGAGGTCCGGCAGGAGCGCGTCTTCTATCTGCTCGACCCCGTCGGCGCCAGCCGGCGCTCTGTCTTCTTGCGCGCCGTCGATAAAGTGCTCCGCGCAGGCTGCCCGCTGCTCGGAGTCTGCGATCATGCCCTTGAATTGCCCTGGACACCATCGTTCCTGCATAAGCGTGGCGGCCTGATTCTCTCACTTGGCCAATTCAATCAGTGGGTGGGTTCGCAGATCATGACCAGCGGGCTCGTGCAAATCTGGCCGGGAACGCCGGTCAGCGCGCCGCTGTTTTCCGGTAACGCTGTGCAGGGTTTACGCCTCGCCGACCAGGGCGTGGACAAGCAAGGCGAACCATCCGATGGTTTCCTGCCCGGCATGGACGTCTATGCGAACCTGACCGTCGTGGGCGACGGACCCGTCGGCGCGGTGGGCCAGGCGCTTGACCGCAAGCTCGGCCTTCCCAAAGGCCATGCCCGCCGCGAGTGGGCGCTGGGCATGAAGATGGTCATCGAGCTGCCTGAAAGCCCCACTCTCGAACCCGGTACGGTCTGGCACACCTTCGGCTACCCAGAGCCGGAGATCTTCGGATTTCTCTATGTACATCCCGAGCGGCTTGTGTCGGTGGGCATCTTCATTCCGTCCTGGCTGGGCGATCCAGGACGCACGGCCTATCGCTACCTGCAGCACTACATCCAGCATCCCGCGCTCTGGAAGCACCTGAAAGATGGCACGCTGCGCTCGTGGGGAGCAAAGTCGCTGGAAGAGTCCGGCAAGCACGGCGAACCGTACCTTACCGGCGAAGGCTTTGCGCGCATCGGCGAGGGCTCCGGTTCCACCAACATGCTGACCGGCTCCGGTGTTGACGAAGCATGGACCACCGGCGTGCAACTGGGCGAATCGGTTCTGGAACTGCTGCGCGCCGGCAAGCCCTTCACGCATGAGAACCTCACCTCCACGTATGAAGCCCGCCGCCGCACCAGTTGGGTGGAGCAAGGCGCCGCGCAGGCCATGAACGCGCGCAATGGCTTTCATCGGGGCTTTGTCCGGGGCCTGATGGGGATGGCCCTCGCCGGGCTCAGTCGCGGCCGCTTCGCGCTGCGCACAAAGGTTCCGCCGACCACGAAACAGATTCTTCCGTTTTCCTCCTATGCGGCCGAGGGCCTCAAGCTGAACGAGGTCGCCGCAGTGGCCCTGGCCGATGGTCGTCCGTTGCATGATGCGCTGATGAGCGCGCGCGGCTGGCCCGAGATACCTTTCGACGGCCGCCTGCTGGTCACGCACCAGGACGCGCTGCTGATGGGCGGCAAAGTGCAGGCCATGCCCGGCTTTGCCGATCACGTCACCTTCCGCGACGGCAAGCTTTGCATCGCCTGCGAGGAGAAGACCTGCATCGCCATGTGTTCCGGCCAGGCCATCACGCTGGGCTCGGAAGGCGTGCCCGTCTTCGAGCGCGAAAAGTGCGCGCACTGCGGCGCGTGCCTGTGGAACTGCGCCCATTCACCCGACGGCGAGCACAGTAACATCGAGTTCCGTGCCGGAGCGGGAGGACTGCACTCGGCGGAGAATTGACGGCAGGCAAGTCATTGGATGAAGCGCAGTCACTCAGTGAGGAAGTATCAAAGATGCTTGCATCGTTTATCCGGACCCTAAGCCCCATGAACCAAAGATAAACATCTGCAAACAGAGAACTGAAAGCTGAGAGCTGAGATCTCAAAGAGAGGAATCATGGCAATCACATTACATATCGTCGTCTGCGCCGGAATTGTCCCCGACCCGCTGCAGACGCTGGAACCGATCAATACGCAGGCTGGTCCCGGCCTCAAGAACGAGATGCTTCTACCTGCCGTGCTGGACCCTTGGGCGGCGAGTGCACTCTACGAGGCTGCCAACCTGGCCGCGAAAAATCCGGGCAGCAAAGTCTGGCTCGTCTCGCTCGGCCCCAAGGCCAAACTGCAACAGGTCATGATGACCGTGGCTCAGAAAGTTGCATTCGAACTGGTCGCCATCGACGGCCCCATCGGCGGATTTCCCGACGCGCACTCGACGGCAGTTGTGCTCGCTGACGCGATCGCCGCAATCCCCGGGCTCGACAGAGAAAAACTGCTGCTCTTCGGCGGCTGGGAGTCAGCCGCACGCGGCGCGGGCATTACGCTGCAGCTTATCGGCGAGCGGCTGGGCATTACCGATCAGTTTCAGGGCGTCGACCAGATCGGCTTTCGCGAGGACGGCTCGTTTGAAGTGCTGGAGCGCGTGGAAGGCGGCCGTCACCAGGTTTCGGTCTGCGCCGGAGTCCCCGCCGTCCTCGGCTGGGCCACCGGAAATCTGCCTGAGCCGCGCAATAACCCGCAGGTCGGCATGGCCAATATGCGCACCATCATGCCCGCCCTGCAGCGCGCCAAAGCCGCCCAGATCGAGCCGAACAGCCTGCGTTATGTCTCCGTCGCCCTGCCGAAGCAGCAGCGCGTGACGCGTGTCGTAAAGGATCAAACGCCCGAGCAAATTGCCGTGGAGTTAGTGGCCTGGATCGGCGGAGAAAGCTGAAAGCTGACAGCGATCAGCCGTCAGCTTTCAGCCATCAGCTAAAGGCGAAGAGATGCAACGCATGAGCTGGAAATTGGACGCTCTGACACATGAAGGAATAGAAAATGGAATCGATTCTGGTTTTGACCCACGCCGATGAAGGCGCATCCCTGACGAAAGCCTCACTTGAAGCCGTAGCCGCCGGCCTCGAACTCGCAGCCCGGCTCGATGCACCGCTGGCCATCGGAATCGTCGCTGCCGACGCCGCTTCTGCCGCCAGCGCCCTCGCCGCAACGGGCGTGCGCCTGCTGTCTGTCTCCGGAGAAGCCTTTGCCCAGCCGCGCTACGCTTCGGACGCCGCTGCCTGCGAAGCTCTCTGCCGGGCCGCCAGCGCAAGCATTGTCCTTGCCCCCGGCAGCTCGCGCTTTGCCCGCGTGGCCGCCGGTGTAGCCCATCGTATCGGGGGACTCATCGACACCCACATCACGGCGCTCTCCGGGGCCGAAGCCATTGAAGCCACGCGCTGGTTCTATCGCCAGCGTGTCGAAGCAGTGCTGAGCCGCGACGCGCGCCCCTGGTTTCTGCTGCTCGACGCAGGCACGCACGCGCCTTTCGTGGGGGCGCCGGCGTCCGCGCAGGTGGAGCAAGTCCCCGTCAATCTCCCCGTTCTTCGCACGCAGGTCACCGGGGCCCGGGCGCCACAGGCGGGAGAAAGCACGATCCGCCCGGACGCCAAGCTGCTCTTCGTTGCCGGCGCCGGCTGGACCAAAAAACAGCCCGACGGCCAGATCCACGCTACTGAAGCAGGCGGTCTGATTCTCGACTTCCTGCGCGCCTCAGGGGCCTCGCTTGGCAGCTCGAAATCACTGGTGGACCAGGGCAGCGAGAACCAGCCCGTTCTTCCCTTCCTCAGCCACCTGAACCAGGTGGGCCAGACCGGCGCGACGCCACGCCATCCCAAAGGCCTTTCCACCTGCTGCCACGGCGAGGAGCCGCACGTGGTTGGCTGGCGGTTTATCGGCGAGCGCCGCGCCATCTCGCTTGACCCCAACTGCGGCTGGACCCGCGGTAAAGCTGACGTTGTCTACATCGCCGACGCCTTCCAGGTAATGGCGAAGGTCAATGAGATCCTCGGCGCCAAGGTCATCGTATGAAATAACTTCCAGGGCTCTCCTCCCCGACCAGCCAGATGCCAGGCGCGTTACAATGCGAGAATCTCGCGTGGAGAGGAGGTCTTCATGCAAAAGCGATGGATGAAAGTCCTTTTGGCGGTCATTGCACTGGTCATCGTGGTCATTGCACTGATCCCGTTTTTCGTTAATGCCGACACCTTCCGGCCGATGCTGCAAGAGGAACTATCCAGCACCCTGGGCCGCAAAGTCACACTGGGCCATCTCAGCTTTTCTCTGATCTCTGCCAGTCTGGTTGCCAAGAACATCTCCATTGCAGACGATCCCGCCTATAGCACCTCACCTTTTCTACAGGCCAAATTGTTCCATATCGGCGTCGAGGTGGCTCCATTCCTCTTCCACCGCAAGTTGAGCATCACGCATCTCACCATCGATTCGCCTGCCATCCAGCTCATTCAGTCCCAGGACGGCAAATGGAACTTCTCCAGCATCGGCGGCGCCGCTCCCACTCCGGCCAGCACGCAGCCGGCCGCCATCCCTGACCTGACGATCGGCGCATTGACGATCAGCAACGGCAGCGCAACCGTTTCGTCACTTCCTGCCACTGGCAAGCCATTCGTCTACTCCAAGGTTGATCTCAGCGTCCACGAGTTTTCCTTCAAAAAGTCCTTCCCCTTCCGGCTTTCGGCGGAGTTGCCGGGCCAGGGAACCCTCCAGCTCGATGGCGGCGCAGGCCCGCTGTCAAAGAAGAACGCCGCCGATACGCCATTTCGCGCCAACCTGGTGATCAAGCATCTTGATCCGGTCGCCGCTGGACTCATTGATCCAAGCAAGGGCATATCCATGGTTGCCGACATCAATTCACAGGTTGAATCTGACGGAACCGCCCTCAAGAGCACTGGAAGAATCCAGGCGGCGCGTCTTCAACTGGCGCGCACAGGTTCCCCTGCGCCCAATCCGGTCAACATCAGCTACGCCATTTCCGATAACCTCGACACGCGCACGGGCCAAGTGTCGGATCTGGCTGTCCACACCGGCTCTATTGCCGTACATATCAATGGCGGCTTCCGGCGGACTCCGCAGGCTGTGCTGCTCGATCTGCGCCTGGCCGCTCCGAACCTCCCGATCGATCAACTGGAGCAATTGCTGCCCGCCGTCGGAATCCGCTTGCCCAGCGGCTCTACCCTGCAGGGAGGCACTCTCACCGCCAACCTCGCCATTACCGGTCCGGCCACTGCGACCACCATCAGCGGGCCTGTCGAGATCGACAACACCCGCCTGACCGGATTTGACCTCGGCTCCAGGATTCAGGGCCTGAATCCCTTTGGAAGTACGCGCGGGGGCACCGCGATCCAGACCCTGCGCACAAATGTGAATTCCTCACCGGAGATCACTCAATTCAGCAACATTTACGGATCGGTTCCTTCGATCGGAACCGCAACCGGTAACGGCAGCGTCACGCCCGCCGGCGCTCTCAACTTCAACCTCCTCGCCAAGCTCAGCGCAACCTCCGGAATCGGCGGTATGGTCAGCCAGGCCGCAAACTCCGTCGGCGGCTTCCTGGGCCAGGCCCTCCAATTCACATCCCATGCGGCGACTAACAGCGGAATACCGATCACCATTACCGGAACTACGACCAATCCGTCCATTCACGCCAACCTGGCCGCCATGCTGCGATAACATAAGCCGGGAATCAACTCGCCGCTCCATCACGCTCTGGTGCGGCGGGTTGATTCCCGGCTCTGAGCCCTCATCAAAAGCCATCCCGGCTGGTGTTCTGATTCGGTTTAATCACCCTTCAATGTGCTCGTTGCACACCCGTCCTCTCTGTGCCTTAGGCGCGGCGGAAGCGAAATAAATTCCAGTTCCCTTAATTCGCTTGTGTCGGCGCAAACTCACGCAACCAGTCCGACCCACGCACCGTTACAACCTGAGAAGACCCTGGCACAATCTTCGTGATTCCTTTGCGATGAAGAACATACACCGGGCCGGTAAAACTTGGCCTTTGACGGCCATTGGCCAGCTCATGCTCCAAGGCACAAGGCTCATTGGACGCCCCTGCCGAATGCGTATGGATAATGGCTACCGTACACTCAGGCAATGGCCCTTTCCAGACCTCCATGTCCCTTTTTCCGGTGGAAGACGGCCAGCGAACAAACCCAAATTCTCCGTTCTTGTAGGTAACCCACATCGGAACCACTCGCTTGTGCGCTAATGCCGCCTGGAAGAGACGGTAGGACTCAACCTGCACCTCCCGTCTGTTCATGATTTCTTCCCCAGTGAACGCCGTGGTTGAGCGGCAAGGCAGTTCAACCTTCTTCGGTGAAGCAGCCGGGTTCTGCACATCCTGAGCGGCCCTGCTGCTTGCATTCGCAACCGCGCTCAGCGAATTATGTCCGGCCGGGCTCTCAACCGCAACAGCCAGCAGCGAGCCAGCAGTTGGCGGCCCTTGAATTCCCGTGCTGCTCTGCGCGAGTGCGAAAGACTGTGACACCAGACCCACGAGGGCAATTCCAGTCCAGCGTACGAACCTCCTCATGCTGCACCTCCTGGCACACAATGGACCTCCCAACATCCTGGCCCGTTGGACCGCTTATCTCACGAACCGAGCCGTTTTTCCATGAACTTTCCCTGATTTTTCGATGAACATTTCCTGATTTCTCCATGAATTTCTCCCCTTAAGTTCAGGGCACGCGCGAGGGCAGAAGAGGCATTTGTCTCACGATCGCCAACCGAACAGGTCATCCCACAATTCACACCAGGACTGGCGCCGTGCCGCGATCACTTGAACATGGAATCCATGTATCGATGATTGACGGAACTTGCTGCATGCTCCAAACCACTCAAAGAAGCACTGCCGGATTAGTCAGGGCAATTGAGAAGGTAAGAGATAATGGCAATCACCTACTTGCCCGCCAATGAGACGAAAATGCGGGAGTCCAGTTCATGGTTGGCCGCTTCGCGGCTTTGGCAGGTATTTTGCTGGACTCCCGCTTCGCTATTCGCTATGTTCAGCGCACATTTCCTTATTTGCCTGCATGTTTGCCCGCATGAGGCGTACTGGAAGCGGGACGTTTGCTTGCTTCCAATTCCACTCGGGTCGGTGCAAATTCATTGATCCAGAGACTGTCACGAACGTAGACGGCTTCGGATTTTCCCGGAACTGCCTTGGAAATACCCCTGAGGTGAAGGACGTAAACTGGCAAGGTAACCGCGGGGGCTTGGCGGCCATCGGCCAGGTCGTGATCCGTGACGGAAGGTTCTTCGCTGTACTCCGCTGAATTTGTACGAACAATGGCCACCGTGCACTCAGGCAGTGGCCCTTTCCATGTCTCCGAGTCCATTCTTGCTGAATACGGCCAGCGGACAAACCCGAACTCTCCATTCTTGAATGTCACAAACATCACCCTCATTCTCTTGTTAGCCAAGGTTATGGCAAGGAGATGATGGGATGCCACCTGCACCTCTCGCCGGTTCATGATTTCTTCCTGGCTGAAAGTTGTTGCCGAAGGGCAGGGCTGCTTAAACTGATTATCGAGAACCGCCGAACCCCTCACATCTTTCGTTGAGTTTTCGCTTCCACTCACAACCGCGCTCGGCGAGCCATCGGCAGAAGGCCCCTGCGTCACGGGTGCGCTCTGCGCGAATAGGAGAGATTGCGACAGCACACCCACCAGCGCGATTTCGATCCAACGTACCAAGTTATTCATGTTGTACCTCCTGGCGAACCACTGATCCACGGATTTCTTCGCCGTTAAGGTAGCTATCTCACTTCTCAACCTGCTTCACAATGAACGGCTTATGACGCTTCAATGAGCGGCTCCTGACTCGTCGGTGAACTCCCCTTCAGACCCTGCTCGCCGGATTGCTTCCCTCGTAAAGCGACGACTCATAATGCTGGGAGCGTCCACTCCGAATCCGGCGTACCCGAGACAGGTCGCTGTTCCTTTCTAATTTGGGCCAGGAAGGGCTTGCCCCTGCCTGACAACAGGCCCATAATTGTCGAAGCAACGGGCTGACATCGGGCTATGCTGTGGGGCGACGGAGGAATATGGAATGCCAGTTCCCTCCTCATCACAGCTGCAAGTAGGCTTCGGTGGTTTTTCGGTGGACGTAACTTCAGGTGAAGTTCAGAAAGACGGCCGAAAGATCTCGCTGCCACCCATGGTGTTCAAGATCCTCCAGGCATTGCTTGAACGCCGCGGGGGAGTTGTGACTCGCGCAGAGTTGCGCGCGAGGCTTTGGCCCGGTGATACCTTCGTTGAGTTTGAAGACAGCCTGAACCACGCTGTCAAGAAGCTCCGCCAGGCGCTGGGAGACTCAGCCGAAAATCCTAAGTTCATAGAAACCCTGCCCCGCTACGGATACCGCCTGATCACCTCTGAGCCCGCCATATCAGAGAGAGGGCCGAAGCTTCGCTCCCTGGCCGTGCTTCCCTTAGCCAATCTCTCGGGCGATCCGCAGCAGGAATATCTAGCGGACGGAATCACTGATGCCCTCATCACCGAGTTATCCAGGATCAAAGCCATCAAGGTCATCTCCCGCACTTCGGTGATGCAGTACAAGTCCACGCAAAAGCCGCTCACGCAAATCGGGCAGGAACTGAGAGTCGACGGGGTGATCGAGGGCGCCGTGCAGCATCTTGGCGAACAACTGCGGCTCACCGTACAACTGATTGATGCGGCGACCGATGCGCATATGTGGGCCGAGAGCTACGAGCGGAGCTTTCAGGACGTGCTGAGCCTGCAGGGAGAGGTAGCCCAGACCGTGGCTCGTCAAATTGAGACCGAGCTGACCCAGGAGGAATCAGCACGCATGATCCACCCTCGCCCCGTGCACCCCGAAGCCTACGAAGCATATCTCAAAGGCATGTTTCATTGGTACAGGATCTCGATCGCACACCTCGATTTAGCCTTAGGCTATTTTCAGCGTGCGTTGGAAATCGATCCGAACTGCGCCCTGGCCTATGTGGGAATCTCTAATGTTTGGTCGCTCAGAGGAGATGCAGGATTCGTTCCGCCGAGCGATGCCATACCCAGAGTTAGATCTGCCGCGCTGAAGGCTCTGGAACTGGATCCGTCTCTTGCTGAGTCGCACTGGGTTCTTGCAAACCTCATGAGTACATATGACTGGGACATGGCAGCCGGAGATCGTGAATTCCGGCGCGCCATCGAACTCGGCCCCAACAGCGCCGTTGCTCATTTTATATACGCCGACTTTTTGATCTCCATGAAGCGCACAC
>JAJZVZ010000076.1 GCA_021846945.1 Acidobacteriota bacterium | reverse complement strand
GGCGGTGGAATACGCCGACTCCTATGAGTACGAGATGACCAATTCTTTCCAGGTCAATGTCACCAAGCGATCGAGTCACGGCCTTACCCTGCTCTCGAACATTGTGTGGATGAAGACCATAGATAACAACTCGTCGGCCACCGAAGGCAACGCCGGCCCGCCGAATCCTTACAACCTCAATAGCGGCCGCGGAGTTGCCGACTTCGACCAGGCGCTTCGCTTCACGTCTTCGGTCAACTACATGATGCCCCACTTCAACGTGACTGGTCCCGCCAGCTTCTTCGCCAACGGCTGGCAGGCCAACGGCATCCTCACGTTGCAAAGCGGCCTGCCCATCACCATCAACAGCGGCGTCGATAACTCGCTCTCCGGCGTCGGCAATGACTATGCCGACTACGTTCCTGGCGTCAGTCTGAGACGCCCCACCGGAGCATCGAAGATCAAGGAGTGGTTTAACCCCGCGGCATTCCAGAAGAACGCGATCGGAACCTTCGGCAACGTGCCCCGCAACTCCCTGCGCGGGCCCGGCTATGCGGACATCGATATGTCCATTTTTAAGGACATCCTCCCTGAGCGCCGCATTCACGGCCAGTTCCAGGCCGAGGTTTTCAATGCTCTGAACCACACCAACCTCGCCAACCCAACCGCGTCGGTCGCATCAGGAACCTTTGGGCAGATTACCGGCACCAGCGCCAGCACCGGCACCGTCAACATGACGTCCACGGTTGGCTCGCCGCGCATCTACCAGTTTGCAGCCAAGGTCATCTTCTAGATTGAAGGGCAGCAAGCGCAAACCACACGAGGCGGGAAGCAGCATGGACCACTATGCCGGCTCCCGCCTCAAGTGCGTATATCCACGAGTAGGGGCATGCCCGTCAGGTTTTATGGGAACGAAGCCTGACCCGTCATGATTGAGGTGCGCGTATCGAAGTTCCAAATGAGCAACGCGCTATAGGTTGCCGAGGCGACGGAACGAAGTCCCGGCGGAATCTGCCGCCCGCAGCGCTTCCACAACCATATTCGGCGTTACCTGCATGGGCTCGTTGTGGATGGTGTCACCCGGGGCAGTCGCCCGCTCGGCAATCAGCTCAAGAAGTTCCGCGCCGGGGTGGCCAATCCCGATGTCGGCAAATGTGGTCGGGAGGCTGACGCGATTCGCAAAGGTCAGCACTTCTTTCACAATTGATTCTGGTTGCGATTCGAGCATCAACTGGGCAAGCAAACCGAACGCCACTTTTTCGCCGTGCATGTAGCTATGCGTGCCCGGCGCCACGGTGAGCCCGTTGTGGATGGCGTGCGCCGCGGCAAGTCCAGAGGACTCAAAGCCGAGACCCGAAAGCAGCGTATTCGCTTCCACCAGGCGTTCAAGCGCGTCGTTAGGCTCCGCGTGCTGCACGGCTTCGATAGCCGCTGCGCCGTCTGCCAGCAGTGTCTTATAGCAAAGCTCAGCCAAAGCGAGGGCGCTGCGCGTGGAAGCTCCTCCACGCATATTTCTTGCGCCGCTGCTGGCGCAGGCCTTGGCCTCGAACCATGTGGCCAGAGCGTCGCCCATACCGGAGACCAGAGGACGCACGGGGCTTTTGGCAATGACGGATGTATCCACCAGCACCAGGTCGGGATTGCGGCGGTAAATGCGGTATTCTTCCACCGCGCCTGCATCCGTATAAATGACCGAAAGCGCGCTGCATGGCGCGTCGCTTGAAGCGAGTGTCGGACAGTTGACCACGGGCAGCGAAAGATTCGATGCGATGGCGCGCGCTGTGTCTAGAACCTTGCCGCCGCCGGCCCCGATCACCACCTTTGCGTGAGCGTCGCGCGCGGCCTGATCTCCGCGCCGTATCTCCGCCGCCGTGCATTCTCCGGCGAACGCAAAGACCGCATGACGCATGCCTGCATCCGCGAAGGTCTTCGCCCACGTCTCCGAGAGCAGGCGGATGGCGCTGTGTCCGGCGACAATGAGCGCTGGTCCCTCAAGCCCGAGGTTGCAAATCTCCGCGCCAAGTTGCTCGGTGGCATGAGGGCCCTGTGTATAACGGGCTGGTGAGCAAAATACTTTCAGCATGGTCGTCTTCCTTGCCGGCAATCGAAACACGGCCTTCGGCGCACCTTCCGGAGCATGCGATGTGTCCTTAGCCGTGCTGACAACTATACCCCACTTTTTGCATCACTATATCGCCGGATTGCCTGAAAAATCCTGCTCAATGTACCTGAAACGCAGAAAGAGTGCTCGCGCCGCCTCGCCATGATTCCGAAGAAGGTCATGCAGGCCATGCACAGGCAAGCGGTGCGGGCCAGGCACCCTCCGCCCGGAATCATTTGTGCGAAGCCGCTGCCGGTTTGATCTTGTTGGCCGCACTTTGGATTCCTTCAACGGCGCCTGCGTCCACCACATAGAGCGTGGGATCATCCTCGCGCTTCGCCAAATAATCCGCGCCGGACTTGGCGATCATCACCTTCTCGACATGCTTCCCGTTGCCGGAAGTTACTGTGGCTATGATCTGCGGCGTCGTGAATCCAGCCGTGACGAATTTTGAAGCGGTAAGAGCGCGGAGAGACGAAACCAGCGACTCGACACTGTCCGCATCCATCTTCTTTCCGTCCAGCCACCAATCGTTGCCGCTGCGCACCAGGTACCAGGACTGCGATCCAGCGCCGGACTTGGCGCCGGAAATCTGCAGATCAACTTTGTTTGGCTCGTTATAGCTGAAGTCAAAGACTGTCTTGTTGCGGAAGTAATAGAGGTCCTTGTTTACCGCATCGGCCAGCGAGGTATCTACAAGGTACGATCCATCGACAATACTGGACTTCGCAAAGTAGTTGTCTTTATTCTTTCGCAGCTCAAGTGTCTGCGTGCCCGCTTCGCCGGTTATCTTGGCGATTGCCACCGGCGTTCCCTCTGAGAACTCCCTGTCGGCATCCTGGCTGCCGGTTCCGGTAAGATTCATCCGCGCACCGGTGAGGGCATACAGCAGACCATCCGCAGCTGAGAGATCTTCGCGATATGGCCCCGGCTTCAGAATCTGCCAATTGTCGGCATTGCGCCCAAACTCCATATCCTGGCCGTTTCGAATCAGTTCGATGCGACTGACCTTTTCTGGATCCACCGTGATAAGCCGCTTATCGCGCAGGTCATTCAAACCCTTGTCGAGTTCAGTTTTGTTGAATCGGAAGACCGTGAAAATCCGGGGATCGCCCGCTAGCATGGCATACGCCGAGTCGCCGGTCGGCGTATCGTCACCGAGCAGGAGTTTCTGCTCGGCGCGATTCCTGGCCGTAATATCCAGTTCCAACGCCGGTTGGTAGAGCCAAAAATTTTTCAGGTTCGTCGCACGATTCTCAATCACTCGCTCGGCGGTCAAAGGCGACAGATTCGAGAGCAGGCCGGTGACGACATCCTGATCCGCGGGGAGCTTCTTCGGAGCATCGATTTGCCACTTTTCCGTATCCTGCTTCTTTAGCGTCAGTGTCCCTTCATCCTTTGACCGGATGGTGACTGCGGTGACGTTCGCCGGATCCACTTTAAGGATCACGGGGCCTTTAGCTGCCGTCGCGGCGGCCTTGGAAGGCTTGTGACGCCCCGACCAAAAAAGGCCAACAGAAAGAGTGAGAAGGACCAGGCATGCGATTGCCAGACCACGGAATCTCATTGCACTATTCATAACTCTGTTGAGCAAGCGGCGCTTCCACTATCGCCTCCGCCACCACACCGCCGCGCCCACGATCACGACCAGCAGAGGCAGCCCAAACTGGCTGATCATACGCACCGTATTCATCTGCGCGCGCGTCATCGTAATGTGCTGGTCTTCAGGCGGCTTGGGACGAATCGAAATCAG
Organism: Acidobacteriota bacterium; assembly: GCA_021846945.1. GTDB lineage: Bacteria > Acidobacteriota > Terriglobia > Terriglobales > Acidobacteriaceae > Telmatobacter. Next base: position 16,495 of record JAJZVZ010000076.1, on the reverse strand, counting down.
ATCTTCGTCCGAGGCAAGCCAGTTAATCGCATTCAATGCAAGGTCGCTGTTGCCATTGAAATTGAGGAAGCGGTTGGAGGCCCAGGTCGAGCCGCCCACCACCACAAAACGCCCCTGCGAGTCAGGCTTGCCGGTACTGTAAGTGCCCGCCGCGGCAATCGTCAGCGGGCCTTTCTTATTCTTCGGATCGTTGACTTTAATCTCAGGCGAACTCAGTTCGCTTGTAGCCAGGCTGGTGCTGGAGGAGTCGAACAGCTTCTGCACACTGGTCTTGCCCGTTTCCTTGATCTGCATCGAGCGTGTGATGGGAAAGCCTGTGGCAAGCCCCTTCATGTCGCTCACGATGGGTTGCGATCCGTAACTGGTCACCAGCGCCACTTGCGGCCCTAATCCGCTAAGTTGCCCAATGGGATTCAGATCGAGGATCAAATCTTTGTCCAGAGTCACGCCCCAACCCGCCAGAATGCCGGCAAGCGCGTCGTTGGAGGAGATGTCTGAACTTCCAAGGTGCAGCGGCGGATCCATCAGAAACATGGCGCGCCCGCCGTTCTCCACATACTTCTGGATAGCGGTGACCTCTGGCTGGTCATAGTCACGCGTAGGACCGGCGATCACCAGCGCAGTGCAATCGGCCGGCACTTCAGCCTTCTCGATCAGGTTGACGGTCTTCGTATCGTAGCTTTCCTGAGTCAGCCGATTCTTCAGTTGCGAGAGGCCGTCGCGGCCGGTGTCATCAATCTGGTGCTCGCCACTGCCACTCACAAAGCATACGGAGCGGGTGCTGGTCTTGATGTCGCGAATAATGGCGCCGGTAATACCGACTTCCGTCATGCTGGTCGCGATCTCTTTTTTATCGCCGATTTCGACGAGCGCGGTACCCATCTGCTGAATGCCGTCCTGGCGCGCCAACTGCGGATTCTTGTCCGGATCGACATACTGGATGTGCACTTTGGGCGAAAGACTCGCGTACTCGCCCAGCAGATCCTTTCCTTCGCGAAAGTGAGTGGTCTGATTGAAGTAAGTGATGGTGGCGTTCTGCTTCAGCTCCCTGACGATCTTGGCCGTCTGTTCGGAGAGACTGTAGCGCTTATTCGAAGTTGTATCCCAGGATTTGTCGTACCGATCGGCAAGCACATTTGCCGCGACCGCGGCGGCGGCCACTACCAGGATGTAAAAGGTGGCGTAGGCTGCATATCTGGTTTGCCTCGCCTTCAACCACTGACTCGCCATATCCGGCCTTATGACCTCCAGCGCATGGATTCCATGGAGCGCGCAGTGAAAAAGAGCCCCAGAAAAATCACCGTGAGATAGAAGATGGCATCCTTTGACTCAATCACTCCCTTGCCGAACGAATCGAAGTGAGTTACCACCGACATATAGGACAAAACTGCGGCCCAGGTCGCCGAGTCATAACCGCTGACCCAGGAGAAGATCCACAGCATCAGACAAACACCAAAGGTGGCCGCGCCCGCAATGATCTGATTGCGCGTGAGTGTTGAAATAAACGTCCCGATCGCAAGCAGTCCGCCCGCCTGTAACAACAAACCGAGATAGCCCACGGCGAGCGGCTTCCAGTCCGGATTGCCATAACGGAAGAGAAACGCGAAGTTCAGCGCGGTGAACAGCAACAGGCAGGCGTAAAGGATCAGCGCCGAGAGCCACTTCCCCACGATGATCTCGATGTCGCGCACCGGAGAAGTGGCCAGCAACTCGATCGTTCCCGTGCGCTTCTCCTCGGCAAAGAGGCGCATCGTAATCATGGGGATGAAGAAGAGTCCAACAACACTGGTGTTGGCGAGCAGCGGCCGGATAATCTGCTCATTGACGCTCATGGAAAAGGCCTGGCCACGCATCTGCATCTCCATGCTGGCAATCACAAAATAGCCAAGCGAATTCCAGAAGAAGAAGCCGAAGATCAGCGCGAACATCGTCAATAAGAGATAAGCGACCGGCGAAGCAAAATAACTGCTCAATTCCTTACGGCAAATGATCCAGGTATTTCTCATGCGTGCGGCTCCTCCGCGGCTGAGCTTTCGCCTTGCCCGGGAGCGGCTGCGCCCGGCTTCGCCTCTGCCGTTTGCGCAGCCGGATCTCCCCCGGTGAGCTGGAGAAAGATCTCTTCCAGGCTCATGGACGCGGGGCGCAGCTCATTCAAATCCCAACCTGACTCGACAATGACGCGCGCCAGGTCGCCGCGCTTGAGTTCGCCCATGAGGCTCTCCGTCTCGAATACTGCCCGGCTGTCGTATTTGTTCTTGATCGAAACGCGGCTCACGCCGGCAACCTGCTTCAGACGCTGCTCAATGCGCGCCACCTCCAGCGGTCCGCTGCGCGACGCCACCTCCAGCACCATCGTTTCAGCATTGCGCCCGCGCGACTGCAGATTTTCCACCGAGTCGGTGGCGACCACTCGGCCTTTGTTGATGATGATGACCTGCTGGCACGTCTGCTCCACTTCAGGCAGAATGTGCGTGCTCAGAATAATGGTGTGGTCCCCAGCCAGGTCCTTGATCAGATCGCGGGTCTCGTTGATCTGTTTGGGATCGAGGCCCGCCGTCGGCTCGTCGAGGATCAGCACATCCGGATTGTGGATGATCGCCTGCGCCAGCCCTACACGTTGCCGGTAGCCCTTGGAGAGCTTGCCCAGCAGCTTCTTCTTTACATCGGCCACTGAGCAGCGCCCGACCACGTAGTCCACGCGCTTGTCGAGGTCCGTGCCGGAGAGTCCCTTCAAACTTCCAACAAATCGCAGATACTCGACGGTGGCCATCTCCGGATAAATGGGTGGCGTCTCCGGCAGATAGCCGATGCGCTTCTTCACCTCCAGCGGTTGCTCAAGCACATCGAATCCAGCCACCGTAGCCGTTCCTGATGAAGGCGGCAGGAAGCAGGTCAGCATGCGCATCGTCGTGGTTTTTCCGGCCCCATTCGGACCAAGAAAGCCCACAATCTGCCCTTTGGCGACCGAGAAGGAAACCTGATTCACTGCGACAGTGTGCGCGTATCCTCTTGTAAGGTCTTTAACCGTAATCATCGTTGACTGAGGGTTGGACTTGGTTACAAGCAAGTTGTTGTCTGCACCGGAATTCCGGTGCGGAGAAGCACTTTACGAGGCTCGCTTCCAAAGTGCGATTGCGCCGTGCGACTTTCATCGCTGCATGGGATTGCAGCGCGCCATCCAGAGCCGCCACAACCCATCATAAGGGAAAGAGACACGGATTTGTCCAGTGGTAATCCAGTTGCGCCCGGCAAGAACAGGTGCCGAAGCAAGGTGATGCGTCCATCATGATAGACTTCGGATGCGCCGGAACAGATTGAATATGGAGGTGATTCGATCAATGATAAAGCGTTGGATCGGACTTGTTTCAATTCCCGTTCTCTTCTTCGCAGTGAGCGGGCAATGTAGTGCGCAGCCCATGCCGCATCCACAATGGGTGGGGACATGGGCAAACTCGCCCATGCTGGCGGAAGGCAGTTCCAGCATGCATCCCTTTAGCGCCACGACACTGCGCGAGATCGCTCATATCTCGGCGGGCGGGCAGCAAATCCGTGTCCGCTTCACGAATGAGTTTGGTCTCGACCAACTTACAATCGGCGGTGCGCATGTGGCTCTGAGCGCGGGTGGCTCGGCCATCAAGGATGGCACAGACCACACGCTCACATTCGGCGGCGCAGACAGTGTGCGCATTCCTCCCGGCGCTGTGGTCTACTCCGACCCGGTAGCGATGGACGTCGCGCCCTTGTCCGACGTAGTTGTCAGCTTCTATCTGCCTTCGCAGGTCATGCGCGCGGAAACCTACCATCCCTTTGCCGACCAGGATAACTTCGTCGTCGATGGCGATCAGACTGGCGCCGGCACGCTCTCGCAGGCCCGGACGCTGCGGTCGTGGTATTTCCTCGACGGCATTGACGTCTCCGCTGGGCAAGGCTCGCGTGCCGTCGTGACTCTCGGCGATTCCATCACTGATGGCGCGCACTCGACCCTGAACGGCAACGACCGCTGGCCCGATGTTCTGGCAGCGCGCCTGCAGCAGGATCACAGCCTCGCTCATATCGGCGTGCTGAATGAGGGTATCGGCGGCAATCGCGTCCTGAACGATGGAACCGGCCCCAGCGCGGTGGCGCGCCTTGACCGCGATGTGCTCGCGCAGGATGGCGCCCGCTACGTGATTGTCCTCGAAAGCATCAATGACATCGGCCGGCTGGCTCGCCGTCCCGGGCCCGAAGACGAGGTGACCGCACAGCAGTTGGAGCAGGGCCTGAAGCAGATTGCCGATGCGGCACACGAACATGGCATGAAGGCTTATGGCGCGACGCTCACCCCATACGGCGGCGCTGGATATTACTCGGCCAGAGGCGAGCAGGTACGCGAAGACGTGAACAACTGGATTCGCACCAGCGGGATATTTGACGCAGTCATCGACTTCGACAAGATTACGCGTGATCCGGCGAACCCGAACCGCTTTAATGCTCTCTACGACTCAGGCGACCATCTGCACCCGAACGATGCGGGATATAAGGCCATGGGCGATGGCATCGACCTGAAGCTGTTTGGCCGATAGCGTCGCCCGCCATAAAGTAGCGGGTCCGCATTCCGCATGATGATAACGCGGGCCCGCCGCTATTTCATTTTTCAAACTTTGACTACCCCTTGCGCCCGGCGCGCAATTGGCGCTCCAGATATTCCCTCAGAGCAACCGCGTTGTTGTGCTCCGCGTCGTGCGAGCTGTAAAGAAGCGTCACCGTACCCTTGCACGCAGCATTCAAAATCGGCGCCAATACATCATGCCGCTCTTTTAGCTCGGCAAAGTAGCGTGCGCGGAACTCCTCCCATCGCACCGGATCGTGGTGAAACCACTGCCGCAACTCCGCGCTCGGCGCGGCATCCTTCAGCCACGCCTCCATCGAGAGCGAAGTCTTTTTGATGCCCCTCGGCCACAGCCGTTCGACAAGAAACCGGTGGCCATCCTGGGGTCCGGGCACATCGTAGACGCGTTTCAGTTGGATCATGACAGCCCTTTCCCGTGCATTCGTCGCTCTTGGTTCAGAATCATAGTCCGCAATGCCGTGCGCGGCCAATGCAAGCGGGGACTCACTTCCGGCTGAGTCTTGTTCCCCGCCCCTCATTTGATCCCTTCTTTCCACACCCGTTTCGTGGAACGGAAAGGATGAGTCCCATGCGACAATGGAATTAGCCGTTATGAGCACAACCTCCTCTGCAGCCGTCCCACAGCCGGTGGCCGTAACTCCGGAGTTGCTGGCCCAGCACAGCATCACCGCGGAGGAATACGACCGCATTCTGGCGGCCCTGGGCCGCGTTCCCTCGCTGACCGAACTCGGCATCTACTCCGTCATGTGGAGTGAGCACTGCTCCTACAAGTCCAGCCGCGTGCACCTGAAGCGCCTGCCCACCAAAAGCGACCGCGTGGTTCAGGGGCCGGGCGAGAACGCCGGCATCATAGACGTGGGCGACGACTGGGCCTGCGCCTTCAAGATTGAGAGCCACAACCACCCCAGCTATATCGAGCCGTACCAGGGCGCTGCGACCGGGGTGGGCGGCATTCTGCGCGATATCTTCACGATGGGCGCCCGGCCGCTGGCGGTCATGGACTCCCTGCGCTTCGGACCGATCGAGGCCGCCGATCCGGCGGAACGGGAGCTGATTCACAAGAATCACACCATCGTTGAAGGCGTGGTCAGCGGCATTGCAGGATACGGCAACTGCTTTGGAGTCCCTAACTTAGGCGGAGAAACCAAGTTCGAGCCCTGCTACAGCGGCAACCCGCTGGTAAACGCATTTGCCCTCGGCCTGGTACGCAAGGACGAGATCTTCTACGGCAAGGCAAGCGGCACGGGCAATCCGGTCATCTATGTTGGCGCCAAGACCGGCCGCGACGGCATCCACGGGGCGACCATGGCCTCGGAGGAGTTCAAGGAAGGATCGGAGCAGAAGCGGCCCAATGTCCAGGTGGGCGACCCGTTCATGGAAAAGCTGTTGCTGGAAGCCTGCCTTGAGGCCATGAAGACCGGCGCCATTGTCGGAATTCAGGACATGGGCGCTGCCGGACTGACCTGTTCCACCTGCGAGATGGGCGCCCGCGGCGGCGTAGGCCTCGACGTCGAGCTTGACCTGGTTCCGCAACGTGAAACCGGCATGAGCGCCTACGAAATCATGCTTTCGGAGAGCCAGGAGCGCATGCTGCTGGTAGCCGAAAAGGGCCGTGAGGACGAGGTGCTGCGCGTTTTCAAAAAATGGGGCCTTGACGCAGTCATTGTGGGTACGGTGCGGCCCGAACCACGGCTGCGCATTCGACATCACGGCGAGCTGATGGCCGACATCCCCAATCAGTCGCTCACCGACGACGCTCCGCTCTACCACCGGCCGGTCGGGGTCTGGCAGACTCCGCTGCCCTCGGTACCGCCGGACGAGGTTCAGGCGCAACTGGCTGAAGACCGCGACTTTACCGCGGACCTGAAGAAGCTGCTGGCCAGCGCCAACGTCTGCTGCAAGCGCTGGGTCCATGAGCAATACGACTCCATGGTTCAGACGAATACCGTGATCGGACCGGGCGGCGAGGCAGGCGTCATGCGGATCAAGGGAACCGGTCAACCCGGCCACGAGCGTGGCCTGACAATGGCTCTCGACGGCAACGGCCGCTGGTGCTATCTCAATCCCAAGCTGGGCGCGATGCATGCCGTTGCCGAAGCAGCCCGCAAGGTCGCGGCGAGCGGCGCCACCCCGGTGGCCGCCACCAACTGCCTCAACTTCGGCAATCCCGAAAAGCCCGAGATCATGGCCCAGTTTTCAGCGGCCATTGACGGCCTGGCCGAAGCCTGTACGGCGCTCGGCACGCCGATTACCGGCGGCAACGTGTCTCTCTATAACGAGACCCGTGGCGAAGGTATCTATCCCACGCCCGTTCTCGGCATCGTCGGGATACTCGATGACGTGACGAAGGCGGTCCCGGCGCATTTTCAACGCGCGGGCGACGCCATTCTGCTTCTGTGGCCCATCCCTGCCGGCGAGGCGCCCGATCCAAACCTGAAGGTTGCACTCAGCCACGAGCAGGCAACAGGGCAATCCAGCCTGGCGCCCGGTGTCCTCGGCGAGCAAGCTGTCGTCGTCCCTGAAGATGTGACCGAAGCAGAGGCCACTGCCGAACTGGTGACTTTCGGCTCCTCGGAATACGCGAAGGTGGTTCTGGGCGGAGTGTGGGGTCAGCCTCCGCCGCTCGACCTCGACGCCGAATCCGACCTGCACACGCTGCTGGAAGTGCTCGCCGACCGCCAGCTTCTCAACTCCGCGCGCGACATCTCCGACGGCGGCATCGCCGTGGCCCTTGCGCAAGCTGCGTTCCCGCTGGGGATCGGCGCCACGGTGGAGCAGGATCAGTCGCTGATGCTCCATCCCCTCTTCGGGCTCTTTGCCGAACCGGCCACCACCATGCTCGTCTCCGCCGATCCAAGCCAGGTGGCCAACATTGAAAAGCTGGCCGACAAGTACAGCTTCTATGCCGCCCGCATAGGGACCACTGGCGGCGACAGGCTGGAAATCAGCGTCTACCGCGAGCCGGTGATCTCCGCTCCCCTTGAGGCCCTTCGCAAGCCCTGGGCTGACGCACTTGAAGCCACCCTCCACAACGAGGTTCCCGCATGACGCAGCGCCTCTACCAGGGCATCGAAGGCATATTCGACGCAACGCAAGCGCTCAAGTCGAAGAACAGTTCGCAGGGTGCCCCATGTCCGGATTTTCGGACCTGGGAATCTACCATTCGCGCTGACGACGACCCCAAGCTGCATGAAGAGTGCGGCGTCGTCGCCATTCATGGCCATCCCGATGCCGCCCGCCAGGCATATCTCTCGCTCTACGCCTTGCAGCATCGCGGGCAGGAATCGGCCGGCATAGCCACCGCCGACGGCCAGCATCTGGCTAACATCAAGGGCATGGGCCTGGTGTCGGAAATCTTCACCGATGACGTCCTCGCCAAGCTCCCCGGCTCCATGGCCATCGGGCACACGCGCTACTCGACCACCGGCGACTCTGCCCTGCTCAATGCCCAGCCCATCCGCGTGGACTCCACCAAGGGCCTCATTGCCATTGCGCATAACGGCAACCTGGTGAACCTCAGTAACCTGCGTTCCCGGCTGGAGCGCGACGGAGCCTATTTCCAGACGACCTCCGACTCCGAGATCATCGTCCAGCTCATCGCCCACTCCAGCGCCGGAACGCTCGTGGATGCCATTGCCGGCTCGCTCGCGCAGGTTGAGGGGGCGTTCTCGATCGTCATGATGACCCGTGACCGCATCTTTGCAGCTCGCGACCCGCGCGGCTTCCGCCCGCTCTCCATGGGCTGCATGCGCAATCCCGGCGCTCCTGACACCATCGTCTTCGCCAGTGAAAGCTGTGCCTTCGATCTGCTTCGCGCCGAATATATTCGCGACGTGCAGCCCGGCGAGCTGGTCATGGTCACCGAGGATGGCGTCACCAGCCGGCAGTTTGCGAGCGGCGTCCCGCAGTCCAGTTGCATCTTCGAGCATGTTTATTTTGCCCGCCCTGATTCGCGGATCTTCGGCCGCTGGGTGCAGGAGAGCCGCGACCAGATGGGCCGCCAGTTGGCCCGCGAATCCGGCGTGCCCGCCGATGTGGTCGTTCCCGTTCCGGACTCCGGCGTGACCGCGGCGCTTGGCTATGCCGAAGAGGCCGGTTTGCCTTTTCGCTTCGGCCTTATTCGCAACCACTACGTGGGCCGTACCTTCATCGAGCCCGAGCAGCGCGTCCGCGACTTCGGCGTGCGTCTCAAGCTCAATCCCGTGCACAATCTGCTGGCCGGCAAGCGCGTCGTGCTCATTGACGACTCCATCATTCGTGGCACCACCAGCCGCAAGATTGTCCGCATGGTCCGCGGCGCCGGAGCCACTGAAGTCCATCTCCGCATCAGTTGCCCGCCTACCATTTCGCCCTGCTTCTATGGCGTCGATACCCCGAGCAAGCGCGACCTGATCGCCGCCAACCAGTCCATCAATGAAATCTGCCGCTACATTGAAGCGGATTCGCTCGCCTATCTCTCTCTCGACGGCCTGCTCAAAGCTTGTGGGAGCAGCGAAAATACCAGCTACTGCACGGCCTGCTACACCGGCAATTACCCCACCCAATGGGTCGATGTCGAAGAGATCCTTCCCGCAGCCGTGGGTTCGTAAGACCCGTTCATCTCCCATCACTCGCGGTCACGATGATATAAAGGCGTTTTGCCGGTCCATTGCCCCGCAGCGATCGCGAAACGCGTTCCGGCTGTCACCCGCAGCCGGGAGCAAGCGCGGAGGAGCGTGCGAATGGCCTGAAGGGAATGCTTGAGCCGAGGCAACGATTCTGAGACCGGATGCAGGAGGCTGCACGTGATCATGAGGAGTGGAAACTTGCAAAACGTCGTGAAAGCCGGTTTGAGGCAGGCCCTCTCACTTTCTCTTCTTTTCCTTGTTGGCGGGGCGTTTTGCCCAGCGCAAAACGCGGTTCCCGCGCAGAACCAGCCTGCGGCGCCAAGTCCGGCCCCGGCGCAGACTCTCACTCCGGAACAGCGCGCCGAGTCCATCGTCAAGCAGATGACGCTCGACGAAAAGATCTCGCAGATTCACGGCAGCTCATCGGGCGAGCACTTTCGCTGGGTTGACGGCGTTCCGCGTCTCGGTGTTCCTCCGCTGCCCATGGCCAACGGCCCGGCGGGTATTGGGCCGGCCGGCCGCGTGCAGCCGCATGCCACGGCCTTTCCTGCTCCCATTGCAGTGGCCGCATCGTGGGATCGTGCCGATGCGCGTGACTACGGCGTGGTGGTTGCCGACGAGTTTCTGGACATCGGGCGCAAGATGATCGAGGGCCCTACCATCAACATCGCCCGCATCCCCTTTGCCGGCCGCACTTTTGAGGCTTACGGCGAGGACCCGTTCCTGACGGGCGAGCTGGCCGTGGCCAATGTTGACGGTATTCAGAGCCAGCATGTGATCGCCAACATCAAGCACTTCGCGCTCAATAACCAGGAAGTGGACCGTCAAACGGTGAGCGCCGTTGCCGATGAGCGCACCATGCGCGAGATTTATTTTCCGGCATTTGAAGAAGCGATCCATTCGGCTCACGCCGGATCAGTGATGTGCTCCTACAACAAGGTCAACGGCGAATACGCCTGCCAAAACAAGTTTCTGCTGACCGACGTGTTGCGCAACGACTGGCACTTTGACGGCTTTGTCGTCTCCGACTTTGGCGCGGCCCACGACGGGCCTGCTGACGCCGCAGCCGGCCTTGACCTGGAGATGCCTACGGGCAGAACCTACAACGCCGCATTTCAGGCACAGGTGCAAAGCGGCCAGATTCCGGTCTCCACCATTGATGCGTTCCTTGTGCATCGTTACGCGACCATGATCCGCCTCGGCCTCTTCGATGAGCCGGCCACCATGTCGCCCATTCCCGAGCAGGCCGACGGCGCCATCGCCGAGAAGCTCGAAGAGCACAGCATCGTCCTGCTGCGCAACGAAAAGAACATCCTCCCGCTGGACCCCTCCGGAACCGGCTCGATCGCGGTCATCGGCCCGGATGCCGACTCGCTGATGGAGGGCGGCGGCGCTGCGTACGTCCTGGCGCTGCACAAGATCACTCCGCTTCAGGCAATGCGCACACGGTTTGGCTTCGGTCGAATCCAGTTTGCGCCGGTGGGCGGGCCCGGCTTCATCGATCCGCGCGAGACCATCGACAACTCAGTGCTTGCGCCTCCACACGCGGCCGCCGATCAGCACGGGGTGCTGGCGGAATACTTTGACAACACCGATCTTTCCGGCAAGCCGATGATCACGCGCGTGGTGCGCATTCCGGAGACGCTCTCGGAGTTCGGTGGCCCAATTCCCGGCCTCTCCAACCACTTCTCGCTGCGGTGGACCGCGGAACTTACCCCGCCCGCCACCGGCGACTACACGCTCGGCACCGAGATGTGGGGCAAGATGCGGCTCTACCTCGACGGAAAGCTGATGATCGATCAATCGCAGAAGGACTCCGCGTTCACGCCCGGCACTGCGACCGTGCATCTGGATGCAAACCATACCTACGAACTGCGCGCCGAGTACATCTCCAATGGCCGCGGCGTTGCCCGCGTCTTCTGGCAGCTGCCGCAGGGAGTCGATCCACCGGGAATCGCCCAGGCCGTCGCGGCAGCGCAGAAGGCAAGCGTGGCCGTCGTATTCGCGGGAGCATGGGCGCACGAAGGCTGGGACCGCGCCTCCCTCGCGCTGCCCGGCGCGGAGGATCAGCTCATTGAAGCTGTCGCCAAAGCGAATCCAAACACCATCGTCGTGCTGCAAACCGGCGAGCCTGTGCTCATGCCTTGGATCAACGATGTGGCCGCGGTCGTCGAAGCGTGGTTCCCTGGCGAGGAGGGCGGCACGGCCATTGCGCGCGTGCTGGCTGGCGACGTGAATCCCTCCGGCAAGCTGCCAATCACCTTCCCGCCCAGCGATGCGGTGGTGCCCGCCTCCACACCCGACCAATATCCCGGTATCAATGGCGTGGAGCATTACAGCGAAGGTCTTAAAGTCGGCTATCGCTGGTTCGATGCCGAGCAAAAGACGCCGCTCTTTCCCTTTGGATTCGGTTTGAGCTACACACAGTTCTCGTTCTCAAATCTCTCCGCAACGCCCAATCCCGATGGATCGGTAGCCGTGCACGTGACCGTTACCAACACCGGCAAGCGCACCGGCGCCGAAGTTGCGCAGATTTACGTGGGCTATCCCCGCGATGCCGGCGAACCGCCGACGCAATTGCGCGGCTATGCCAAGGTCCAGTTGGATCCGGGCGCATCGCAGCAGTTGGAGTTTACGCTTCAGCCGCGCGCATTCTCGTATTGGTCAACGCCGGATCACAACTGGAAGGTTGCGCCGGGAACGTACACCATCACGGCCGGCGATTCCTCGCGCAATCTTCCCTTGCACATCGACATCACGCGCTGAACTGAAAGAGCGAGCATCAACCTCGAAATGCGGGAGCAGATGGCTCCCGCATTTCGTTTCGATTGATCCTGCGCAACCCCTCCCGTGATCCACATCACACCTCAGCATCGCCCTTCTCCTGAATAATGTGGGTGGCGCTGAATTTGCCCCGAGGTGGAGGGCGATTCGCCCTCGTGTTCAGCCTCCCCAGCCGTGTGCACAAGCGGATCGCTGAGGAGCGCTGGCAATTCGGAGCTGGATTTGCATGTACAAAATTGTCGAAGCTCGCTGCGTGGGCCTCAACATCAAGCAGTTTGTGGTGGAAGCGCCGCGCATCGCGCGCAAGCAGAGGCCGGGGCAGTTCGTCATTCTCCGCCTGCATGAGAGAGGCGAGCGGATTCCGCTCACCATCAAGGCTGCCGACCCGGCGGCCGGCACCGTCACCATCGTGGTGCAGGCGGTCGGCAAAACCACTTCGATGCTGAATTGTCTTGAGGCGGGCGACTCCATTCTGGACGTCGTCGGCCCGCTCGGTCACCCGTCGGAGATTGCCAACTACGGCACGGTCGCCATTCTTGCCGGCAGCGTGGGCACGGCCATGGCGCTGCCCACGGCCTATGCGCTCAAAGAGGCAGGCAATCACGTGGTCTTCATCGAGGGAGCGCGCAGCGCGGAGATGGTGATCTTTGAAGACGAGGTGCGCCAGGCCAGCAGCGAAACCTACATCATGACCGACGACGGCAGCTACGGTGAACAGGGGCTGGTGACCAGAAAGCTCAACGACATGATCGCCGCAGGGCGCGAAATTGACTTTGTCCTCGCCGTCGGCCCGGTGCCGATGATGCGCGCCGTGGCGCAGCTCACCGCACCGCTCGGCATCAAGACCATGGTCAGCCTCAACTCCATCATGGTGGACGGCACGGGCATGTGCGGCGGCTGCCGTGTGCTGCTCGACGGCAAAAGCAAGTTCGCCTGCGTGGATGGCCCGGAGTTCGATGCCTCAATGGTTGACTTCGGGGTTCTGATGCAGCGCAACGCGATGTACCGCGACAAGGAATGCGAATCGCTCAAGCAATTCAACGAACACAAGGATGAACAACTGGAGCGGCTGCGCGAAGAGTTGGCTGCCGGGGAGAAGCACTATGTCTGAGAAGAACACGCTTCCCCTGAAGGAAAGAATGAAGATCGTGCGCACGCACATGCCTGAACTCGACCCTGAAATCCGCAGCCGCAACTTTGAGGAAGTGAATCTGGGCCTGCCGCCAGCCGATGCGCTCACCGAAGCGACACGCTGTATCGCCTGCGCCAAGCCCGGCTGCGTGATGCAATGCCCGGTAGGCGTCAAGATCAAAGAGGTCGTGGCGCTGATCTACGCGGGCGATTATCTGGCCGCCGCGGCCAAAATGCGCGAGGACAATGCGCTGCCTGCCATCACCGGACGCGTCTGCCCGCAGGAAAACCAGTGCGAGGGCGGATGCGTGCTGGGCAGAAAAAGCGCGCCCGTAGCCATCGGCAACCTGGAGCGCTTCATCGCCGACTACGAGCGCAGGAGCGGCAAGCTTGGATTGCCTGCGATTGCGCCCTCCACCGGCAAGAGCGTGGCCATTGTGGGCAGCGGGCCGGCGGGACTTTCATGCGCCGGCGACCTCATCCAGAAGGGCCACCGCGTGCGCGTCTTCGAGGCGTTGCACGAGCTTGGCGGCGTGCTTGTCTACGGCATACCGGAGTTCCGCCTGCCCAAGTCGATTGTGAAGACGGAAGTCGACAATCTGCGCCGCATGGGTGTCGAATTCGAAACCAACGTTGTGGTGGGTAAGAGCGTCACCATCGACGAACTGATGCGCATCGAGGGCTATGACGCGGTCTTCATCGCCACCGGCGCGGGATTGCCGCAGTTCCTCGGCATCCCCGGCGAGCACTTCAACGGCGTCTATTCGGCCAATGAATTCCTTACCCGCACCAACCTGATGCGCGCCTACCAGTTCCCGGAGTTCGACGAGCCAATCTATGACTGTCGCGGCCGCGACGTGATTGTTGTCGGCGGCGGCAATACAGCCATGGATGCGGTGCGTACAGCGCGGCGTTTGGGCGCCAGGACCGCAACGCTAGTCTACCGGCGCTCAGAAGCCGAGATGCCGGCCCGCGCCGAAGAGGTTAAACACGCCCGCCAGGAGGGGATTGAGTTCCAGATGCTGACCGCCCCGGTCGAGTTTCTCGGCGATGAGAAGGGCTGGCTCACCGGCGCGCGCTGCGTGCGCATGGAACTCGCCGAGGCTGACGCAAGCGGACGCCGCCGACCGATTCCGGTCGCAGGCTCGGAGTTCATCCTGCCTGCCAACGTCGTCATCATCGGCGTAGGCACCACCGCCAATCCGCTCATCCAGAGCACTACGCCGGACCTGAAGACCAACTCGCACAACTACATCGCCGCCGATCCGGAAACCACTCGCACTTCAAAGCGCGGAGTCTTCGCCGGTGGCGACATTGTCACCGGCAGCGCCACAGTCATCCTGGCCATGGGCGCCGGCCGCAAGGCAGCCGCCGCGATCCATGAGTATCTGACCTCGGATGGCAGGTGGGAGTTGGAAACCTCTGGCTTATAGCTCCAGCGTGGTGGTGCCCTTGTTTCGGCAAACTCCAATATGTAGAACGAACCTGAAACGGGTTGCGGCTGCCGTCAGATGGAAGGAACAATCTTCAGGTTGCTGAAATAGCCTTCTGTTCCCGGCCCAATCTTGAGCGCCACCGCTCCGCTTGTGATTCCATGCTTCAGGTCGTTGACGATCAGGCACGGCTGGCTGCTGTGGTTCACGTAAAGGCGAGCTTTCAGACCGTGCACTTCAATCCTGACATGCGTCCATTGGCCCGGAACGAGATCGACATAGGACTCGTATTGGCCCGGAAATTCCTTGCGCGACAAGTACCAGGGAAAATCGGGGTAGGCGGAATACTGCGCCGAGTGATTGCGCTGCAATTGGTCGTTGGCGCGGGCATTCAGCGGCCGCAGATACATATATTCGAACTTCGAGGTATCTCTGTTGACGTGGAAGGCCACACCGATGAACCCTCTGGCGGCCGCGGGAGCACCCGGCGTCAGTTGTTCGGCCACATCGACATCAATCGTGCCGTTCTCGAAATTCGTGCCGCGCACGATGGCCAGCGTATCCTCTGCCGCAACCGATTCCGCATCGATGCGGCGCGGCAGAGCGCCCCGGTCCATCAGGCGGACGGCCTTGCGCCCTTTGTAGGCAACGACGTTCGCCGTCACGTTGTGAAATTCCAGGCCCTGAAGCGAATCGAGCGGGAGAAACCTTGCCGGCGCGGCTGCCAGGGTTGGAAGGATGGCCGCAAGTAAAAATAGGATCCCGCCGGACAGAACTACGCATGCTGAACGTTGGCCTTTCATTGAAGGGGAGCCTAACAGAACACGTGGCCACTTTCAATCGCTTCTGCGGCAGAAGCTGCTTCTCAAAAAATAGGCGGCGCGGGTTGCCCCGAGCCGCCAGCCAAAAATTGGCTTTTGATCGCAACTCGATCTATTGCTGTGGAGCAGTTCCGCCAGTCGCGGGTGGAGGTGGAGGCGGAGGCGCAGCCGCCGGTCCCGGACCGGGCTGTTGCATGTGCCGCTGCATCCACATGCGCCCACCACCGGGGCCCCTGCGCATCACGGCCTCATTGCGGAAGTTCTGCACCTGCTTCCACTGATCCGGAGTCAGCTTCATCCGAATCGCCAGCAGAAACCGCGCATTCGCGCGTTCCAAATCGGCGCGCGCCTGGACAACTTTGTCGATCTGCGCGTTGATTGCAGCTTGATTCGGCGTATCTGCGTTCATCAGCGGCTGTAGCGCCAGGTTCGCCCTCTCCAGGTTCGCCTGCAGATTGATCAGCTTCTCGCGGTGCTGAAACAGGATCTGGTCCATCGCCTTCCGCTGGTCGTCGGTCAACTTCAGCTGCTCTACGATCCTGGGATTGTTCCACCACCGCCCGTGTGTCCCGGCAAAGCGGAACGCCCGCTCCATCGGCGGCTGGTGAGCCATAAGTCCGGGTCCGACTCCCATGCCGCTACCGGGGCCTTGCGCGCCCGCCATAACTGCTGCCATCAGGAAGCTCGCGACTGTCGCAATCGCCCATTGCCACCGTGTTGCCATTGATCTTTGCATAGTGCTCTCCTCTCCCCCTCCGTCAGAGGTCTTCCTCCTCTTTTGCTTGTAGCCCTCTTATTCCTGGCTATTGTCCATATCCATCAACTGCGCCAGAGGCTCCAACGCGCTTGGCACCTGTTGGGATACGTCGCTCTCTATCCGGGCCATAAAATCGGCCTCCGGCTCACGAGCCTTCGCCGCCGCAGCCGCCAGTTGCTGCTGCCGGGCCTCTCGTTCGGCCGCCATCCTTGCCAATTCCTGCTGGTGATGATGTTCGTAGATGCCGCCCGTCAAGCCACCCGCAACCAGAACGCCGGCCATTGCCCAACCCACCGCCAGCCGCCAGGCTCTGTGCCGCACAACGGCCGCCGCCGTCCGCTGTCGATTGTAAG
>JAJZVZ010000075.1 GCA_021846945.1 Acidobacteriota bacterium | reverse complement strand
GTATATGCGGTCGCGCTCTTCAAGGGCTGCCCACAGCGGCTTGTTGCCCATGATGACGGTATCAATCACGCGATAGGCGTCGAAGGCGAACTGGTCCTGCCGCAGCACGCCCAGCTTGCGTGGGCGGACTACCGTGCCCTTCTGCGGCTCTAGATCGCCGGTGAGGATCTTCATGAAGGTGGACTTGCCGGCGCCGTTGGGGCCGGTGAGTCCGTAGCGGCGGCCCGGGGTGAAGGTGGTGCTGACGTCTTCGAAGAGCACCTTCGAGCCGTAGCGCATGGTCACATTGCTGACGCTGATCATTCGTATCCGGTTCCTGAGCGCGGGCCGCAGCAGGGTTTCGGCTGAGCCGGCGGGTAAGACCAAAAAATTAAGCGAAGATTTTTACGGCGCGCAGAGATGCAGCGCCCGAGAACTTCAGCTCTTCCAGTTTCTCACATGGTCGACAGACAGGTCATGGGGTTGGAATGACGGTATAATTACGGCGAACGCGCAACCTGCAGAGGGACTCCATGAAAGAGCGACGTGGGCGCCTGGGTTTCATGGCTTTTTTCCAAACTGCCGTCATATTGCTTGCAGCCAGTGTGGTTTTTGCGCAGACCGCTCCTGGAAAACTCGCCTTCGAAGTGGCTGCCATACGGCCTTCGGCGCCCCTTGACGTGGAGAGAGTGGCGGCTGAAGTACGTGCAGGCAGGATTCCTACACTCGGCGTGCATGTCTATCCTTCAAGGGCGGAGTTTATTTACGTTCCGCTCAAAAATCTCATCGCCTATGCTTACAACGTAAAGGCCTACCAGATCACCGGTCCGGCCTGGCTTGCCTCGGAACGATTCGACATTCTTGCCACGATTCCGGATGGGGTTTCCAAAGATGACGCTCCCGCAATGATGCAGACGTTGCTCGCGGACCGGTTTGGCCTGGTTGTTCACCGCTCCACACACGAACAGCGCGTACTGGCCCTTGTGGTCGGCAAGAACGGACCAAAACTGAAGCAGTCGCCGGCCACGACCGGACCGATTGATGAGAATGCCCCGCTCAAGCCAGGCGAGACGAAATTCGAAGGTCCGGACGGCCCGATCTTGATGACCCGGCATCCCGATGGTTCGGTCACCATGAATATGGGAGCAAAAGGCATCATTACTCAGAAGTTCGATCGACAGTCGCTCACGCTGCATCTGGAGTCAAGCAACGTGACCATGGCGGGCTTTGCCGATATGTTAACGAACATCCTCCGGTCGAGCGGGAGTGGGCGCCAGGTAGTGAATATGACCGGACTCAAGGGCAGCTACCAGGTGGCAATCGATATTGCCCTGAAAGACATGATGGGGATGGCGCGCGCCCAGGGCTTCACACCGCCAATAGCTTCTGCAAACAGCGCTGCTTCAAACAACATGCTGGCGGCGAGTGCCGGTGAGCTGGATGCAGGCTCAAATATTTACGACTCGGTCGAAAAGCTCGGCCTCAAGCTGAAAGACAGCAAGGCCGCGGTCGAGCAATTGATGGTTGATCAGGTGAACAAGACTCCAACTCCAAATTGATGCTGACTGCGGCTCTTACATGAACGCCATGACAATGTGATTGACCGCAAAGGCCGAGACGTAGGCCAGCACCAGCATGTAGAGGAACTGGATCGTCGGCCACTTCCAGCTATTGGTTTCGCGGCGGACGACGGCCATGGTCGAAGTGCACTGCATGGCGAAGGCGAAGAAGATCATCAGCGCCAGCGCGCCGCCCAGCGTCATGTCGTGGCGCAGAGCAGCATGCAGGTTGAGAGTCTGCGTGCTGGGATCGGCGCCGTAGAGCGTGCCCAGCGTGCTGACCATGACTTCGCGCGCCAGAACACTGGAAACCAAGCCGATGCCGATCTTCCAGTTGAAGCCCAGAGGCGCAATCGCCGGCTCAATAAAACGGCCGATGCGGCCGATCAGGCTATCGGCCAGGGCGGGCGCGGAGAGCGCGCCGTTTGCGGTATGGATCATCGGAAGCTGGGCCAGCATCCACAAGGCCATCGTCACGGCGACGATGATCTTGCCTGCGTTCTGCAGGAAGATGCGCGCGCGATCCAGCAGGCGCAGCGCGAGAGAGCGCAGCGTGGGCATGCGATACTGCGGCAGCTCCAGGATGAACGGCGTGTCGCTGGACTTGAGGATGGAACTCTTAAGCAGGCGCGCGGTGGTGAAGGCGGCGACAAAACCCGCTACATAAAGTCCCAGCATGACCAGCGTCTGCAGACCGATGAGGCCGTGCAAATAGTAGCGGTCGGGAATGAAAGCAGCGATCAGCAGCAGGTAAACCGGTAACCGCGCCGAGCAGGTCATGAACGGCGTGACCAGAATCGTGGCAAGGCGGTCGCGCTTGTTCTCAATGGTGCGCGTCGACATGATGGCCGGGACCGCGCAGGCATAAGCGGAGAGCAGCGGGATGAAGGCTTTGCCGTTGAGGCCGATGGTGCGCATGACGCGATCGGCAATGAGCGCGGCGCGGGCCATGTAGCCGGAGTCTTCCAAAACGCCGATGAAGAGAAAGAGCAGTAAAATCTGCGGCAGGAAGACCAGTACTGAGGAAACGCCTTTCCAGACGCCGTCGATGACCAGGGATTGGATCCAGCCGGCGGGTAGCAGCGGGCGGGCAATCGTGCCGAAGTACGCGAGAATGTCGCCGAAGCCGTCGGAGAGCGGCTGACCCACGGCGAAGACCACCTCAAAGACGCCCACGACCACGGCGAGAAAGAGCAGCGGTCCCCAGATGCGATGCAGGAGCAGGTTGTCCAATTTGCGGCTGCTCTCGGCTGAGAGCGGGGCATGGTAGCCGGTGCGGCGACTGACCTGCGCGGCCCAGGTGTGCGTGCTGGCGGCATTGCCGAGGACGGGCAGGGTTAGCGGCTTGGCCGCGCTTTGGCTGGCCTGGCGGTTCAGGAAGAGCGGTACGGCATCAAGGCCGGTTCCATTGACGGCGCTGATCTGGGCAACCGGCGCGCCCAGTTCGCGGGCAAGCTTGAGCGTATCCACATGACCACCGCGCGCTTCCATCAGGTCGGTCATGTTAAGGAGCACAAGCGTGGGCAATCCCACTGCAAGGACGGGCGCGGCCAGCATGAGCTGGCGGGTAAGGTGCAGGGAATCGAGCACGAGCAGCACCGCATCGGGCTTGGGCGTGCCGGGCATCTTGCCATTGAGCACATCGATGGAGACGCGTGCGTCTTCAGAGTACGGGCTGAGCGAGTAGATACCGGGCAGATCGATCAGGGTCAGCTCGTCGAGGCCTACGCCGGACATGAGACCCATGCGCTGTTCCACGGTGACGCCGGGATAGTTGGCGACCTTCTGGCGGAGTCCGGTGAGCCGGTTGAAAAGCGTGGATTTGCCGGAATTGGGTGGGCCAATCAGAACCACCGTCCGAATCTGCCCCTCGGACGGCGGAGCCGCAGGCGGCTCAAAGGTTGGCGTGGAGCAGCAACTGCTCATCGGGTAACCTCGGCCGGTTCGGGGGCCCGTTCGGGCTGCCCGGTTGCCTTCGGGCCAGATCCAGCCACTGTTTCAGGCTGGCGTACGTGAATGGCCGCGGCGGTTTCATGGCGGAGGGCGATCTCCATGCCGTCGATGCCGTACACCGTAGGGTCGCCAGCCGGAGCGCGGCGCAGCACCGTCACCAGCGCGTCAGGCACAAAGCCCATATGCATCAAATGGTTTTGAACGGATTCCGGCAGCTTGAGGGCCACCAGCACCCCGCTTTCGCCCACATTCAGTTCGCTTAAAGCGCTCACCCGCCAGACTCCGAAAGGCCGCCGGATGGGCGGCACGCCAGAAATACGACCAGAATAGTCGTATTTCAGTATAAGACTAGTTGGCCTTCTGCGGCAAATGATGTTTTTGCAGCGTTTGGTTGGGTTCTGGCCCATGGCTCGACCTCCGGGAGAAGCCCGATTGTTCAGAGCTTCCGGCCCCTCTCAAGACCCCCCTGGACGGGCCTCCCTGTACATTGCATCGGGTTGACAATTTATGTGTATCAGTTGTGTTTTAGCTTGGATGTGATTTATGTCACTCCACCAGTGTCTGGTTAGAAGTGGAATAAAATCAGTTGGTTTTCTGGGTGGCACCCCTCGGAAGTGTCGAGTTGCTCGTCAAGGGTGCATAGAATGGGGGCTCGAAGATCGACACGTTCAGATTTGGTAGAAAGGAGAGCGATGCTTTATTTCGAGTTCGTTTTTTATCAACGGTGATCCGCACATGGGTGGCGATGACTGCCTATATCTGAGTTTCGAAGGCATTCTCGCCGGTGCCCCGGAATCGCTTGATGCGCAGGTGTTGCTTGATCCACTTGAAGAACTGCTCCACCTGCCCGCGGCATTTGTAGGTGCTGTTAACATTACCAGGACACTCATCCGGAGAGTGTTAACAGGCCCTGGCGCCGACCCTTCTCGCGTCTGGGTGCAATACCAGACTTATCGCCGATCAGTCCTACACCAATCCACCGGCCTGTCGCTGATAAAACCCGCTGAATTGTATCTCAGCCGATTCAATCCATTCTCCATTTGCTGAGAAATGTGTCATATTCCGTTGTCTCAGCTCCGGGGGCCATTCGACCATTAGGCGAATGCCAAATTGCCACAACCGGCTACAATGAGAGCGCTATAAAAGCGCTCGTAACCGCCCCTCTAAAGAAAGGGTTGTATCTCGATGGAAGAAAAAGATTCGCTGAAGTTTTCAAGGCGGGACTTTCTCACGCAGAGTGCGGCTACGCTAGGCACTTTAGCCGCGGGTGCTACGATATCTGGCGCCGCCATGCCTGCTGCGCCGCGCAAGGTGCTGCACATCATTTGTTATTCGCACATTGATGCTGCGTGGTTGTGGCCGTGGCGCGATAGCGCAGACGAAGTGCTCTCGACATTCCGCAGCGCATTAGACCGCATGAAGGAGACGCCCGATCTATGTTACAGCCAGTCTTCCGCGGCCTATTATCGCTGGGTCCAGCGCGTAGCGCCGCAGATGTTCGAGGAAATTCGAGCGCGCATCCGGGAAGGCCGCTGGGAAGTCGTCGGGGGATGGCCCGTGGAGCCGGATTGCAATCTGCCTTCAACAGAGAGCTTCGCGCGCCACTGCCTCTACGGCAAGGCATATTGCCGCAGCGCGTTAGGCGTGGACGTCAACATCGGCCTCAACCCCGACTCCTTCGGCCACGCTGCGGGATTACCGACCATCCTCGCGAGTGCCGGCTATCAGTATTACGTTTTCATGCGCCCCCAGGAACAGGACATGAACCTTCCCCTCGTCTTTTGGTGGGAAGGCCCGGATGGTTCGCGCGTCCTCACCTTGCGTATCTGGAACACATACGACGGCAAAACGGCGCTTATCCCCCAGGCGGCGCAGACGCTGTTCACATCGGGTCTGGATCATGCCGCATTTTTCCTTGGTGTTGGTGATCACGGCGGGGCAGTGACAAAGGAGCAGATTCGTCAACTACTCGCGCTGCGCCAGGATGCCAGCCTGCCGGAACTACGCTTCAGCACACTGCACAACTTCTTTGCGGCCGTGCGCAGTTCGCCTGCATTCGCCTCCTTGCCCGTGGTGAAGGGCGGATTACAGCACCACGCGCGCGGCTGCTACTCGGCAGACGGCAGCGAAAAGTACCTTAATCGCCGTGCCGAACGAAGCCTTGGCGCATCGGAAGCCATCTGCGCTCTGACGCTCGCCGATGCCGGCCGCGCCTACGACGCAAAGGCGTTCGCCGATTCCTGGTGGAAGGTCTGCTTCAACCAGTTTCATGATCTTCTTGCCGGCACCGCGCTCTACACTGACTACGAGCAGGCGCGTGACGGCCTGGGCTATGCCTGCGAAGTTGCGGAGACGAACAAGGTTGAGGCCCTGCAATCGCTTGCCATGCGCGTCGACATGCGCGGCGTGAAGGAGTCAGCGATATTTTTATTCAATCCCTTTCCGTGGCCGCGCAAGGCATATGTTGAGCACGCCATGGCGAGAGAGTTCTCCGAGCATGACCCCATTACGCATCTCGTCGCACAGGACGGTACCGCCGTGCCTGTGCAATGGACATATTCAGCAAGCATGGCAATCTTCTTTCCGCGTCTCACCGCGTGGGTCGACCTGCCGCCGTGTGGTTACAAGACCTTTGAGTTGCGCCGTGGCGCCGCTCCGGCAGCGCCTGCATTCCCCAATAGTTTCCATATCGACCCAGCGCAGATCGGGATCTCCTCTGTCACTGCCGAGGATGGCCGCCAGCTTCTCGCCGGCCAGGCGGGGCTGGTGGTCATCGCGGACAAGAGTGACACATGGGCGCACGGCATCGACAGTTTCCGCGATGAGATCGGGCGGCCCAAACTCATCACCACCAAAGTCATTGAAGAAGGCCCGGTCACGCGTCTGACGCGTCAGTTTGCAGAGTGGGGCAAATCGCGCATCATCATCGAACTGCGCGAGTTTGCCGGCCTTGACTTCATCGAGGTCCATTTCATTGTGGACTGGAACGAGCACGAGCAGATTTTGAAGTTCGAAATTCCCACGGCTTTCGCCGCGCCGCGCGTCTTCGCGAAGGTCCCCGGCGCCGTTGTGCAACGCGAGATCCGAGGCGACGAAGAGCCCTATCATGACTGGATTGCGCTGGAAGGTGATCTCGAAGGCCATACCTACAACATCGGCGTGCTAAACAGTGCGACCTACAGCTATGACTGCCTGAACGGCCTATTCCGTACAATCCTTGTCCGCTCGGCGCCCTACGCTCGTCATAACCCGGGCACCATCGCGTACAACCCCGCAGATGCGTGGCAGGATCAGGGCCGTCAAGAGCGCCGGTTCTGGATCGTTGGCGCCTCCGGCCCCTGGCAGCCGCTGGGGCTCAACCGTCTTGCCGATGAGTTGCAAAGCCCAGCCGAGTACGTGATGTGCTCCGCGCACACCGGCACCGAGCCATGGGAGAAATCCTATCTGGAGATTGAGCCTGAAGGGATTGACGTGCTTGCGTTCAAGCGCTCCGAGCGCGGCAACAGCTTCATCCTTCGCATGCAAGAGTGCACAGGCCAAGCCACCACGGCGCGGTTGCGAAGCCACCTTCTAGGGCTTGAACATCAGGTCGCATTCGCGCCGTGGGAACTCAAGACATTGGAGATTGTCCCCGGGCAACCCTCTGGCCACGCGGAGTTGCGGCCGGTATCGCTGCTGGAAGTGTAAGCCGGCCGCGCGGATGGCGCGGTTCCGGCTTCTGCTTCTATTGCGCGTTTGAGCCTGTACCGGGTGAAGCATTTGAACCAGTACCCGAGGGAGCACTGGAACTGCTGTTTCCAGGTGACGCCTGTCCGGACGCGCTGCTGCCGCCCTGTGAGGCTCCCGACTGAGGCATTGGCACGATTAAGACGTCATTTGTGTCGGATTGAATATTGGCTTCTCCGCAGTCATGGTTTTTGCCGGCCGCATCAAAACGGCAACCGTAGAGGCCAGCCCTGGGCACGCCACAGTCTCCCGCGTTGAGCTCCGAAACCCACCAGCCCGAACCTTCGGGCCGTTTACGCGGGTTGCCCTTTCCATAAACAGCCATCAGCGTGGAACCCGTGGCAATTTGTCCATTGCCGCAGGTAAAGGTGCGATCGTTGCTTACATAAAAGACCTTGGCATGATTGTCCCATCCCTCGTCAACCAAAACCGGGTTGCCGGAGTTATCCACATCCAGCTGCTCGGCCCAGAAAGAGCGGTCGTGAGAGCGGCCCTTAAAGTGAATGGCTGCTTTGCCTTTGCCAATAGCATCGGTGGCGGGCTTCTTTGTGGCGTGTGGCCCGGCCTTGGGAGTCTTTGCCTTGGCCTGAACGGGCGGAGTCACCTTGATGTTTGGCACGGATGGCGCGGGTTTTGGAGTTGCCTGCTGAGCAACTTCGGGCTTAGGGGATTGCTTGCAGGCGCTTCCCAACAACGCCACAGTGGTGGAGAGTGCAAGAACCGCTGTACGACCAAGCCGAATCTTCATTTTTCTCCTCTTTCCGAGGGAACTCTGCTCCCCAGCAACTTCAGGAAATCGTACACGCCGGTTCCCTCTGCGAAAACTCCTATAAGTGAATATCCCGGCAGAAAGACCACGGCCGTCTTTCCGCGTGCGTCATCCGCCGGAACGCCAAGTCAGACTGCTGCCGTGCACGAAAGCAGTCTGGGAAACTTACACTTCACAGACCGCGGCCACCGCCAGAACAAGCATGAATGCACGCCCGGTGTTCTACTCATTCACCTTCGCCCCTTGGACTCATGCAAGATGGCCGCCGGTGCTTCGAGGCCCCAGAGCGTTCCCGTAATGCTCCACCCAACTTGCGCCGAACACATCGCAATCCGGCCAGTGGGGCTAACTGTCGTGCTTAGGTGTCCCCTCCGACGCATACCGCTCTTCGTTAAAAGAGCCGCGCTCTTTCGCCAGCGAGCGATCGTACACAGGAGAACCCGCCGGGATCATTCCGTCTCAGCATGTGAGCGGCGAAGATCCCATG
This sequence comes from Acidobacteriota bacterium, assembly GCA_021846945.1. GTDB lineage: Bacteria > Acidobacteriota > Terriglobia > Terriglobales > Acidobacteriaceae > Telmatobacter. The sequence continues at coordinate 12,093 of JAJZVZ010000075.1, read as the reverse complement.
CGCCTGCTTGTCGAGATAGGGGACTGCTTACAGCTTGGCTTTGCGTGGCTGGTCAAACCAATCGAGTACTCAGATGCGTTCTAAACCGTTGAGGTTGCGCGGCTAGAGCGTGCTCGGGAAAAACACTTCCCCCGTTGGCTGCACATTGGCCGCAGAGGTGGGTGCAGAGGGTATCAGACGCGCACGCGCCACCTGGCAGAGAGCGCAGCGAGTTTCTCGTCAATCGTTGCCTGGGGTTTCGGGGCAGGCTTATTCGCAGGTTTGCCGGTGGCCGGGGGTGCGTTGAGCGCTTTGATGGACAGCGCAATTCGCCTGGCTTTGGTGTCGACGCTGAGCACTTTGACCTTCACGATCTGGCCAGTCTTTACCGCATCGGACGGATCCTTGATAAAGCGTTTCGAAAGCTCGCTGATGTGGACGAGTCCGTCCTGGTGCACGCCAATATCCACAAACGCGCCGAATTTAGTGACATTGGTGACGACACCCTCAAGCACCATTCCCGCCTGCACATCGGTGATCTCGCGCACCTCTTCATGGAAGGTGGGCGCGATGAACTTGTCGCGCGGATCGCGGCCCGGCTTGCGCAACTCGGCCAGAATATCCTGGAGCGTGAAGGCGCCCGCCGAGAGCCGGCTCGTATCCATCTTTTCCAGCATCTGCGGCTGGCGGATAATCTCTACGATCGAAGTTTGGAGCGATTGCGCGATCTGCTGAACCACCGGGTAGGACTCCGGGTGTACGGCCGTGCTGTCCAGCGGGTTGTCGCCGTTGCGAATTCGCAGAAAGCCTGCCGCCTGCTCAAATGTCTTCGGGCCGATGCCGGGCACCTCCAGCACCTGCATCCGTGAGCGGAAGCTGCCGTTCTGGTTGCGATGCGCGACGATGTTCAGCGCCGTGCGCTCATTGATGCCCGCCACATAGCGCAGCAGCGTCCATGACGCCGTATTGAGGTCCACGCCGACACGATTGACGCAGCTCTCCACCACGCTTTGCAGCGAGTCGGCCAGTTGGCGCTGGTCCACATCGTGCTGATATTGGCCCACGCCGATCGACTTGGGATCGACCTTTACGAGTTCTGAAAGTGGATCCTGCAATCGCCGCGCAATAGAGATCGCGCCACGGACCGTGAGGTCGAGATCGGGGAACTCCTGGCGTGCAACATCCGAAGCCGAGTAGACGCTTGCTCCCGATTCACTAACCACCGCCGAGAAAATGTTCTGAACGCCTTTTTCACGAAGGAATCCGCGCACAAAAGCGTCTGTTTCGCGCGAAGCCGTGCCGTTACCGATGGCGATGGCGCGCACATTATGCCGGCGCAGCAGGACCTCCAGCCTGGTAGCAGCTTCTGCGTTGCCGTGCTTGGAGGTGTGCAAATAGAGCACATCATGCGCCAGCAGTTTGCCGGTCTCGTCCACGAGGGCCACCTTGCAGCCCGTGCGCAGGCCCGGATCGATGCCGAGCACGGAGATGGGCCCGGCAGGCGGAGCCAGCAGCAGATTGTACAGGTTGTCGCGGAAGACCTGAATGGCTTCAGCGTCAGAACGGCGCTTGAGTTCCAGCCGGACCTCTGCCTGGATGGAGGAGTTGAGCAGCCGCTTCCAGGCGTCGTCAACGGCCAGCTCCAGTTGAGGAGTCCAGTCGCCCGGCTGGCGCAGCACATGCCGCCGAAGAATGCCCAGGGCGCGCTCCAGTTCTACGTCGATGAGGAAGTAGAGCACGTTTTCACTTTCGCCGCGCCGAATGGCCAGCATCCGGTGAGAGGGAATTGTCTTTACCGGCTCCTTGTAGTCGTAGTACATCTTGAATTTTTCCTGCTCGTCCAAGGCGTCGGTTACCATGCGGCTGATGATGATACCTTCGTCGAACACGAGTTGACGAAGAGATTTGCGCAAGTCGGCATCCTCGCTGATCCACTCGGCCACGATATGCCGCGCTCCCTCAAGTGCCTCGTCCGGCGAGGCCACCTGCAGTTCCAGATTCACAAAGCTGGTGGCGAGCTGCTCTAGCGGCTCCGGTCCGGATTGCTGCGCCCACAGGTAAGCGGCCAGCGGTTCCAGCCCTTTCTCGCGTGCGATGGTGGCTTTGGTCCGTCGCTTGGGCCGGTAGGGCAGATAGAGGTCTTCGAGTTCACTCTTGTCCAGCGTGGACTCGATGCGCGCTTTCAACTCATCGGTCAATTTGCCTTGCTCGGCAATGGAGGCCAGGATGGTTTCCCGCCGGTCCAGCAATTCGCGAAAATATGTCAGCTTTTCCTCGATGGCACGAATCTGTACCTCATCCAGGTTGCCGGTGGCTTCTTTACGGTAGCGCGCGATGAAGGGAATGGTGCCGCCGGCGTCAAGCAATTCAATCACCGCAACGATCCCGCGCATCGGGAGGTTCAGGGTTTGTGCAAGATGAAGAAGAATTTCAGGGGAGAGGTTTTTCGGGCTAGTCATCAGTGATCTTTGTACATGGTATACGGACTCGGAGAGAAATCCCGAGTGCTTGATCTGTGCAAAACAGGTTGCAAGTTAACGGAGGACTACACTAGATAAGTAGATAAATCCGTGCTATTTTTGATGCAAAGTCATAAGAGTCTACCGGCCCTTCGCATCGGAAACTTGTCGCTGCGAACGCCGTCGAGTCTCAGGAATCGGGTACCGAAAGGTGTGGAACGTTGTCCAGGTGAAACGGCAAGTGTGGTTATTGACCCTGGGGTGCATCGTTCCTCTCTTCGCTGCGGCTCAAATCCAGCCCGGGCCGCTCATCACACGGCCCATCGATGACGACACTCGCGTCACATTGCGCGGCAACGTGCATCCTCTCGCGCAGCCGCTTTACGATCGGGGCGCCGTTGCTGCTTCATTCCCCGCCGCGCGCATGCTTCTGATCCTCAAGCGCTCGCGCGAAAGCGAGGCATCCCTGCGCCAGTTCATCCAGGATGCCCATACTCCCGGCAGTCCGAGCTATCACAAATGGCTCACGCCGCAGCAATTCGGCGACTTCTACGGCCCCAGCGACTCCGACATTGCCTCAGTCACGGCGTGGCTCCAGTCAAGCGGCTTTTCGGTCGCGCACGTCAGCAAGGGAAAAGCCGCAATCGAGTTCTCCGGCACCGCCGGCCAGATTCGCACAGCCTTCCACACGCAGATTCACACGTATGCCGTCCGGGGAGAAGTCCACTACGCCAATGCCAGCGATCCGCAGATTCCCGCCGCGCTCGCGCCGGTAATCGCCGGCATTACGCCGATGAACAATTTCCCACTACAACCCAACGTGGTAGTCCTTGGCCAGGCCGGGTACGATCTCCGCACCCATCAAGTCACGCCACAGTGGACATTAACCAGTTCAGCATTCGCGCTCGCTCCCGGTGACTTCGCCGTCCAGTACGACCTCAATCCCGTCTACAATGCGGGCGTCAACGGTGCAGGTGTCACCATCGGCATCATCGGCGACTCCAACGTCGATCCCTCAGTTGTTGCCTCCTACCGTTCCGCATTCGGGCTGCCGGCCAACCCGCTCAACGTCATCGTGGATGGCAACGATCCGGGGCAGAACGGCGCTGCGCTGGAGTCTTATCTGGACGTCGAGGTAGCTGGAGCCGTTGCTCCCGGAGCCACCATCGATCTGTACACAGCCGGACCCACCAACGTCCAGGACGGCCTTTATTCCGCCGCCATGCGCGCCGTTGATGAGGATGTGGCCTCGGTTCTGAGCACCAGCTATGGTCTTTGTGAGAAGGACCTGGGTTCAGCCGGGAACCAGTTCTGGGCCGCCATATGGGAACAGGCCGCCGCCCAGGGCCAAACCTCCCTCGTCTCCTCCGGTGACGGCGGCTCTGCCGGCTGCGACAACTTCACCCTTCCGCAACCGGCTCAGTACGGTCTTGCCGTGAGCGGATTGGCGTCCACGCCCTGGAATGTTGCTGTCGGCGGCACCGATTTCTACTACAGCAGCTACAACGGATCCGCCTCCGCGCAGAGTGCCGAGCTTGCCACTTATTGGAACCAGAGCCCAACCACCACGCAGCCTGCCACATCTCTACTCAAGCCTGTTCCCGAACAGCCATGGGACAATCCCTTCGGCTTGAATCTCTACACCGGCGGTGTCTATGACACCACAAAGTTCCCGCCCACGATTGTCGCCGGCAGTGGAGGCGCCAGCAGTTGCTCCACGGGAACAGAAGCCGCCGACGGTACCTTCTCCGCCTGCGCCGGCGGATACGCCAAGCCCGCCTGGCAAACCGGCCCGGGAGTGCCTGCGGATGGTGTCCGCGATCTTCCTGACGTTTCGCTTTTTGCCGCGAACGGCAGGAATGACAGCTTCTATCCCATCTGCGGGTCGTCAAAAGAGTGTGTCGTGTCCAATGGCTATCTGGTCATCACCGGCGTAGGCGGCACATCCGCTTCTTCGCCTGCCATGGCCGGCATACTGGCGCTCGTCAATCAGAAGTTTGGCCGGCAGGGTCAGGCCAACTTTACGCTCTATCCTCTTGCTGCCCAGCACGCCGCCGTATTTCATGACATCACCATCGGCAGCAACAACGTGCCCTGCGTGCAAGGCTCGCCGGGATGCACTCTCAGCACATTGAAAGACAATACCAATGGCATTTACACACTGGGCAAGTACTATGCCGCCCAGGGCTATGATCTGGCCAGCGGACTTGGCAGCGTCGACGCGGCTCTCCTGCTCCAGGATTGGAACTCCCTCACCTTTGCGGCGACTGACACCACGCTCACCTTAAGCCAGACGGCCATTACCCACGGAACTCCGGTCACGGCCAGTGTTGCCGTCACCGGAACAGGCGGCTCGCCTTCGGGTCAGATCTCTCTGCTCACGACATCCACGCCCGCTATCAACACCGGGGTGGGCAGTCTTACGCTTCAGAACGGTTCCGTGTCCACCAGCATTGACAGTCTGCCCGGCGGGCAATACCAGCTCACCGCCCGATATGGCGGAGACACCGTCTTCGCTGCCAGCACTTCGCAGCCGGTCACGCTCGATGTCAGCCCGGAGCCCAGCGTCACCAATCTTTCCGGCATCTCTTACAATTACCTCAACCACACCTATGGCACATTGACCAGCGGCGCCAGTTATCCCTACGGATTCTACATGGCTTTCGATGCCAAGACCGTTGGCTCGCATGCCGCGCCGGGCTCTACGGATGGCGTTGCCACTGGCACGATGGTGATTACGGACTCCTCGCCTGCGGGCGCCATCACTTCCGGGACGATTCCGGTAAATAGCGCCAGCATCGCTCACTGGGTTCATACCGGCTTCCCGGCAGGCACGCATAGCCTCGTTGTCAACTATTCAGGCGACTCCAGCTACAACCCGTCCTCCAGCACACCGTTCACCTTCACCATCACCAAGGCTACGACGCTCAGCGATACTGCTGCCAGCGCGAATCGCATCTCGCTCGGTGCAAATTACACGGTGTACGCCGTCTTTGGCGTCCCGACCAGCGCGCCGTCTCCCACGGGTTCGGTGAGCTTCACTCTGGGCACGACAGCGCTGGGCACCGCATCTCTGATTCCCTGTAACTCGCCTGCCGAATATTATTCGTATATCTGCAGCATTCATGCGGGCTATTCGCTGGCCAGCGTAAGTACCTCCGCCCTTCCGCTGGGTACGCCCTCCATCACGGCCACTTATGGCGGCGACAGCAACTTTACCTCGGCCACAGTATCCCGCAGCGTCTCTGTCGGGGAGCCGCTGCAAATCTCCGCCAGCGCCACTCCCGCCTCGATCAATCAAACGCAGTCCTTTACCGTGACAGCAACGGTGACAGGCATTCCCGGCATGCCCGCGCCTACCGGCACCGTCTACTTCGACGCTTACGGGCAGGGGGCCAGTTGGAATACGTACGCAGATATCGTCAATGGGTCGGCGAGTCTCAACTTTCCCGGCAACGCATTCGGTCCGGGCAACATCACGATCGACGTGGGTACCCCCGGTGACAGTGTGTACGGCCCAGCCACAACCGTTGTCACGGTCGCTAACTTGGCTCCATTCACAATCTCGGCAACACCTCTCTCCATCTTTCCCGGCGCTACGACAGGCAACGTCTCCACAGTCACCGTCACGCCCCAGGGCGGATATACCGGCGGAGCCGGTCTCTCGTGCGCCCTCACGTCGTCTCCGTCCGGAGCGCAGCACCTTCCCACCTGCATCATCACGGCCGCAGTCAATATCGCCGGGACAACTCCCGCCACCGCATCCATGACCATCACCACGACTCCGCCCACTACCAGCAAGCTTGAGCCTCCCGCGCCGAACGGCGTGCGCTGGCTCTCAGCACATGGAGTCATTACCTTGGCCGGTCTCCTCGTCCTCAGCTTCCCACTGCGCCGCCGCCGGATTCGCTCCCTGCTCGTTCTCTTGTTGTTCCTGGTTCTCTTCGGCAGCTTCACTGCCTGCGGAGGCGGCGCGCCTCGTGTCACCATACCGGGTACCACGGCTGGGAACTATACATTTACTGTAAAGGGAGTCACTCAGGGGATCTCTGTCCAAAACACAGTCACGATCACGGTCTTATAAACGGGGCAGGGAACACCCCGGTCCAGCACCCTTAGTTCGGTTGTCAGCAGATATAAGTCTTATAACCCCGCGCAGGCGTGGTCTATAACTATCTGATGCAGTGCAGTCCACTCTGCTTCCTGCAAGGGCTGTATAGAGTCTTTACGTTGACAGAAAACTGGAACGGGAAATCCAAGGGCTGGCTGTGAAAGACGCTCCTCTATCGAATCATGTGGAAGGTCCGGTCCCAACGCGTATCAGTAAAGAAGTGCAGCGCCACATGCCCCATCCAGGCGATCCGGTCACCAAGCCCGGTCTGCTCATACTCATCTTCAGGAGTTTTGAACGACCAGTAGTTGAACAGCGGCCGGCCAATGATATTGGCTCTCGGTACAAAGCCCCAATAACGCGAGTCGAGGCTGTCGTGCCGGTTGTCGCCCATCATGAAATACTCGCCCTTCGGGACTACCAGATTCCCGTCCACAACGTGACTGGGAAAATCGATCGACCATGCCTCGGTGGCTCCCATCTGCGGATCGGGAGAAACAGAGGGAAACTCGTCGAGAAAATCCGAGTGATTTTCTGGCGTCGTGGGCCGGGCATACGGTTGCGACTGCGCCACCCCGTTCACAATCACAATGCCGTTGCTGAGATGAATGTGATCACCGGGAAGACCGATCAGTCTCTTTACCAGAAACAGGTACTCCAGCTTGCCATTCACTTCATCCGGAACCGGCTTGAGAAAGACCACAACGTCCCCGCGCCGCGGCTCGCGGTAGTGAACCAGCGGCATCCACTTCGCGGGCGGAGCCAGCGTAATGCGGTCCACCACCAGGTGATCGCCTACCAGCAGCGTCTTTTCCATTGATCCAGAGGGAATCACGAAATTCTGCGCCAAAAAGGTCAGAATGTACAATCCCACGACCAGCACCGTGCAAATGCTGGCGATTGCCTCGAAGGTAGTCTCCTCTTCGGGAACGGGAGCGTGTCGGGCATTAGCCGCAGTCTTCTTCTTGGTCATCCTGTCGCTCTGGGCGGGTTTGCTCCGCGATTCTAAGGAAGGTGCCATACAAATTCAGTGAACCACAAGAAAGATCCGGTTCCAGCGCGCGAAATCCATAATCCGTGCCGCGAGTTCCTTCTCGTGTCCGAGTCTATCATCCGCGGCCTGCGCTACGTCTGTCGACGAGGGACGGCGCAGTGAAAAGTAGATGACCAGCGGGCGGGCGATGATCGCTGGTCGCGGCACAAATCCCCAGTAGCGGGAATCTTCGCTGTGGTTACGGTTGTCGCCGAGCACAAAATATTCGTCCTTCGGCACGACCAGCTCTCCGTTGCGCGTGAGACTTTCCATCAACCGCCACCAATCGGGATCGACTTGCGGATCGGTGTAGACCTTCGCGGGAAAGTTGTCACGAAAAAGATTTGGCGGAGCCGGCTCAAAGGTCGCGTAAGGCTCATTAAGAGCAACGCCGTTGATGATCACCCGGCCATCCACAATGCGAAGCTCGTCGCCGGGAACGCCCACGATCCGTTTGACCAGCAAGGGCGGACGGGGGTGATGGAAGACGACGATGTCGCCGCGCTTTACATCGCGGTAAGGCATGATCCATCGATTCCAGGCCGCCGCGGGTGCAAACACTTGCTTGTTGAAGAGCAGAAAGTCGCCCACGAGCAGCGTGTGCTCCATGCTCTCCGAAGGAATGAACAGTGGTTGCGCGACAAAGGTCAATACAAACAGAGCCACCACAATAGTGCGCAGCAACGAGGCGGCGGCCTCAGGCAGCGTAGGCAAATGAAGAAACAGCTCACTCCATCCGCCCCTCTGCGTGCCGTGCCCATCGGCAAGATTCGTCATGGCGCCGGCCGCTCCCGCGGTTCTTCGCCAGCCCGGACATCCGCTATGGGGACCGACTTCATCCGCTCAAGGGCGCGGCGCGCCGCATCCTGTTCGGCATACTTCTTGGTCGTGCCGATGCCGCGGGCCAGCGGCTTTCCGGCTTCTCCACTATCGGTCTTCAAGCGCACCTCAACCAGAAATCGCTTGCGGTGATCCGGCCCACTCTCGTTCTTTACACGATAGACAGGCGTGCCGGCCCGCTCCGCCTGCAGCCGTTCCTGGAGTGCCGATTTATAGTTGCCAAGCGCAGCTCCAGAGCGTAACTCCACAGCCAGTTGCTCAACCGCTTCGCCCATGATGTTGCGGCGCGCGAATGCCGTAACCGTCTCCAGCCCTCCATCCAAAAACACCGCTGCAATCACTGCCTCCATCGTATTGGAAAGCACCGTCTTTCTGTGCCGCAAGCCATTGCGCTCTTCTCCCCGGCTCAATCGCAGATACTTCCCCAATCCGATCGCCTCAGCCACCTCGGCCATGTGTTCCCGGCTCACCAACTGGGCACGAACCCGCGTCAGCTCTCCCTCATGCCACTCAGGATGCGCTTTGAACAACTCGTCAGCCACCACCAGACCCAGCACGGCATCTCCCAGAAACTCCAGGCGCTCATTGTCTTCCGCCCCTTTGTCATGACCATCCGCGCTTTCTGGCGCGAATTCGTTGGCCAGCGACCGGTGGGTGAGCGCGCGCACCAGCAGCTCACGCCTGGTAAAGGTATGCCCAAGCGCCGCTTCGAGTTCTGTCAGGACTGCTTCCATTTGATTCCTTTAGGTTCGCACCTTTCAGCTTGCGTTCCACGGCTGCCCGGCCGCAACCATTCCCGGTCGCCGGGGCCCCGCTGCGGCTTGGTAAAGCAAAGTCTGTACCACAGAGGCAATGCGCAGAAAAGATTGTGCTTATCCTACACCCGTGCACCGCGGAAGAAGGAATTTCCAATCCCAGCCAGATACCGTTCCAAAATGCACGCCTGCCGCCTAGGTTTTAGACGCCGTTGCGACAGGTATGGACGCGGCCAGAGGTCTATTGCGGTGATTGCGCCCCATTTTGCCCCGCTTGCGCCGGCGATGGGGCCGTTGCCGGCGTTGCCGGCGGCGATGCTCCCGCGCCGGGCGAGGAGGCGTCTGCCGAATCATCGCTGCAGCTATGCCCGTTTACCGCGTACGGAGCTTTCTGGCCGCGCTCGGCTGCCAGACGGGTGTCCAATTGACCATCGCGCGTCTGCATGGCCTCCTTGTATTGCTCCAAAGCCTGGTCGCGCTGGCAAGCGAGATCGTACATCCGGCCTAAATAGATGTGCGTCCAGGAGACAACGCGGGCGTCCTTGCTCGTGGCCAGCGTCTTCTCGAAATCCTCTCTGGCCTGATTTGGGTGGCCGCTCATAATGGCCACTCTGGCCAGTATGAAGTTTGCCCGGCCGCGCGCCGCGATCGACTGCGGGGTGTTTGTCTTCTCCGCAAGTGCCTGATTGGCAATCGCGCTGGCCCCAGCCATATCTCCGGCTGCCAACTGCGCCTCAGCAAGGTCCAGCCCCGTCAACTTCCGCGGCTGGCTGTGCTGCAACACTTCTTCGTCGCCATCGGCGTTCTGGTCGAAGTCCTGTTCGCGAGCGCGGTGCACCTGCTGGTCGATATCCATGCTGTACACCATCTCTCCGATGGTCTGGCCAAGGCTGGCCTGGCCCTTTTCAAATTGCAGCAACTGCTCGTAGAAGTACTGCGTGAGCACATACCCCTGGGCCATGTCCCGCTGAACCTGGGCCCAGCGCGCAGCGAGAATTTTCTGCTGGGACTGAATCACCAGACGCTCGTACCGCGGCAATTGCGACCGGTCCACGCCGGGCGGAATCTGGTAGATCGGAATGCCGGTATCCATGATCCGTGCCTCAATCGCCTTGATCAGGCACTCGACGGTCAGCGGCACCGGATCGGCCCGGTACATGTAGGGCAATGGAGCGTTGCGGATCGCCTTGAGAATCGGGGCCATACGGTTGATGGCGTTGGTCCGCGTGTAGAGCAGAGGCTCGATTACGTAATGCAGATACGTATGACGCACCTGCGCCATGGGAATATTGCCATTGACCGGAGAAACCACCACCACGTAATCGGCGCCGTAGACGCGGGCATTCACCATCGCCGGCGAAAGCATGGGCTCGATCACCACAATGAAACGCCGTCCACTATAGGTGGTCGCAGGCATCTTGAGGTAGAGGTTCGTGTCCACGATCATCTGCGACAGGGGATCGTGCAACCTGTCAATTTCTTCATCGTAGTAGTGGTGCGTCGCAAGCCAGATTCCATGCAGATCCACCGCCTCGCCAAAGGCCCTGAGAAAAGGCACAAAATCCGCAACCTGAGTGGCGTCAGGTGGCATCTCGCTCAGGTCCGCAGTCGTTTCCAGACGGGGCGGAGGCGTTAGATAAAGCGCCAGAGAGATGTATTGGGCGATATCCTTCTCCGTGCCCGTCATGCGGTGCTGGGCAATGTAGAGGCACACTTGGTCGCGTTTTGTGCGGGCATCTTCGCTCCTGGCCAGCGCGTCGTTGATCTCGGCGCGCACCTGCTTGCGTATGGGAGAACTCTGCTCAAGGCCCTCGTTATATCCGCAGGCGTTGAGCGCCACGGCCACGTAGAAGACCTGTTCTGAGCTGATCAGAGAAATCGTGGGACCGGCGGGATCCACCAGAGACGGCGTCTTCTCCTGTACGTACATCTCCTGCGTGGAGGAGTTCGGCTGGTTGGATGAACTGCTGCTACTGCTACTGCTGCTGGAAGACTGAGCACGGGCCGCGGCCGGCGCAAAGCCCGCCATTAGAGCAGCAGCGGCTGAAAGAAAGGTAAACCATCGAAATGTGCGCGGCGTCATGAAGAAACCCTGCCTGAAAGTCTAGTTAGATGAGCGGGCAGGGTCAAACAGGGGAGAGGTTGGAGGATAGAGCCCAGCGAAAGTGTTCCCTTCCAATTGCACAAAAATTGGTGCAATGGCCGAAATTTTTTCACCCTGCGCCATAAACTTCGACCCAAATGTGCGTCAGGTAGGAAACAGCGGTGGCCGGACACTGGCAGAGATGCTCGCTGGATCGCGGCCAGAAAGAGTCCCCCCCGCCTCAACCCGGCGTCAACTTCCTCCAATTTGCTCAATTCCTTGCCGATCGCGAAAATCTCGCCAATCCGCACGTGACGCCGATACAGCAATCCCGTTGTCTTCCTGTCGCAAGCATTTCCATGCTTGTCTGCACAGTTTGATTCTGGGTGACGTGCTTGGTAGGCAAATAAATCTCCATACATGTACAGGTGCCGTGGTCCGGCTGCTGTCATTCCTTTCAGCCGTGATCTTGATTTTCTTCCCGGACTATTGATTGATCCAGTAGATGCGCAGCCATTTCCTGGGATTGGTTTCGGACGGAGCAAGTAGATCGAATGTCTTCGGATTTGCGCCGATCGGAAAGCCGAGCAAAGCAGGGATCGAAACGAGCAAAACTTCGGCAACTTTGCGCGCAAAAGAGCAGGGTTGCTCCTTGCGGAGGAATGCAAAATTAGCGCTAAAACGATTCCGGCCAGCTCCGAGGCTGGCCGCGTAAGTCTCTAAATTGGAAGGTGTTATTTGGTGGACCTGGTCGGGATCGAACCGACGACCTCTTCCATGCCATGGAACTTGACAATGCATAAGTTATTGACGGCTATGCACTTAAAAATTGG